>NZ_JBFUAA010000009.1:0-201881 GCF_056406495.1 Arthrobacter sp. P1_B9
CGGGCCGCGGCGCCAGTACGAGGACCGGTACAGGAACTGCCAGGTGTCCTCGATCCGGTGCGGGTCCTTGCCGATCAGCAGCTGCGCGACGTGCTCCTTCAAATAGGCGGCCACGGCGAGCTCGCGCCCGTTCAGGGTCGCGTCCCCGATCCCGGTCACGCCGTCCTCGGTGGTGATCCGCAGGGTCACGAAGTTCCGGGAGGGGCTGGTGACGAACACTTCAGCGGCAATGATTTTCACAACAGGTCCAGGCTTTCTTGGTCGGTGAATGTCGGGCGCGCCGGATAGCCGCCAATGTGGTTCAGCACGGGTGGTTCAGCACGGGGGGCTTAGCGCTGGGTGGTTCCGCCCGGCGTGGTCGCGAGCAGTGCCAGCTCCGCACGGCCGGGCAGGCCTTCCCAGTCCCCCTCGGTGCTGACGGCGAAGGCTCCCGCCAGGGCGCCGCGCTGCAGGCGGCCGGCGACGTCGGCGCCGTCGAGCAGGGCGGACAGGTAGCCGGCGGTGAAGGCATCCCCGGCGCCCACGGTATCGATGCTGGTCACAGGCACGGCGGGCACTTCCCACCGCCCGTCGGCGGTGTGGACACCGGCGCCGGCGGCGCCGCGCTTGACCACGACTTCGCGGACGCCGCGCTCCAGCAGTTCGGCGGCCATGGCTGTTTCGGCGGTATCTGCATCTGTATCGGCATCGCCGGGGTGCGGTGATCCCTCCGGGCCAGCTCCCACCGGGTCAGCGACCAGCCCGAGCTCATCGTCGGAGGCGATCACGATGCTGGCGTGCCGGGCGAGCGGCGAGAGCGCGGCGCGGGCCTCCTCCCGGGTCCAGAGCTTACTGCGGTAATTGACGTCGAGGGAGACCTCCATGCCTTCGGCGGCGGCGCGCTCGGCCGCGTACTCCACGGCCTTGCGGGCGTCGGGGCTGAGGGCGGCGGTGATGCCGGTCAGATGCAGGATCCGGGCCCCGGCCGCCAGGGCACGGTCCAGGTCCTCCCGGCCGAGGGTGGACCCGGCGGATCCGGCGCGGTAGTAGAAGGCCCGGGTGACATCCGCGGTGCGCTGTTCAAGGAACATCACCCCGGTGTTCCTTGCCGCGTCAATCCGGTGCCGCAGCCCGATCCCCTCGGCGCGCAGCTGCCGCAGAATGTACTCCCCGTGCGGGTCAGCGCCGACAACCCCGGCCCAGGTGACGCTGTGCCCGAGCCGGGCGACCCCGACGGCCACGTTCGATTCGGCCCCGGCCACGTGCATGCCGAGGCTGCCGCCGGCGGACAGCGGGCCGGTGGACCGCAGCGAGACCATGGACTCGCCAAACGTCAGCAGGTCGACGCCCTCCCCAGCCAAAGCCGGGCCGACGGCGGCCATCACCGCAGGCTCTCCGCGCGGGGGCGGCCGAACCCGGCGGCCAGGGTCACGAAACCGCGGGCCCGCTCCCGCATCGGGGCGAGGTCGCCGCCGGAGCCGGCATCGCCGAACAGCGGTCCGCCGAGCCCCACGGCAATGGCGCCGGCTTCCCAGTAGCCCTCGGCTTCATCCAGCCCGACGCCGCCGACGGCGATGAACGGGATCCCGGGGAACGGGTCGCGGAGCGCCTTGAGGTAGCCCGGACCGCCGATGGAAGCGGGGAAGAGCTTGACGGCCGTGGCGCCGCGGTTCATGGCTTCGTGGGCTTCGCTGGGTGTCAGCGCACCGGCGAGCACAGGCAGTGCCAGCCGGGCCGACTCGGCAATCGACTCTGCCAGCGACGGGGTCACCATGAACTGGCCGCCCGCCTCGGCGACGCGGGCAACGTCCCGGGCCGTCAGCACCGTTCCGGCACCGACGAAGCAGCCCGCGGGGGCGGCCGCGCGGACTTCCCGGATGGCTTCAAGGGCCCGCGGCGTGGTGAGCGCTATTTCGACATACCGGAAGCCCTCCTCCATCGCCGCGAGGGCTGCCTTCGCGGCGGCCGCGCCGTCCGTGCCGCGCACAATGGCCACCAGCCGGCTTTCCTGGATCCCGGCCAGCAGCAGTTCGGGCGTCAGGGTGTTCTCCATGTCAGGCTTCTCCTTCGGGGCAAATACGTCGGGGCAACTACGTCGGGGCAACAGGTCCGGTCCCAGCGTTCCGGCGTTCACCACTCGGCGAAGGCGCCGTCGGGGTGCCGCCAGACGGGACCGCGCCAGGCGTGCCCGCGCTTGTCCGCGGCCCGGACCACGGTCTCGTCGATCTCGATGCCCAGGCCCGGGCCGGTGAGCCGTTCGATGTGTCCGTCCACGAACTTCAGCGGGGACTTGTCCACGACGTAGTCCAGGACTTCGGCGCCCTGGTTGTAATGGATGCCGATGCTTTGCTCCTGGATCAGGAAGTTGGGCGTCGCGAAGCCCACCTGCAGGCAGGCGGCGAGCGCCAGCGGGCCCAGCGGGCAGTGCGGGGCGAGCTGGACCTCGTAGATTTCGGCGAGCGAGGCGATTTTGCGGACCTCGGTGATGCCGCCGGCGTGGGAGAGGTCCGGCTGGGCCACGGCGATGCCGGCCTGCAGCGCGGGCAGGAATTCCTGCCGGCTGTAGAGCCGCTCACCGGTGGAGACCGGCGTCGTCGTGGAGGATGTGAACTCGCGCAGCAGGTGCGTGTTTTCCGGGACCACCGGCTCTTCGAGGAAGAAGGGCCGGTACGGTTCCAGCAGCGGCGCCACCCGGCGGGCGTTGGCGAGGCTGAAGCGGCCGTGGAAGTCCACGGCCACGTCGCGGTGGTCGCCGAGGACCTCGCGGGCGGCGGCGACGCGGCGGACGACGCCGTCGAGCTCGGCCACGGAGGCGATGGGGCTCATCCGGCCGCTGGCGTTCATCTTGACCGCCGTCAGGCCGACCTCCAGCTGCGCGCTGATCTGGTCCGCCACCTCATTGGGCTCATCCCCGCCCACCCAGCCGTACATCCGGATCCGGTCCCGGACATGGCCGCCGAGAAGCTGGTGCACGGGCGTGTTGAAGTGCTTGCCGGCGATGTCCCAGAGGGCCTGGTCCAGGCCGGACACGGCGCTGGCCAGGATGGGCCCGCCGCGGTAGAAGGACCCTTTGGTCATGACCTGCCAGTGGTCCTCGATCCGGAGCGCGTCGTTGCCGATGAGCAGCTCGGAGAGCTGGTCGACGGCGGTGCGCACGGTTTCGCTGCGGCCTTCGCAGCTCGCCTCGCCCCAGCCGACGATCCCGCTGTCCGTCTCGATCCGGACGAAGAGCCAGCGCGGAGCGACGAGGAACGTTTCAATCCTGCTGATGAGTGTCATCTGTTGCCTAGCCCTTGGTCGCGCCGGCGGTCATGCCGGAGACGATGTACTTCTGCGTGAAGAGCGCAATGATCATGATCGGAATAGTGACCACGGTGGCGGCCGCCATGAGTCCGCCCCAGTCGATACTGGCGTAGGAGACGAAGTCGAAGATCGCGACCGGCAGGGTCTTGGTCTTGGAGCCCGAGAGCACCAGGGCGAACATGAAGTTGTTCCACGAGAAGATGAAGGACAGGATGCCGGCGGTGGCCATGCCGGCGACGGAGAGCGGCAGGGTGATGCGGCGGAAGGCGCCGATCGGGGTGAGGCCGTCCACCTGGGCCGACTCCTCCAGCTCCAGCGGCAGGGAATCGAAGTAGCTCATCATGATGTACACGATCAGCGGCAGCGCGACGAACATGTGGCTGAGGATCAGCACCTCGAAGCCACCCACCATCTTCAGGTTGGAGAAGACGTAGTACCAGGGCACCAGCAGGGAGACGCCGGGGATGACGCGGGCCATCAGGACCACAAGGGCCGAGCGGTGCATCGTGAACCGGCTCATGGCGTAGGCGGCGGGCACGCCCAGGACCAGCGACAGGGCAGTGGAGACGAAGGCCACCCAGAAGCTGTTGAAGATGAAGACGAAGTAGTTGTTCCGCTGCAGCACATTGGCGTAGTTCTCGAACGTGGGCGTGAACAGGAACGACTTGCCGGTGTCGTAGATGTCCACGTTGGTCTTGAGGGATGCCAGCAGCATCCAGAACAGCGGGGCGATCAGGAACAGCACCACGGCCACCAGTGCCGCCACGCGGAACACCTTGTACGCGCGGGTGCCCAGCGGCTTCCGGGGGCGCGGCGCCGGTGTGGGCCGGGCGGGGTCTGCGGTCCGGGGCTCGGTGTTTTCTGTGTTTTCTGTCAGTACGGTCATTTGCTTACCGCTTTCTTGCGCATGGTCAGCAGCCACATGGAGCCGATGATGATCATGAAGAACAGGATCAGCACCGCGGAGGAGAGCCCGTACTGGTTGTAGTCGAAGCTCAGCCCGTAGGCGTAGACGTTGAGCGTTTCCACTTCGTGGAAGGACCCGCCGCCCTTGCCCTTGGTGGCGTAGAGGATGTCGAAGGTCTTCAGGGCGTCGATGCCCCGGAGCAGGATGGCGACGATCACGGTCGGCATCATGAGGGGCAGCGTGATGAAGAAAAAGCGCTGGAAGGCGTTGGCGCCGTCCATCCGGGCCGCCTCGTCGGGTTCCTCGGAGAGCGAGGTCAGTCCGGCCAGGAGGATCAGGACCACCATGGGGGTCCACTGCCACACGTCCATGAAGATGGTGGTGCCGAGCGCCGTGTCCTGGCCGGAGAGCCAGGGCTGGGCGGGAATCCCGACCATGCCGAGCAGCTGGTTGACGAAGCCGATGTTGGGATCGAAGATCAGCCGCCACATCATGCCGACGGCCACGGGAGTGGCGACGAGCGGGAGCAGGATGGCCACGCGGACCCATTTTTCGCCGCGGAACGGGCGCCACAGCAGCAGCGCAATGCACATGCCGAGGACCACTTCGCAGACAAGGGCAACGCCGGTGAAGCTCAGCGTGCGGCCGACGGCGGGCCAGAAGCGTTCGACGTCGGAGAGGACCGTGAGGTAGTTCTGCACGCCGACAAAATCGGAGGCCGCCCGGACCGAGCCCTGCGAATCGGTCAGGCTCAGGTACAGGGTCCAGCCGAGGGGGAAAACGATCAGGACGCCGACGAAGATCATGGCGGGGGCAGCGAAGAGCCATTTGCGGTGCCGGTTGGCCCAGCCGGAGAAGTTCTCGCGTGCACCGGGGGTGCGGGCGCCCTTGCGGCCGGACGGCGGCTGGGTCTGGGCGCTGCGGGGAGTGGTCAATACAGACATGGTTCACCTAAGGAGTTGGGGGTGAAGTGAAAAGCTGGCCGCGGCGGGACGGCATCGGACCGCCGTCCCGCCGGGCTGTTTGGTGCCCAGGCGCAGTGCTCAGGCGCGAAGCCTGGCTGGCGCGCCGGGGGCGCTACTTCTTTTCGCTGTCCAGGAACTTCTGGAAGGCGTCGTGCGCCGTGTCGGCTGCGGCGGACGAGTCAGAGCCGGTGATAGTGGCGACGATCGGGCCGCCCACGATTTCGCGGGCCTTGCCTACGGTGACAACCTCGGGACGGTCGTGCCCGACGCCGTTCTTGGCGCTGGCGGAGATGGCCTCGGCGAGGTCCTTCGGGTAGGTGGAGGTGCCGGCCTGGTCTGCCCAGACCGAGGCGCGGGGTCCGGGGACTCCGGCCTTCTGTGCCTCGAGGGTGCGTTCCTTGCTGGTGGCCCACTGGATGAACTTCCAGGCGTTGTCCTGGTTGCTGGATGCCTGGTTGATGGCGAGGCCCCAGGACGGGATGTTGTACGGCTTGGAGCCGGCGGGGCCGGCGGGCAGTGCTGCGAAGCCGACGGTGTCGGCGACCTTGGACTTGGCCGGGTCGGTGGCGTTCTTGTAGAGCGAGTCGGCCTCCGTGTAGAAGGCGGCCTTGCCCTGGGTGAAGATCGCCATTGCCTCGGGCCAGCTCATGTCGGTGCTGACGTTGGCGGGGCCGTAGTTCTTGATCAGGCCGCCGTAGAACGCGTAGGCCTTCTTCGCAGCGTCGGAGTTGACGGCGGACTTGCCGCTGGCGTCGGTGAAGTCGCCGCCGAAGCTGTACAGGAAGCTGGAGAACTGGGTGACGGCGGCGGACTTGCCGGTGCGGGCCACGAAGCCGGCCGTGCCCGGGGAGGAAGCCTTGATGGCCTTGGCCGCGGCTTCGAGCTCGTCCATGGTCTTGGGAACCTCCAGGCCGGCGGCCTTCAGCAGGTCCTTGCGGTAGTAGAGGACTTCGCGCTCGGTGATGATCGGGACGCCGACCACCTTGCCGTCAGCGGTGGTGGCCTTGACCGGGCCCTCCTGGTAGTCCTTCCAGTCCCACGCGGCGTCCGAGGAGACCTTGGACGTCAGGTCCGCGAGGTAGCCGTTCTTCGCGAACGCCTTTCCTTCCTGGAGCGGGCGGTACATCATGACGTCGATCTCGTCGCTGCCGGCGTTGAGCTTGACGTTGTACTGGTCCGAGAGCTGGTCTTCGCCCAGCTGGGTCAGTTCGACCTTGAGCCCGCTGGACTTCTCGAATTCCGGAATGGCTGCCTTGATGCCCTCGGTCCAGACATGGTTGGCGAGGGTGACCCGGACGGTGCCGGAGGTCTTGGCGTCGGCGCTGCCGCTGGCCCCGCCGCAGGCAGTCAGGCCCAGGGAAAGGACGGCGGCGACGGCCGCGTACTTCGCAATTGAACGTCGCTTCATTACGACTTCCTTTGGTTTTCAGGGCTGGGCGTCTCTGTCCAGCCGGCTGCAAATGCATCTTTACATCTGCTCTGGAAGTGATCTTAGGTAAATAAAGCAGATTTATACAAGACCTTGGGGGCTCCCAGTATGATTTATTTATGAAAACTCCAAAGGCGGAGCCAACAGCAGACCTGCACGCCGTGCTGCTCCAGAACCTGGGGCTTGCCATCGCCGAAGGGACGCTGGCACCGCACTCGATCCTTCGCCTGGACGAGATTGAGGCCCGGCACAACGTCTCCCGGTCCGTGGTGCGGGAAGCCACCCGCGTGCTGTCCTCCAAGGGGATGCTGGAGTCGCGGCGGCGGCTGGGGACGGTGGTGCAGCCGGAGGAATCGTGGAATGCGTACGACCCGCAGGTAATCCGCTGGCGGCTGGCCTCGTCAAAGCGGCTGGAGCAGCTGCAGGCCCTGAACGAGCTCCGCGGGGCAATCGAACCGGCGGCCGCCCGCCTCGCCGCCGGGAGGGCTTCCTGGGATGCCGGGAGCGACCTCGTCTCGCTGGCCGCACGGCTGTGGGCATCCGGCCAGCGCGGAGACCGGGACGAGTTCCTGCGGCTCGACATCGAATTCCACGCGTCAGTACTCCGGGCCTCCGGCAACGCCATGTTCGCCCAGCTGCATAACCTGGTCACCGAGGTCCTGACCGGGCGCACCCAGCACGGCCTCATGCCGCACTTGCCACACCACGAGGCCCTGCAGCTGCACGTCGATGTGGCCAGCGCCATTCAGCGCGGCGAGGCGGACGCCGCGCACGCCGCCATGAGCAGGATCGTGGAGCAGTCCACGGAGGAAATGGGCGACATCTGGTCCAGCTATCATGCCGGCGGCCCCGCCTCCCCGGAAGGGCAGCACTCCCCCGAATGACAGCGCGGGGTCACTTCCGGCCCATCGCCACCCCCCGGACCGGCGCTAAGTGACCCCGCGTTGCCTTGTTAGCCCGTTGCCTTGTTAGCGGCCGCCCTCGAGCTTCCGGCTGCGCTGTTCCTGGGCCATCGGCCCGTACGGATAGACTCCGACGCGCGGCCGGCTGGCCTCGGTCAGCCGCTCCGTCTCCCCCGCGGTGAGCCGCAGATCCGCGGCCGCGAGATTGTCCGCCAGCTGCGCGGTGGTGCGGGCGCCCAGGATCACCGAGGTGACCGCCGGCCGGTCCGCCAGCCAGGCCAGCGCCACCTGGGAAGGGCTCACGCCGTGGCGCCCGGCGGTCTGCTCCACCTCGGCAATCACGTCCCAGGTGCGCGGATCGGCGTTGCGGGCCTCCCAGGCCTCCATCCCCCGTTTCGGGTTCTCGCCCAGACGGGTGGCCCCGGCCGGCGGCTGGTCGCGCTTGTACTTGCCGGACAGCCACCCGCCGCCCAGCGGCGACCATGGCAGCAGACCGATCCCGGCGTCGAGTGCGGCCGGCACAATTTCCGACTCGATCTCACGGACCAGCAGGCTGTACTGCGGCTGCAGCGTCACCGGGGCACTCCAGCCATGTGCCTTCGCCACATGGACCGCTTTGGTCAACTGCCAGCCCAGGAAGTTGGAGAAGCCGTAGTAGGCGATTTTGCCGCTGGTTACGGCGTCGTGCAGGAACCGGAGGGTCTCCTCGAGGGGCGTAACAGGGTCCCACGCGTGCAGCTGGTAGAGATCGATCTGTTCCACGCCGAGCCGGCGCAGCGAGTCATCGAGTGCCCGGACAAGGTGCCGGCGGGAGGTTCCGACGTCGTTGGGGGCCTGGCCCATCGGGAAGCGGCCCTTCGTGGCCACCACCGCCCGGTCCCGGACCTCGGCCCGGTCCGCCAGCCACCGGCCGATGATTTCCTCCGACACCCCCGAGCTGTAGACGTCGGCGGTGTCGATGAAGTTGCCGCCCGCCGCGAAGTAGTCATCCAGAATCGCGCGGGATTGCTCCTCGGTGGCCTCGGCGCCAAAAGTCATGGTGCCCAGCGCATAGTTGGAGACGACGGCGCCGCTGTTGCCCAGGGTGCGGTATTGCATGGAGCTCCTCAAGTTGGGGTCAGTCTTCAGTGGGGGTGGTGCGCAGCGGGTGGTAATTCCGCCAGGTGTGCTCCGGCGCGTAACCCAGCAGCCGTTTGGCCTTGTCGATCGAGAGCATGGTCTCGTGCTCGGCCAGGTCCTTGACCACTTTGACGTTCGGGAACACCTCGGCGGCCAGGCTGGCGCTGGAGCGGCTCATCACCGTGTCCTCGTTGGCGATGATGTACGCCTCGAACCCGGGCTTACCGTGCTCCAGGGCTCGGGCCACGGCCTGGGCGCCGTCCCGGCCGTCAATGTAGCCCCAGAGATTCCACTTGCGCGCCCGCGCGTCGTGGTCGAAGGAGGGGAATTCCTCATAGTCCTCCGGGTCCATCACATTGGAGAACCGCAGGCCGGTGATGCTCAGGACCGGGTCCCAGCGGGTCAGCTGGATGGCCATCTGCTCCTCAAGGTGTTTGACCAGGGAGTACGTGCTTTCCGGCCGGGCGGGGTAGTCCTCGTCCACCGGGATGTAGGGAGGGTCGACGTCGAAAGGCAACCCCAGCACCGTCTCACTGGACGCGTAGACGATTTTCTTGATCCCGGCCCGCCGGGCAGCCTGGAACACGTTGTAGGTGGACTGCATGTTGTTCTCGAAGGTGGCGGCATCCGGGGCATGTCCCGGTGCGGGAATCGCGGCCAGGTGCACCACGGCGTCAAAGCCGGCATGGCGGTCCTCCAGGCCGAGGAACACGTCCACCACCTGGCCGTAGTTGCGCAGGTCCACCTCCGTGAAGCCCGGGCCGCGCACACCGGTGCGGTCAAGGTTGGTCACCTCGTGCCCGTCATCGCTGAGCCGCCGCACGACGTTTCGGCCCAGCTTTCCGCTTCCTCCGGTAACAGCAACTTTCATCAGGAACTCCTCGGGTGGCAGGCTCGGCTGACCGTCATGGTCAGGCCGGGGGGCCGGCACCTGCTCCGGTGCCGGCGGTCACCGTTCCACCCTAAGCGGAGGCGGCCACGGTGCCCAGCCCCGCGTGACTTTCGGCCCTAGGCAGTCCCGGGGGGCAGGGGCAAGGCTGGGGACCATGAACGGTGATCAGCGCATTGTCGTGGGTGTGGACGGTTCCGAGTTTTCGACGACGGCGCTCCGCCTCGCCGGGCGCATGTCCACCGCTCTGAACATCCCGTTGGAAGTCATCACATGCCTGGGAACTTCCGATTTCTTCCTGGCCTCCCACCTGCCCGAGGACAGAACGCCCACCCTCGATGAGCTGGAGGAGACCGCCGAACGCCTCGTGGACCAGGCACTGGAGCGGGCCTTCGGCGAATCGCGTCCGGAAGGACTTACCCGCTCGGTCAAGTTCGGGGCGCCCGCCAAGGTCCTGGTCGAGGAAAGCCAGCACGCCGAAATGCTCGTGGTGGGCCGGCGCGGCAAGGGCGGCTTCCTCCATCAGGTCATGGGCTCGGTGAGCGCGGCCGTCGCGGCCCACTCCCACTGCCCGGTGGTGGTGGTCGGGCCGGAATCGGACGACCCCAGGGGCCGGACCAGCGCATGAGGTCCCTCGCGTGAGCGGTCAGCACGTCCCCGGCCGGTTGCGCGGACCGCTCGCGGCGCTGGCTGCGGCATCGGCGGGCGCAGCCTACGTCCTGGCTGTCCGGCCGCGGCTCCTGCGCTGGGGGGCTACCACCCAGGAGGCCGCCGGCCCGCTCGCCGGGGACGAGATCGTGCCCGCCCCGCGCATGCAAAGCACCCGCGCGATCACTATTGCGGCCCCGGTGGCAGAGGTCTGGCCGTGGCTTGTCCAGATGGGCGCCGGGCGGGGCGGCTTCTACTCCTACGACTGGCTCGAACGCGGCGCGGGTCTGGGCATCCGGAGTGCGGACCGGATTCTCCCGGAGCTGCAACGCCTGAAAGTTGGCGACGTCGTTCCGCTGTCCCCCGACGGCGGCCTTCCGGTCCGGCTCATCCAGTCCGGGGCGGCGCTGGGGCTGGGCGGAACCATCGATCTGCGCACGGGGAGGATGTCGCCGGCAGGGGTCCGCCCCATCGGGCGCCGGCTGGACGTCGGCTGGACGTTCGTGTTGCGACCTGCTGGGCCCCAGGCCACCAGGCTGCTGTCCCGCACCCGGTACGACTTTTCGCCCCTGGCGGAGGGTCTGGCCCTGCGTGCACTGCTGGAACCGGTGCAGTTCCTGATGGAACGGCGGATGCTCCTGGGGATCCGGTCCAGGGGAGAGGGCCGCCGGCGCTAGGGTCCGCGGGATTCGTGGTCCCGGCCCTCCCCGGTTCTGGCCACCTCAGACGCCCGCGGCCCCTCAGACGCCCGCGGCCCGCGCGCCGGCACCGTTCGGGGGCAGCAGGTAGTCGACAAACCAGTCCCGCGCCAGGATGGCCGCCGCCGCGAGCGTGCCCGGCTCTTCAAACAAGTGCGTTGCCCCCTGCACGACGGCGAGCTGGCTGGGACTGCGCATCATCGCCTTCGCCCGGCGGTTCAGTTCCAGGACCTCGTGGTCCAGGCTCCCCACAATCAGGAGCGTGGGCGCCTTGACGGCGGACAACCGCGGGCCGGCGAGGTCGGGGCGGCCGCCGCGGGACACGACAGCCGCGATCCGCGCCGACGGCTCCGACGCCGCCCACAGCGCAGCCCCGGCTCCCGTGCTCGCACCGAAGTACCCCAGAGCGCAGGAGGCCGTGTCCGCCCGGGTGGAAAGCCAGTCCGTTGCCGAGGACAGCCTGCGGGCCAGGAGTTCGATGTCAAAGACGTTGGCGCGGTGGCGCTCCTCCGCCGGCGTCAGCAGGTCCAGCAGCAGCGTGCCGAGACCGGCCTGCTGCAGGACGCCGGCCACGTACCGGTTCCGGGGGCTGTGGCGGCTGCTGCCGCTGCCATGGGCGAACAGCACCACGGCGCTGGCCGGCACCGGAAGGTGCAGCTGGGCCTGGAGCCGCACCGCGCGGGACGGGATCTCCACTTCCTCGTCGACGTCGGCGGCAGTGCCGGCGCGGGTCGCCGTCGAGGTCCAGAAGGGCGGCGGTGCGGCCTCGACGCGTTTGGCCGCAAGATCGAGCAGGCGCAACACCTCGTCGTCGTCAGTCGGCGAGAAGTCCCGGTAGTGGTATCCGACGGCGGTGAACTGGCGCGGCGTCGCCAGGCAGACCACTTCGTCCGGTTCCGTCAGGTCGGCGAGGGTCTCGGCGGGGGCAACCGGAACGGCCAGGATCACGCGGGCCGCACCCTGTTTGCGGGCGACCCGGCAGGCCACGCGGGCGGTGGAGCCGGTGGCGATCCCGTCGTCGACGATCACCGCGATGCGTCCGGTCAGGTCGTGCCGGGTCCGGCCCTTCCGGAACAGGACCACCCGGTTTTCCAGCACGCCGCGTTCGCGTTCTTCAACAGCCTGGAGTTCCGCACCGCTGATCCGCGCATGGGCCAGGACCTCCTCGTCCAGGACTTTGGCGCCGCCTTCACCGATAGCCCCCATGGCGAGCTCGGGCTGGTAGGGAAGCCCAAGTTTCCGCACCACAATCACATCCAGGGGAGCATCCAGGGCGGCGGCGACTTCGAAGGCCACAGGCACGCCGCCGCGCGGCAGGCCCAGGACCACAATGTCCTGGCCACGCAATTCCGCCAGACGCCTGCCGAGCTGCCTGCCGGCGTCGACCCTGTCTTCAAAAATGCTCATGGGCTATGGCTTTCAAGTCGAAGCGTGGGCCATCGGCCATCAGTCGTGTGCTGCTGAAACTGGTGCGCTCCTACGAGTTCCCCTAACCCGAACAGGACCAGGTGGCCGCTGACTCCAACTATCCGCCCGCGCCCGAAACCCTGTGAGGGCCTTTATGCCCGAGTTTGCGTCGGCGGCGCCAGCCCGGGCCACGGTGGACGAGCAGCGGCCTGGCCGCCGGGATGCTGAAGCGGGCGGCCCGGCGGGCGATGCGGTGGGTCTGGCCGCGGTGCCGGAGCGCCGCCGGCTCGCGTGAGACAGGCTGCTGGGCGGCCCGGGAGTAGAACCAGACTTTCGCCATTTCCACCAGCACCAGGTACACCACTGCCATCCCGAGCAGGGCGAGGAAGAACGGCACAGGCAGCGGATCGAAGCCCAGCACGCCGGCCAGGGGCGAGAACGGCAGGTACACCCCGAGGGCCACCACGCCCAGGGAGGCCCCGACCAGGCCAAGCGACGGCCTGCTCCGGAAGAAGGGCACTCGCCGGGTCCTGATGACGAAGATGATCAGCGTCTGCGTCACGATGGACTCGATGAACCAGCCGGCCCGGAATTCGCCCGGAACCGCGTCGAAGACGAAAAGCATGAGGGCGAAGGTCGCGAAGTCGAAGATGGAGCTGATGGGGCCAAACAGGAACATGAAACGCCGGATGAAGCCGATGTCCCAGTGCGATGGGGCCACCAGCTGTTCCTTGTCCACCCGGTCGCCCGGAATGGCCAGCTGGCCGGCATCGTAGAGCAGGTTGTTGAGCAGAATCTGGCCCGGCAGCATGGGCAGGAAACTCAACACCACGGAGGCCGTGGCCGCGCTGAACATGTTGCCGAAGTTGCTGGACGTGCCCATGAGAACGTACTTGATGGTGTTGGCGAAGATCCGCCGGCCTTCCATGACGCCCTCGGCCAACACCCCCAGGTCCTTGTCGAGCAGCACGACGTCGGCGGCGTCCTTGGCGACGTCGGTGGCGCTGTCGACCGAGATGCCGATGTCCGCGGCATGCAGCGCGAGGGCGTCGTTGACGCCGTCGCCCATGAACCCGACGGCGCCGCCGCTTAGCCGCAGCAGCCGGATGATCCGAGCCTTCTGTTCGGGCGACACGCGGGCGAAGATGCTCGCCTCCCGTGCGGCGGCGGCCAGCTCCGGATCGGACATGGCCTCCACGGCGGCGCCGCTGAGCGTCCCGCCGGAGAGCACGCCGAGTTCGTCACAGACCTTTTCGGCGACCTTGGCGTTGTCGCCGGTGGCGATCTTGACCGTAATGCCGAGCGCCTCGAGCTGGTCAAGGGAGGCCCGTGCATTGGCTTTGGGCCGGTCCAGGAAGATGAGGAAACCGGCGAGGATCAGGTCCTTCTCGTCGGGCGGCGTCAGGTCCTCCAGGCCGCCAGCGGGTCGCGTTCCGACAGCCACCACCCGGGATCCGGCGTCGAACTGCTTGTCCAGCATCGCCTGCACGTCCGCCGGCGTGCCCACGCAGAGCGCCAGGACATCTTCCGGCGAGCCCTTTGTGATGATGCGGGCAGGTCCGTTCGCTTCGCGCACCAGCACGCTGGTCCGGCGGCGCTGGTGGTCGAAGTCTATGACGTCCAGGCGTTCGTAGCGCTCCGGCCGGAAGCCCGCCGCGTCGGGTGATTCCCAGAGGGCTGCATCCAGGGGGTTCAGGCCGACCGTGGAGAGCCGCGCCTCGGCGTAGTCGGCCTCTGTCGCCAGCAGTCCGAGCGTGAGCAGCTCGGCGGGCTCGATGCCCGCGCCGACGGGCAGCGCGGTGGTGAAGCTGATCCGGCCCTCGGTCAGCGTCCCGGTCTTGTCCGTGACCAGGATGTCCATGTCGCCCAGGTCCTCGATGCAGACCAGGCGCTTCACCAGGACCTTGCGCCGGGCCAGCTGCCGGGTGCCCGTGGCCAGGCTGGTGCTGACCACCGCGGGCAGCAGCTGCGGAGTGATGCCGACCGCGATCGCCAGGGAGAACAGCAGGGATTCGATCACGGGCCGGTGCAGCAGCAGGTTCGCGACGAAGATGAGCGAGCTCAGTCCGATGGCCACTTGCAGCAGCAGGAAGGAGAACCGTTTGAGGCCCAGCTGGAACTCGGTCTGCGGCTGCCGTTCGCCCAGGCCCAGTGCAATCCGGCCGAATTCCGCCCGGCCTCCGGTGGCTACCACCACTGCCGTGCAGCTGCCGGACTGGAGCACGGTCCCCATGAAGACGCAGCTGGTCAGGTCCGCCAGCGGGGCATCCTGCGGCACGGGCGCAGGATCCTTGGCGACCGGCAGCGATTCCCCGGTCAGGATGCTTTCATCACACAGGAGGTCCTTGGCCGTCAGCACCCGCATGTCCGCCGGAATGATCGCGCCGATCCCCAGGTGGACGACGTCGCCGGGCACCAGCGCGGTGACGTCGATTTCGCCCGGACTTCCGTCGCGGACGACGACGGCGCGGTGCGTGACGCGGGAATGCAAGGCCTCCGCAGCGCGTTCGGCCCGGTATTCGTTGCTGAACCCCAGCCCGACGCTGACCAGCAGGATCACGCCGATGACGATCGCGTTCGTGGCGTCCCCGAGAAACAGTGAAAGCCCGGCGGTGATGAGCAGGAGGAGCAGGATGGGGCTTGCCAGCTGCCGGCCCAGCACCGACCACCCGCTGGCCATGTGGGTCCGCACCGCATTCGGCCCTATTTCCGTCAGGCGCCTGCCCGCTTCGGCACCCGTCAGTCCGTTCCCGCCCGAGCCCAGCTCGGCCAACACGGCGCCAACAGGCCGGCCCGCGGCGCGGGCGATCGCCAGCGGGGCGGAGGGTAAGTCCTTGACGTCCAGCTCTGGCATACGGAATCCGTTCGCGACATTTCGCCTAAGGCACAGCTTATGCCCGGGACGAACGGTTCAGGAGCCGTCCGGCCCGGAGCCCTGTGTGGAACCTGCGTTTCCCGGATGTATATACTCTCCCGGTACGGTTTTGCAGCGAGCCGTTGGATTGTTCTTCGATCCGGCCGCTGCCGTATCCGCCCCTTGCCGCGGTGGGAAGCTCGGCCGGGTCGTCTTGACCTGAGTGAAACGGCACAACAGATAAGTGGTCAGCGAGTCAACCGCAAATTCAATAAACCAGCAGCTGCATGAACTGGTGCTCAGCAGCTCCGACGTCGAGGACTTCCTCTGGGAGCTGGCCCGCGTATCCGCGCGCAGCCTGTCCGAGCCCGGGGACGAGATCCTGTGCGGCATCACGCTTCTTCGGGAAAAGAAGGCGGCCACCGTCGCGAGCAGCAGCCCCGCCGCGCAGGCCATGGACGAAATCCAGTACACCTTCGGTGACGGCCCTTGCATGACGGCTTCCCGGGAACAGGTAACCGTCCACGTTGAGGACCTTGAACTCGATGGCCGTTGGCCGCAGTACGCCGCGGCGGTGCGGGGGCACGGCTTCCGGTCGATCCTGGCGCTGCCGTTCCTGCTGGAAGGCGAGACCCGGGCCGCCCTGAACCTCTATTCGCACCGGCCGGGCCGGTTCGATCACCGCGCCACGGAGCTGGCCCGTGACTTCGTCCACCAGACGTCCATGGCGCTGCGCCTCGCCGTCCGGTTCGCGCACAGCAGCGATACAGCCGCCAACCTCAAGGCCACCCTGGAGACGCGGACCGTGATCGACGTCGCCGTCGGCATCATCATGGCGCAGAACCGCTGCAGCCAGGACGAGGCGTTCGAGCTCCTGAAGTCGGCCTCGAGCGCCCGGAACATCAAGCTCCACGCCGTCGCGGCCGGGGTGGTCGAGTCACTCGGGCAGGGCCCCACCCGGACCCACTTCGACGTCTAACCCCGGCCCCGAGCAGCCAGTGCGGTCAGGCCGGGCTTCCGGGCAGCGGCTCGCCCGCCGCCGCGCCAAGGCCCGTGAACGCCAGAATGCCGTCCCGCACTTCGAGGGCCCGGTTGTGCTGGACGACATGCCCGGTTCCCTGCACTTCCAGCAGCCGCCCGCGGCTGGCGAGCCCGGCCAGCCGGCGGCACCAGTCTGCATCCGCGATGGGGTCGTTGGCGCCGCGCACCACGAGGACCGGTGCGCTGACGCCGGCGATCTTCTGTTCCATCGGGTACTCCATCATGACCTGCAGGGTCTTGAAGTACCAGGACGGGCCGCAACGCAGGTAGTCGGTGAAAACCAAGGCGTTCGAGGAGGGACTCTCGTAGAACAGGCAGTCACGGCCCAGCGCCAGGCCCATCTGTGCCACGGATCCGTGCCTGGGGTCCACCACGGGACCCATCAGCACCACATTCGAGATCTGTTCCGGCTGCTGAAGGGCCGCTTCCAGAGCCATCTGTGTTCCCATTGAGTGCCCCACCAGCACTATTTCCGCCACGCCAAGCTGTTCCATGACGCCGAGGATGTAACGGGCGTGGTCGGCAATGGACAGCTGGTACGCGGGCTTGGGGGTGGCACCGAATCCCGGCAGGTCGATTGAGTAGGTCTCCCTCGACCCGGCCAGGAGCCGGTGCAGCCGGCGCAGGTAGCGGTGTGACGCGCCGATTCCGTGGATGAGCACGACGGCGGGCGCGGACCCGCCGGCCATTTCGCGCGAGGCGAAGACGTGGCCGGCGTGGCCCGCGGCTGAAATCTCCAGGCGGACCGGACCGGTCATGCTGTAAACGACCGCGGCGGGGAGCACGGGTACAGGAGGGACCGCGTGGCAGCTGCCGGGGTCATGAAGGGCTCGTTTCGTCGCCGGGTGGTCAGCCCATTCTAGTAAGCCTGCTGGCTAGAACCCTGACGCCGTGCGGGGCGGCCGGCCCTTCAGGATGATCGGGCGGATCAGTTGTCCCGTTTGTCCCGCTCCTCGAACTCCTCATCGAGGTCATAGTGCCGGAATTCCGTCTCCGGATTCGGCTCGCCCTCCACCACGTACTCATAGTCCAGTTGGCGCTCGACTTGGCTGTCGAGGACCTGAAGATCCTTGTCCGGCAACTTGCTGAGATCCTCCGGGAAGTCATCTTCCGGGCTGAGGTGCAGCTTCTCGGTCATTGCATGGCTCCCTTGGCCAGGGGATGGACTCGCGCTTGCACTGTCCTGGCTGCATTCAGGATAGCCCTTACTGCCGGCGCGGCCGAGGGCCCGTTTTAGGCGGGCTCGGAGCCTACGTTTACCAGCCAGTCCACACCAAACCGGTCCTTGCACATGCCGAAGACGTCGCCCCAGGGTGCCTTCTCCAGCGGCATGGCGACTGTGCCGCCATCGGCCAGCTTGTCGAAGTAGCCGCGGAGCTCAGCTTCGTTGGCACCGCTCAGGGACACGGAAAAGTTGTTGCCCGCGGTGTAGTCCATGCTGTTGGGCGTGTCCGCGCCCATCAGCACCATGCCGGCGTCCGTCCTGAGCTGGGCATGCATGATTTTCTCCTGCTCCGCCGGGTCTTCGCTGGCGTGGTATTCGGCGAAGGTACTCATGGTCAGTTCCCCGCCGAACACCGACTGGTAGAAGGTCATGGCGTCTTTCGCGTTGTCGCGGAAGCCGAGGTAGGGATTGAGCGTAGTCATGTCCGAAACTCCTTGCTGTTGGGGGCGCCGGCCGGGCGGCAACGACGACGGTGCACGGTACAGGGCATATCCTGCCGCAAAACCAACAGCGTGGGTAGGTGTTCGGCCGCGGAACCGGGCAGCCGGCGACTAAGCAGGTGAACGGCCGGCCGAATGCGTCCGACGGCGGCCGGTGCCGCCGTCGGACGCTGCGGCGGGATTGCGGCTACGGCGTCTGGCCTGCGTGCTCGCCTTCGGCGATTTCCTCAAGGAGTTTGGCGTTGAAGGCCGGAAGGTCACGCGGGCTGCGGCTGGTCACCAGGCCCTGGTCCACCACGACCTGTTCGTCAGTCCAGATCGCGCCGGCATTCCTCAGGTCCGTCTGCAGCGTGTGGTAGGAAGTCAGGTTCCTGCCGCTGACCACGCCGGCGTCGATGAGCAGCCACGGGCCGTGGCAGATGGCGGCGACGGGCTTGTGCTGCTCGAAGAAGGCACGCGTGAACGCCTGGGCCTCCTTGTCGACCCTGAGGTGATCGGCGTTGACCACGCCGCCGGGGATGACCAGGGCGTGGAAATCGGCGGCGTCGGCCCGCCCCACGGCGAGGTCGACGGCGAACCGCTGTCCCTTTTCGGTGCCGTCATAGCCCTGCAGCTCTCCGCTCTTCGGCGAGACCAGGGTGGGCACGCCGCCGGCTTCCTTGACGGCATCCCACGGGCTGGTCAGCTCCACTTGCTCCACACCGTCCGTCAGCAGGAACGCGACTTTCTTGCCGGAAAGATTGTGCTCTGACATGTGTCCTCCTCGTGCCGGGCGCGGGCCGGGCAACATTCGTTCAGTGCCGGCGCCACGCGCAGTGTCCCACTTGGTTTGCAGTGTTAACTCTAGAAAGCCGCCAAGTCGTAAGCAAGCTGATGATGCATTGCAGGGCTCCCGCCGGCACAGGACGGGAAGCTGAGAGAATGGGCCCATGGAAGTCGCTTTCGGGCTGCTGGCCCTCGTCGCCGTCGTCTGTGCCTGCAGCGCACTGGGCCAAAGGATCAACATCTCCGTCCCCCTGCTGCTGGTGCTGGCCGGCGTGGTGTGCTCGTTCCTGCCGTTCGTTCCGACCATCGAGCTGAACCCCGAAATCGTTCTGGTCGGGCTGTTGCCGCCGCTGCTCTATGCGGCGGCGCTGCAGACCTCGCTGTTCGATTTCCGTTCCAACCGCCGCTCCATCGGCCTGTTGTCGGTCGGCTACGTCATTTTCGGCACCGTCAGCGTCGGGCTGGTGGTCGCCTGGCTGTTTCCCGAGATCCCGCTGGCGGCCGCCATGGCCCTGGGCGCCGTCGTCGCGCCCCCTGACGCCGTGGCGGCGACGGCGATTGCGCGAAAGGTGGGCATGCCCCGCCGGGTTGTCACCATCCTGGAGGGCGAATCGCTGGTCAACGACGCCACGGCGCTGGTCTGCCTGCGTGCTGCCATCGCCGCGATCGCCGGAGTTGTCTCCGCCGCGGAGATTGCCGGCGGCTTCGTCCTGGCGGTTGGCGGGGGCGTGGCGGTGGGCGTTGCCGCGGCCTTCGTGCTCACAGCGCTCCGCAAGCGGATCCGCAACGTGGCCATCAACACTTCCACTTCCCTGATCGCCCCGCTTGTCGCCTACCTCCCGGCGGAAGCGATCCACGCCTCCGGCGTCCTGGCCGTCGTCGTCACCGGGCTGATCATGGGGACCAAGGCGCCGTCCATGCCAAACGGGGCGGCACGGCTGAGCCAGCGCAGCAATTGGCACACGGTCCAGTTCCTGCTGGAGAACTCCGTTTTCCTGCTGATCGGGCTGCAGGTCCGGACCATCATCGAGGGCGTCCGGGATGACTCGCTGGGGCCGGAACGGATCTGGTTCGGCTGTGCCGCCGTGCTGCTGGCCGTGCTGGTCCTGCGCCCGGTCTGGGTCTTCCCCGCAACGTACCTGCCGCGGCTCATTCCCGCGGTCCGGCGCAAGGATCCCGCGCCGCCCTGGCAATTTCCGGCGATCGTCTCCTGGGCCGGCATGCGCGGCGTGGTGACGCTTGCCGCCGTCCTGGTCCTGCCGGCGGAGCTGGAGCACCGGTCGGTCCTGATCCTGATGGCCCTCGTGGTGGTGGCCGGCACGCTGACCCTGCAGGGTTTCACGCTCCCGGCGCTGGTCCGGTTGCTGCGCGTGAAGGGACCGGACCCGCGCGAGGACGCGCTCAACGAGGCGTCGCTGATGCAGATGGCGACGGCGGCTGGCGTGCAGCGGCTCCAGGAACTGCGTTCGGACGCCGATCCCCCCGAAGTCGTGGCGATGCTCAAACGGCGCACCCAGGAGCGCGGGCTGGCCGCATGGGAGCGGCTGGGCCGGCCGTCCGCCGAAGCCGCCACCCCCAGCCAGCGGTACGCCCAACTCCGGCTGGCGATGCTGGACGCCGAGCGCACCAAGGTCCTCGAGCTGCGGCGCGGCGGCGGATACGCGCACGAGGTCCTGGTCAACGTCCTTGACCGCCTCGACGTCGAAGAGTCCATGCTGGACGCCGCACTGGAGGAACCGGACGCGGACGGCAGCGGCGGCGAGGGAATCGCCCGGCCCCGCGGCGTTTGTCCGCACCTGGAGTCCGCCCCCGATCTCACCGTCCCGTCTGGCCCCTTCTGCGAGGCGTGCGAACGGGAGGGGACGACGACGGTGCATCTGCGGATGTGCCTGCAGTGCGGCAACGTGGCCTGCTGCGATTCCTCGCCGGGAACCCACGCGTACAAACACTTCCAGCTCAGCGGCCACCCCGTCATGCGCAGCGTCGAGCCCGGCGAGGACTGGCGCTGGTGCTACCCGGACGAACTTCTTGGCTAGGCCGCAGGCGCCGGCCAGTGCCGTCCGGCGTCGGTCCCGGGCGCCCCTGTTCACCGCACCATCCCCTCCGTAGGCTGGAAGGGGACCTGCTGGAAGTGGACCCTGCGAAGAGAAGGCTGTCTGCCGCCGTCGGACGAAAAGAGGACACCATGGACAATCAAGACATCCTGGAGCGCATCAAGGCCCTGGTGGAGGAGGAACACGGCCTCCGCGAAGGCTCAACCCAGTCTGGCGGGACCGGAGGCCCGGACATCCTCCGGCTGCAGCAGGTGGAAGAACAACTGGATCAGTGCTGGGACCTGCTCCGCCAGCGGCGCGCGAAAAAAGACTATGGCGAGAACCCCGACGAGGCGGAAGTGCGGCCGGTCAGCGAGGTCGAAGGCTACCAAAGCTAGCCCCCGGGCCCTGACCTGACAGGCAGGCAGGCAGGCAGGCAGTCCATGCTGATCGCGCTGCTGGGAGACGTCATGCTGGGCCGGCTGGTGAACCGGCACCTGGCAGCGGCCAGGCCTGCCTATCCGTGGGGCGACACGCTGGCGGTCCTGAAGCAGGCGGACGTCCGCATCGCCAACCTCGAGTGTGTCCTGGCGGCCGGCGGCGAGCCCGAACCCGGCAAGATCTTCCATTTCCGCTCGGACCCGAAGAACGTCGCCAGCCTCCTCGCGGCCGGGATCGACGTCGTCTCGCTCGCCAACAACCACGTCCTGGATTTCGGCCAGGACGCGTTCGGGGAGATGCTGCCGGCGCTGGATGGCTGCGGCATCCTCCATGCCGGGGCCGGCCCCGACCTGGAGGCCGCCCGCCGCCCGGCCGTGTGGCGCGTGGGCGCCGTCGCCGTCGGATTCATTGCCTTCACGGACAACGAGCCCGGCTGGGAGGCGGGCACCGCGGCTCCCGGGGTCTACTACGTCCCGGTAGACGACGTTCCCGTCGATGACGCCGGCCGGCGCCGCGGGACACGATTGGACGGACTCTTGGAACTGGTCGCCAGGACCAAGGCCCGCGTCCAGGTCCTCATCGTGTCAGCCCATTGGGGCGGCAACTGGGGCTACGACGTCCCGGCCGGGCACCTGGACCTTGCCCGGGACCTCATCGAGGCCGGGGCCGACGTCGTGTTCGGCCACTCGCCGCACATATTTCGCGGCGTCGGCATCCACCGGAACCGTCCCATCATCTTCAGCGCCGGGGACTTCATTGACGACTACGCTGTGGACCCGGTCGAGCGCAATGACCAGTCTTTCGTGTTCATGCTCGACACCGACGCCGGCGCACCCCGAACGCTTCGGCTGCATCCGACCATCATCGACGGATTCCAGGCGCGACTGGCCCGCGGATCGGCACCCGGCATTGCCGCCCGGATGCAGCGGCTGAGCGGTCCGCTGGGCACGCTGGGCTACTGGAACGCCTCCGGCCGCTGCCTGGAGATTCCGCTGGACCAAAACTGAATCGCTGTAGTGGGCCAGCCGGCGGGCTGATTGTCAGACTGGTTGCTTGCCGGGCCGGCTGCTTACCAGGGCGGCCGAGACCTCCCTGTTGACGGCGGGCATGATCTCCGTGGCCAGCAGTTCAATCGACCGGGCCGTCTCGGCAAAGGGTAGGCCGCCCAGTCCGATCTGGGCCAGGTATCGCGAGTTCCCCAGAGTCTGGTGGATCTCCAGGAGCTTCTCGGTGATCTGCTGCGGGCTCCCCACCAGCAACCCGCCGCCGGGCTCGGTCCAGGAATCGAAGGTGGATCGGGGGAAGTGGTCTACGGGTCGCGGCATGTTTTGTTCGAAGTAGGCCCGGTAGTAGGGGTAGAACGTGTCGCGCGCCTGCTGTGACGTCGGCGCCGCGTAGAAGTGACCGCCGGCCCCCACCGGCAGCGCGCCGGCATCGTGGCCGGCCTCGGCAGCGCTCTCGCGGTAGAGCTCAACAAGGCGGCGGAAGCGGGCCGGCCCTGACAGCAGGGCGATGAAAAGAGGAAGCCCGAGCCTGCCCGCCCGGGAAAAACTGGCCGGGGTGCCACCGACGCCCACCCAGACTGGCAGCTTCGCCTGCACCGGGCGCGGGGCGATGTCCATGTCCGGGATGCTCTGAGTCAGTCTTCCGGCCCACTGCACTGTGGAGTTGTCCCGGGCGTTGTCCCGCAGTTCCAGCAGCAGGCGCAGCTTCTCATCAAACAGGGCGTCGTAGTCGTCGAGCTTGTGGCCGAACAATGGATACGACTCCACGAACGCGCCGCGGCCCGCAATGATCTCGGCCCGGCCGTCGGAGATCAGGTCCAGAGTGGCGAACTGTTCAAAGAGCCGCACGGGGTCCTGGGTGGAGAGCACCGTCACGGCCGTGCCCAGCCGGAGATTGGATGTTTCCCGGGCGATCGCGGCCAGGACGACTTCCGGGGCCGAGAGGGCGAAGTCGCGCCGATGATGCTCCCCCAACCCCAGGAAACCGAGGCCCGCCTGATCGGCCAGCTTGGCGAGTTCGATGATCTCTTTTAGCCGCTGCTGCGGGGACAGCGCGATGCCGGTGCTGCTATCGCGGGTGAGCTCGCCGAAAGTGAAGATACCAAAGTCCATATTTATTGAACATTCAATTATTTGAATTCATTCCTGGCCTACCCGGCAGCATCAAAACCGGCTGGTGATTGAGGTCCCGTTTACATTTCTGAAACATGCCGGTCACGCGAACTTCACGCCGTCGCGATTCCCGTAACGTGCCCGCAACTTTTCGCCTCACTCCCGGAAACATGGCTCCGCGAGGATTAAATCCGGATCGGGGGGGGCCGGCGGCGACGTGTCCCGGTACGGAAGACTGACGAGAAGGGACCCGCCGGTGGAGCTCACTGCTGGAAGCGTCTGGATGATTGTGTCGGCAGCGATGGTTCTGCTGATGACCCCGGCCCTGGGCCTGTTTTACGGAGGAATGACCCGGGCCAAGGCCTCGCTCAACATGATGATGATGAGCTTCGTCTCGGTGGGGATCGTCGGCGTGGTGTGGGTCCTCTGGGGCTACTCCATGAGCACCGGGCAAGGTGTCCTCGGCGTGTTCGGCAACCCGTTCGCGAGCTTCGGCCTGAGCAGCCTCATCGGTTCGCCGGATCTGATCAAGGCCGGCTACAGCGCCACTTTTGCCATCCTCACCGTGGCCCTTATCAGCGGCGCCATCGCGGACCGCGCGAAGTTCACCTCCTGGGCCCTCTTCGTCCCCATCTGGATCACCCTCGTGTACTGCCCCCTGGCCTTCATGGTCTGGGGCGGAGGCCTCATGAGTGCCGGCGGCGCCGTAAGTGCCGTCTTCGGCCAGGTCATCGACTTCGCCGGCGGCACCGTAGTGGAAATCGCGTCCGGAACCGCGGCGCTGGTCCTGGTCCTGATCCTGGGCAACCGGCACGGTTTCGGCAAGGACCCCGGCCACCGCCCCCACAACATTCCCTTCATTATGCTTGGCGCGGGCATCCTGTGGTTCGGCTGGTTCGGCTTCAACGCCGGCGCCGCCACCACAGTGGAGCAGGCCGGCCTGATCTGGGTGAACACCCTGGCCGCCCCTGCCGCAGCCATGATCAGCTGGCTGGTGACGGAGAAGGTCCGCCACGGCCACCACACCTCCTTGGGCGCGGCGTCCGGCGCCGTCGCCGGCCTGGTGGCGATCACGCCGTCGTGCGCCAACATCAGCCCGCTCGCCGCGCTGGGCCTTGGCTTCGTGGCCGGTGCGGCCTGCGCCGTGTTCGTGGACCTGAAATTCAAGTTTGGCTTCGATGACTCGCTCGACGTCGTCGGCGTCCACCTCGGCGGCGGCCTGATCGGCACGCTCGCCCTCGGTTTCATTGCGCTCCCGGTGGACGGTGCCGGCGGCGGGCTGTTCTACGGCGGCGGCCTCCACCAGGTCATCGCGCAGGCCGTGGCCGTTCTCATCACGGTGGCCGTGTCCGGCCTCGGGACCGCGGTGATCGGACTCGCCATCCACAAGACGCTGGGTTTCCGGGTCAGCCGCGAGGACGAACTCGCCGGAGTCGACCGGTCCGAACACGCCGAGACCGCGTATGCCTTTGCCGAGCTCGGTTTCAGCCGGTTCAACCCGTTCGGCCACCACACCGGCGCGGCCCACGCCGCGACGTCCGCCCACGCGGCCGGCCGGGCACCGGAAAATGCCTCCGCACGCGCAAAGGAAGACAGCCTCGTCTGAGCCGGCCGCTGGGGCCGGCTCAAGTTTTTCCAAAGGGCCCGGGTGTAAGACGCGGTCGGAGGCTTAAGATATGGGCGGGGGGCACTCGAATTAGCGAACTCGCTTAATGGGAGGCCACGATGTTCAGCCAAGCCAGCCGCAAGGCATCAAAACCGAAGCTAACATCGGTGGCGCGGACCCCGCGCAGACACCGGCGCAGCTCTCTTCCCAGACCGGACACATTTTGGTTCAGGCGCGGGCTGGCCTCGCTGGCGGCCTTTGCCCTGGCGGCTGGCGGCAGCCTGGTGGCGGCAGCTCCTTCGAACGCCGCCAACCCGGCACAAAACTACATCGTGGTGCTCAAGGACGGCGTCGTGGACGCCGGAGCGGCGGCGGCCGCCCAGCAAAGCGCCTACGGATTCACGGCATCAAAGGTCTACCGCAACGCTGTGAACGGCTACTCTGCCACTCTGACGGCGGCCCAGGCGCAACGCGTCCAGGCCGACCCCAACGTCGACTTCGTCACGGCAGGCCGGACCTTCCAGCAACCGCGGGATCTTGGAACCGCGGCCACCCAGGAGACGCCGTTTTGGCGCAAGCGGATCGCCGGAACCAGCTCAGACGTCCGGAAGGCCCTCGACCGGGGGCCAAGCCGGATCAACGTCAACGTCGCCGTGATCGACAGCGGCATCGATGCGACCCACCCGGACCTGAACGTCAAGGGCGGCGTCGACTGCCAGTCCGGCTCGCCCGTCGAGGTGACCCCCGTTGACGTCCTGGGGCACGGGACATTCGTTGCGGGCGTGATCGGCGCCCGGAACAACCGCCTGGGCGTCATCGGGACCGCCCCGGGCACTCCGCTGTGGTCTGTCCGGGTGGTTGACGACAACGGCCTGATCTCCGAGCAGAGCCTGATCTGCGCGATTGACTGGGTGACCTCGACGCGCAAGGACCATGACGACAGCAACGACATCGCCGTGGCCAACATCAGCATCGCCGGCGGCGCCGCGGACACGCCCAACTGCGGCAAGGGCACGGACCCAATGCACTACGCCATCTGCCGCTCGGTCCGGGCCGGTGTCACCTATGCCGTCGCGGCCGGCAACGCCGGTGAGGACTTCGCCAACACAGTGCCGGCCACGTACGACCAAGTACTGACCGCCACCGCCATGGGCGATTTCGACGGAAAGTCCGGCGGGGATGCCGCCCCGATCTGCGGCCCTGACGACTTTTCGAAGTACGGGCAAAAGGATGACCAGCCTGCATTCTTCTCCAACTTCGCCACCACGAGTGACGACAAGGCCCACACGGTCGCCGGACCCGGTGTGTGCATGCTCTCCACCTGGCCCGGAGGCTACAACGTAAGCAACGGCACCAGCTTCGCCAGCCCGGCCGTGGCAGGGTCCGTGGCCCTCTGCATCAGCCAGAAGGCCTGCACGGGCTCAGCCGAGCACGTCATGGAGCAGTACCTTGACCTGACAAAGTCGTACTCGAAGCGGCACCACGACTACGGCTTCGGCGGCGATCCCATCCACCCGATCTCGGGGCAGTACTACGGATACCTGACCCAGACGGTGAGCTTCTGACGCTGCGGCGGTGAGGAATCCGGCGGCGCAAGTCGCCGCGCCAGAGGCCCTCGGCGAGTCTCAGCCGGGGGCCCAGCCGGGTCTCAGCCCAGCCGCCGGTTTCAGCCCAGCAGCCGGCGCTCATAGGCGAAGGCCACCAGCTGGAGCCGGGTCCCGAGGCCCAGTTTGCCCAGCACGCTCCTGAGGTGTGTCTTGACTGTCGCCTCGGATACGAACAGGCTTCCGGCGATCTCACCGTTGGCCAGCCCCTTGGCCGCGAGCAGGAAGACATCCCGTTCCCGGACAGACAGCACCTCCAGCGCGGACAGGTCCGGTCCCCCGGCCGGCACGGTCCGGGCGGCATGCTGGAACAAATCCTGCACTGATCCCGGCGCAATCACGGAGTACCCGGAGTACACCGTCCGGATCGCGGCGAGGAGGAACTCCGGTTCGGCGCTCTTGAGCAGGTAGCCGCTGGCCCCGGCGTGCACGGCGTCAACCACCGCCTGGTCCCGATTGAACGTGGTCAGGGCGATGATCTTCGGCGCGCCGGTGCCCGCGGCCTCCGCCTGCCGCACGATCCGCCGTGTGGCGCCGACACCGTCAAGGACCGGCATGCGCAGGTCCATGAGCATCACGTCCGGGCACCGTTCGACGGCGAATGCCGCCGCCTGCGCGCCGTCGCCGGCTTCCCAGGCCATCTCCATGTCCGGCTGGCTCTCCACCAGCATCCGGATTCCCGCCCGGAACAGGGCCTGGTCATCGACAATCGCCACGGTAATGGCCGCCCCGGCATCAGCCACGGTCGCCGGCTTCGGCCAGCGGCATTCCCGGGCGCGCTGCTGGGCTTCCCGCGGGAACCAGGTCCGGCTCCGCGCTGGCGGCGGCAGCGGCAGCGTCGGCGTCGGCCGTCCTTGTGCCGTAGGGGATAAAGACGGTCACCCGGTACTGCTCGCCATCCGGGCCGGACGTCATCCAGCCTCCTGAGAGGTGGGCGCGTTCCCGCATCCCGGCGAGGCCGCGGCCCACCCGCGTTTCGGCGGCGGGGTCCGGGCTGTCCCTGCCTGGGGTCTCCGGGATCCCGGACGCCGCATGCAGGGTCAGCCCCGGGCCGCTCCAGTCCAGGTGCAGCCGCACCGCGGTGCCGCGGCCGCCGTGTTTCAGTGCGTTGGTCAGGCATTCCTGGATGATCCGGAATACGGCGAGCTGCTGCCCGGCGGAAAGCTCGGCGGGTGCGCCGGACTCGCTCTGTTCGATCTCGAGGCTGCCCTGCATGCGCGCCACGAGGGGCCCGACGTCGCTGAGCCGGGGCTGGGGCGTGACCATGCCGTCGTCGTGCACCCCCTCGATGACGCGCTGCGCGTCCACCAGGGCGCTCCGGGCCGACGTCGCAATGTTCTCCAGGGCGTTTAGGACTGCCCTCGGCTGGTCCTTGCTCAGGTAGCGGGTGCCATCCGCCTGCGCCGCGATCACGGCGAGTGAGTGGGCCAGCACGTCGTGCAGGTCCCGGCCGATCCGGGTCCGTTCCTGCTCCACGATCAGGTCCACCTCGGCTTCCCTGAGGCTGGTCTGGGCGATGGTCCTGGCCTGGAACAGGCTGCCGCGTTCCTGATACATCGCCAGCAGAAGTCCGACGGCGGCGCAGGCTGCCGCGATCACCAGCAGCAGCGAAAAGAGTTGCCAGCCGTAGGCTTGAAAGGTCCACCGGTCGCCCATGTACAGCGGAAGGAGCCAGCCGACGCCGTTGCCGTAGCGCCAGGACAGCATCAGGAAGGTCATGGCGCCGGCGAACACCACGTTGGCGGCCGCCGCGATGAAGCGTGTCCTTCGCCGGGCCGTCCATTGGATGAAAGCCAGGGACACGAACGCCCCGAGGTAAATGGCCCAGTGGTTGGCGTGCATCGCGGGAATGGCGTACCCCAGTTGGCCCGCGAGCAGCCCTGCCGTGAATCCGAGCGACGCGTAGGGCTTCCAGGCAGCGCAGGCAATCGCTGCCGTCATGAGGATCAGCGGCCACGTCCCCTCCCAGGTGTGGAGGCCGGGGCCCATCCGCCCGGCCTCGGCCACGCACCACAGCGTGAAGAAGAGAACGGCCGCCGCGGGGGCGCCCCAATGCCGCAAAACTTTCAGTAGTGGTTCCATGCTGTCACCCTATCCACGGCGGCTGTCACAGGCAGGTCACATCCGGCCGCACTCCACCTTGGGGCCAGAAGATTCATCTTTCGAGCCAGCCCTCCGTCGATAGCGGGCGTAGTATGGCGGCCATGACCAAGGCAGCGGTTGAGGTCACAGCTCCCGCCGAAGCGGTGCCGTACTCCGTGCTGGACAGCGTGTTCTTCGTGGTGGGCGGCGTTGCGGCTGTGTGGCTGACCGCGCTGCTGGTGCAGTTGAGCTTCGAATGGGGCTGGGCGCAGGTCTGGTTCCTCTTCATCTTCTGGGCCCTGCTCGCCTATCTGGTGCTTCCCCGTCTGCACCGGATCCTGACCCGGCTCTACGTTCCGGACTACTTCATCGGCCGGGCGCGCACCAGCGACGGGCTGCTGGGCGATCCCGTGAACATCGCCCTGCTGGGATCGGAACCGCAGATCCATGGCGTGATGCGGTCCGCGGGCTGGACAAGGGCCGATGACGTGACCCTGGCCAGCAGCCGGCGGATCGTCTCCTCCACCCTCCTGCGCCGCAGCTATCTCGAGGCCCCGGTCAGTCCGCTGTTCCTGTTCGGCCGCCAGCAGGATTTTGCCTACCAGCAGGAAGTCGACGGCACCCCGGGCAAACGGCACCACGTCCGCTTCTGGCGGTGCCCGCCCGGCTGGCTGCTGCCGGGCGGGCTGGCCGTCGACTGGTTGGCGGCCGGCACGTATGACCGCAGCGTCGGGCTGTCCCTGTTTACCCTGCAGATCACCCACAAGATCGATGAGAACACCGACGCCGAACGCGACCATGTGGTCGGCGCCATTACCGGGGCCGATCCCGCGGCCGGGCTCCGGGTGATCCGTGATTTTTCCACCGGCTATCACGCGCGCAACGGCGGGGGCGACACCATCACCACCGACGGCAATCTCCCCATCGTCGATCTCAGGCAGACCGTCGCGGAGCCGACCGCTGCGGGCTTGCTTGGGAGCGACACGCCCCCGGGCGAGGGCCGCGCCAGGCGTCCTTCGACCACGATTGTCGGGGCGGTCTTCGTCGGTGCCCGCGCGGCGGCGGCCGCGCTGCTGGCCCTGTCCCTGGTGCTCTTCAAGGACGCGCACGTCAGCTCACTGGTGCAGCCCGTAGCCGGCCCGGCGGTCACAGAGGCCCAGGCGGAATTGGCCGTCAGCGCCGCAACGGCGGTTGTCCTGCTCTTTGCCGTGGCAGAGATCCTGCTGGCGTGGTTCGTGTTCCTCGGCCGAAACTGGGCCCGGACGGTGGCCATGGCACTGAGCACGGCCGCCATCTGCTTCCAGGCCGTCGATGTTTTCCACGGCGGCCCGGACATCACCCTGAAGTCCAATCTCCCCGGCCTGACCCTGGACATCCTGTTGCTTCTGGCGCTCTCCAGCAAGCGGTCCCGCGACTATGCCCTGCGCCCCCGCAAGGTAATCAACCGGGATTCCAGCCGTCCCGGCGGCCGGACGCCCGTCTGAATCCGCAGGATCAACGGGCCCTTGACAGCCCTCTCGCAGCGGGAGCTAGATGTTCAAATAGCCAGCAATCCACCGCAGGAGCAGCTAAGGAGCGGACATGAGCGACGACTCACAGGCGCCGGAGCGCCACCACAGCGAGACCCCGGCCGAAGGTGATGCAACGGCTGAACCCTTCGACGACCGCGCCCATTCCCAGGACGCGGCAGAAGGCCCGGACACCGACGACGAACCGGGCCCCACGGCCTAGCCTCCCTAGGCGCCAGCCTCTCTACGATCGAATTCGCCGGAACCCTGCGGGCTCGCCGGAACTTTCCGGCGAGCGGGGAGGCTTCCGGCGATTTGGACTCGCCTGCCCCGACCGGTGTCCTGTCGGTCCCCGGCGCACACAGTCCTTAACAGGCGAAATATCTTCGCTTGCCCGGCTGTTGCTCCGGCATGACAACTATCGGAATCATCGGTGCAGGACACATTGGCAGCCAGATCGCCCGCAAGGCCGTGGAGGTCGGCTACGACGTCGTGATCAGCAACTCGCGCGGGCCGGAAACCCTGACGGAGCTCGTCGCGGAACTGGGGCCCAGGGCCCGGGCCGCAACGCCGGCCGAGGCGGCCGCAGCCGGCGACTTCGCCGTCGTCACCGTGCCGCTCAGGAGCCTCCCGGACGTCCCCGTGGAACCGCTGGCCGGCAAGATCGTCCTCGACACCAACAACTACTACTGGGAACGCGACGGGCATATCCCGGCCCTGGATGCCGGCGAGGCCACCACGTCCGGCCTGTTGCAGGAGCACCTTCCCCAGTCGAAGGTGGCCAAAGCCTTCAACCACATCATGTACTCCCAGATCACCACGGACGGGACGCCGGCCGGCACCCCGAACCGCCGGGCCCTGGCCACGGCGAGCGATTTCCCGGAGGCGGCCGAGCTGGTGACCAGGCTCTACGACGAATTCGGCTTCGACACCGTCAACATGGGCCCGCTCGCCGAAAGCTGGCGCACGGAACGGGACCGCCCGGCCTACGTGATCCGGCAGAACGCGGCCGAGCTCACAGAGAACCTGGCCAAGGCTCCGCGCACCATCTGACCCGTCCTGCCCCGGGCGCGCGAATTCGCCGGAAGCCTGCGAGGTCGCCGGACTTTTCCGGCGGGCTCGCAGCCTTCCGGCGAATCCGGGCGGCAGCGCGCGGCTACGCCACCGCAGGACCCGGGAAGCCCTGAAGGGGGACGACTCCCGGATGGTCATTCCCCTATGCGCTTTGCTGGGCTCCGGCCCCTGCGTCCCGGAACTCTGACGGACGCGACGACGGCGGCGGCTGAACCTCCCGCCGTCGGGGTCCGCTGGCCGCGTCACCTGTCGCGGGCGGGCGCGTCCTTCCCGAACCATGCACTGACCAGGAGCCACACGGACCACACGAGGATGAGGACAATCCCAGCGAGTGTAGGAATGGAGTTGGCCGGAGAGAAGCCTTCGGCGCCGACGATCCAGCCCTGCGCAAGGTAGGCGAGCCCGGACAGCGCCATAAGGTAGCCGATCAGCCGGGAGACGCGGCGCGCCCCGACAACCACGGCACCGGTCAGGACCAGGGCCACGCCCAGCACGAAGCTCTGGTAACTGCGCATGCCCCACTCCAGCCAACGGATACCCTCGGCCGTCGCAAACCGCGCAGCTTTCTCCGGCTCCGGAGCCGCAACCCAGGCGTCCACTGCGTGCTTGAGGGCAACGCCGTCGACGGCTTGGAGGGCGGCGTAAAGTGCCAGCGCGGCGACCGCAGCGACAGCGCCGAAGCGGGCCGTCCAGGCCATGGCCCCGTCCGGTGCTTTCAAGACCACCAGCAGGACCAGCAGCCCGGAGATGAGAAGCGCCATGCCGGCGAACTGGCCGAGGTGGACCGCCGTCCAAATACCGCTGCGGGCGTACTCCGCGAACGTCGCCGGGTGGTCATTTGCGCTGGCCGTATCGGCATGGAGCAGCCCGGCGACCACGGACAGCGCGAAGCCGGCAAACGCCAGGGTGGCGGCGAGGCGAAGCGGTGCACGGTCTGATGCCGGGCGCCCAGACCCGGCCGAAGCCGCCGGCCGCGGATTATGATCAGTGCCGTATTTCCTCATGGCATCGCCCGTTTCGTGCCGACGCGCGGGTGCGCGAAGTGCGCGAAGTGCGCGCCTAAGCGCAGGCTACGCCGATTGCGTCCCCGGAGCCACGGGCCTTTGACCGGCATGTGGCGGCGGCACGTGTGACCCGGCGGGACCGCCCGTTAATCTGGACACCGCCGCACCCACTAGGACTGCGCTGGTCCATGGCCCAACCGCGCAGCGAAGCGCGCGACCGCGTCTTCCGGAGTTGGCGCGGGGCCGAAGAGTTCTGCCTGGCGGCTCGTGTTGGCCACGTAGCGGCCGGTTTCGAACCACGCCGCCATGGCTCCCATGTCGCTCATGCGCGAGCCGGACTTTCCCGAAATCTTGCCTATCCTGAGGAGCAGTCCGGTGGGAAGGGAGAGCACCCTAATTTTCTTGTTCGCCAGCCGCGACGCCAGTTCAGCGCCTTCCCGCATGCTGATGGGGCGCGTCCAGCCGATTTCGATGCGTTCGCCGTCGGCGATGTCGGCGTCGACGGCTTCGGCGAGGTAGGTTGCGAGGTCGCTGGTCAGAACGAACGTCAGGGGGACGCTCTTTGAGCCGAGCCAGATGATGCGGCCCTTCTCGAACGGGTCACCGCCGAGCCGGGCAATCTGGTCGAAAAATGCTCCGGGGCGCAGCGCGACGAACGGGACGTTGAGTTCTTCGAGCTTGTCCTCGGCGAGCTTCTTGTGCCAGAAATGCGGCACACCGGGTGTCTGGTCACTCGTGAGGATGCTGGTGAGCACGAAGCGCGGCACCCCGGTTTTGCTGGCGGCGATGGCGAGATTGGCGTTGCCACGCGTGTCGATCTCGTGGGCGTTCTTGTTCTTCCCGGTGTACCCGGCCGCCGTGGTGATCACAGCGGCGGCGCCGGTCATCGCGGCGACGAGCGAATCGAGGTCGAGCATGTCGCCGCGGGCTATCTCGACGCCCTTGGCCTCGAGTTTGCCCGCGTCCGAGCTCGGGCGGACAAACGCCCGCACCTTCTTGCCCCGGTCAAGAAGCCGGTCGACGACCTGCCCACCGAGCGATCCCGTTGCACCGACCACCAGCACGGGTTCCTGTTCAGACATTGTTATCTCCTAGTTGTTTTCTCTGCGGCAGCTGCAATGGGCCGGCCCTCGAGTAATGAGCCCAAGGAGTTCGACGGCGCCCGTAGCCTGTGAGCGTTTAGTTCGGCGGCGCCTGGCCCGCCCCGCTCCACAGCCGCCGCCACCAGGGCCGCCTCGGCTCCGGCTCCGGAGGGGCGACGGCGGCCGCGGCAGCCCGGCGACCCCGCCAGCGGTCCAGTTCGGCGTCGACGTCCCGCGTTTTGGTGATCACGGGCGGCCCGCCCTGGAGCTGCCGCCGGGCATCGATGACCCGGGCATTGAAGTCCTCCACGATCTCGCGGACCTGCTTTTCGCTGAACTGGGCATCGAGCCGCGCGTCGAGCTCGGCGTCCTCGGTGCGGAGCAGGATCGCCTTCGGGCCCAGCCCGGAGATGTTCTCCCGCTGGATCAGGCCCTTGACCCACCAGTCAGGGTCGTACGCCTCGTCCAGCCCGGGAATGGGTTTGCCGGCGTACTTGAGGTTGTCGAACTTGCCCTGCGCCATGGCATCCCGGATCAGGTACTCGGCCTTGGCGGCGTCGTCGATCTTGGCGCGCTTTCGCCGGAGTTCCTCCTCGGCGGCGTTGAGCTCGTCGTTCTCCTGCGCCGTGCTGCCCGTGGCCCGCACGGCCCGGAGTTCCGCGGCACGCTCCACCCGGCGCCGGAACGCGCTGTTGGAACCACTGACTCCGCTGCTCATCAGTCACCACCGTCCTCGCCTGTCGAAATCGCGGATCTGCCTTCCAGTATGAGGAACAGCCGGGCGGCGGCAAAAGGTCCGCGCGGCGGCGAACCGCGACCGTTGCAACCCGCCCCCTCGCCGAGACGGGATCCTTACACTCCCGTAACCCGGTGTTAACCCACCCGTGCGAAGCTGGGGACTTCGGATAAAACTAAGCATCCTTCCCATCTCTCCTGCACAGCAGATCCCGAGGAGTTGCAGCCGTGAACAGCCAAAACCAGAGCGCGTCCGGAAGCCCCCTACAAACCAGCCGCGAGGAAGCGCCAGAGGATCAGAGCAGCACGCACGTCACGCATGTGCGCGAAGACGTGGCCATGGCGGGCCGGTGCGCCAACGTCCACCTGCCCACCGGGCGCACGTGCACGTTGCCCAAGCGCCACCCCGGCTCGTGCAATTTCGTCGGGCCCGAGGACGCGGAGCACGTTGCAAAGCATTAGATCAAAGCACACCCCCTCCGCAGTTTTGCGCAAGGATTCCGGCGGATCCGGTCACGGGTGCCATGCCCCGGCTACGCTGATCGGACATTGAGCACCGGATCTAGCTGAGGGAGATCACGTGCCTCGAGAGAATCTGCGTGAAGATCTGCAGCACGCCGAGAACCTATCGGCTCAAAGACTGCCGACTGGAAAATCATCCGCCGCGCCGCGGCCCTTACCACTGGACGCCACAGCCCTGACCCGGGCCGGCATTGCCGGCTGGGCCGCCCGGCTCGGACCCCCCGGAGCGGAAGCACCCCGGTCCCGGAGGCTGGCCCATGTGGGCGGCATCGCGGCCATCGCCGCCCTGGTCCTCTACCTGACGTGGCGCGTCCTGTTCACGATGCCGTCGGGGGAATGGAACCTGGCCATCGCCTGGATCCTGGTCACCTTCGAGGCCTTGCCGCTTGCCGGCCTCATCCTGAAGGCGTGGTCCGTGTGGAACATCGACAGCCATCCGCCGGCGCCCGTGACGGAGGCCCCCAACGGCATGCGGGTGGCGGTGCTGATCCCCACGTACAACGAGCCCATCGAGGTTCTGACGCCCACGGTCGCGGCGGCCTGCGAGCTGGCCCCGGCGCATGAGACGTGGGTCCTCGACGACGGCGACCGGCCTTGGGTCGAGGAAATGTGCGTCGCCTACGGCGCCCGGTATGTCCGACGGGCCGTCCACGACCACGCCAAGGCCGGCAACATGAACCACGCCCTGGGCCTGATGGCCTCGGAGAAGGCCGCCGGCGGCCCCGGCATCGACATCATCGCCGTCCTGGACTGCGACCACGTCCCGCTGCCCACGTTCCTTACCGCCACCCTGGGCTGGTTCGAAGACCCCGGGATCGCCCTGATCCAGGGTCCGCAGTCGTTCTACAACGGCGGCGCGTTCGACGACGACGGCATCACGGGTGAGCAGGGCACCTTCTTCAACGTCCTCATGGCGTCCCGCAACGTACCCGGCGCCGGACCCTTCTGGTGCGGGTCGACGTCGTTGTTGCGTCTGAGCGCCCTGCAGGAGGTGGGCGGCGTGGCGACCGAGACCATCACCGAGGACATGCACACCACGCTCAAACTCATCCGGCGCGGCTGGCGGACCGTCTACCACCACCAGACGCTCGCCGTCGGGCTCGCGCCGGCGACGCCGGACCAGTACCTGCTGCAGCGCCGGCGCTGGGGCATGGGAGCCATGCAGATTCTCGTCCACGAGAAGCTGTGGGCGGCGAAGGGGTGGCTGTCGTGGCGGAATTACCACGAGTACCTCAACGGCACGCTGTGGTGGCTGGAGGGCATCGCCACGCTGGTGGCCTTCCTGATTCCGGTGGTGATCATGCTGTCCGGGGCGCAGACCTCCACTGCCGGGCCGCTGCTTTTCACCGGGGTCTTCCTGGTCATGTTCACCGTGCGCCTGTGGGGGTCCAAGCAGCTGATGCGCAACGAAATCCACTGGCCCACGGCCTTCGCCCTGCGGATTTTCCGCGTCCCGGTCGGCCTGGCGTGCCTCTGGTGGCTCATGTCCCGGAACATCCTGGAGTTCCAGGTGACGCCCAAGGGCGCCGCCGACCTCCGGCTCCGGGGCCGGACGCCGCGCATCCTGATCGTGATGGTTGTCCTGATCACCGCGGTGATTCTGTATGCGGCGGCCGGGTTGGCCGGGCTGGTGCCCTGGCGCACGACGCCCGGTTCCACGGTGGCGTCCGGTGCCTGGCTGGTGCTCGCCGGCGCGGTCCTGGTGCTCGGGACGCGCAGGATCCGGGCCGCCGAATTCGCCACATCCCGCCGCAACGCCTACCGGATGGAGGTGTCCTCGCCGGTCGAGGCCGAGGGCACCAGCGGAGAGCTGCTGGACATTTCGGTCGGCGGCGCCGCAGTCCGCTTCCCGCACGGCACGCTGCCGGCTTCGGGGTCCGTCATGCTCCGGTTGCCGGAGGCCGCGCCGGTCCGGCTGCAGGTCATCCGCACCACCGGGCAACCCGACGGCACCGAGATCGCGTCCCTGCGGGCGGCCGACGACGACTGGGCCACCTACCGTGCGCTCTCGTTGTGGATCTTCCACACGCCCGCAGGGGCGCTGCCCGATTTCCCGCCCGGCGTCCCGGCCGCGGCGTCGCTGCGGGGGCGCTGAGGGCTGGAGGCCGGTGGTCCCGCCCGCTCATTCCCCCTCGAGGCAGAGGATGAACCCGGGAAACACATGCCGGCCGGGGCGTCCGCCCACCTCGTCGATGGCCCGGCGGATCTGCCGGAGCTGCTCGACGGTCATCTGCAGCGGTGGTTCGTCGGGCTGGTAGGTGGTGAAGATCGGATAGTCGACGCCGGGCTGCTGCGACATTTCGATGTGGCAGCCCAGGACATGGGTGACGGGGTGGGTGGCGCAGAACCCGATCAGCCGGTCGATGGTGCTCACAAACGCTGGCCAGTCCTGGATGTAGAGCCGGCCGGGATAGACCGTGTCACCGGTGAGCAGGAACCCGGTGTGGGGATCGTAGAACGTCACGGCCGCGTTGTGGTGCCCCGGGCTGGGCCAGCATGCCAGGACGCGCCCGCCGAGGTCCACCTGCGCCGGCTGAACGGCGTCGCCGCCGGCGTCCGGGTCGCCGGCGTCCAGGGCACCCGCGGCAGTGAATCCGAAAAATTCCCAGGCATTGTCCCGGGCCGCGTCCACCAGAACGGTGTCGGGACGGCCCGCGAACTGGGCATCGCCCGCGACATGATCGCCATGCGGGTGGGTGTGGAGGACAAGGAGACCGTAGCCGTCGCGGGGATGGGCGGCAAGCCAGGCCTCCACAAGTCCGTCGACAACGCGGCGCAGCGGGAAGAAGTCCGCGGATGCGGTCGCGCCGGTATCGATGAGGACGGCCCGCGCGTTGCCGAACAGCAGGAACATGAACGGCGCCTCGTAGTTGACCGCCATGTTCTGGCGCAGGATGAACGTGTGCCCGTCGTAGGCGTGGACCTGGATGTCCGGGTCCGTATTGTGCTTCGCCGATTCCGAGCCGTGGATCCAGGCCGCCTCCAGGTCTCCCGACCGGGCGCGGCCTGCGGTGAAGTCGATCAGGTCCGGGGGCGTCTCCATGGGTTCTCCTAGGGGCGTCAGCGCCAGTGGCGGCGGGTGCGGCGGACGTCGGGTTCCGCAATGACGCACCAACACTCCATGATGACCGGTCCCCTTCCGGTCCTCAAACCCGGTCGGTTGCTCCGTAGTTGCCCTTTTGACGAGTGATTACGGCACTTACGGAGCAATCGATGGGGCCACGCAGCTCTGCAGACCTCGCCTTGGTCCGTAGACCTAAAACGGGCCGCGTAATTTAGGAGCTTTTCCATACTTTCGGCGATGTCTGCTGGATAGGCTGAGGTGTCCGGACAAAGCCGTCCGGGCGGGTGCCGATGTCAGAAAGAAGCCCATGGCCGCAGCTACAGTGGACGACATCCTCGCGGATCTTCCGTTGGGTTTCGCCAGCCTGATGCTTCGGCCGTCCCGCACGGATGCTGCGATCGAACGCTTTCTGATCGTCGACGCCGACGACGAGACCGCCGACGGCGCGACTGCGTTCGTCCTTCTGATCGGCGTTCGCGGACGCTCCGCGTTGCCCGCAGTGCGGCGCCTCTTGAAACGCCCGCCCCTGGTCCTGGCCGTCAAGGGCAGCCCCGACGAACTGGCGGAAGCCGAAGAGCTGCTCCGCGCCGCCGGAACCGGCCTGCTGCTGGTGGACCCGGCGGCAGACTGGGACCGATTGCTGTCCATCGCCAAGGACCGAATCCAGCCGCCCAGCTACCAGCGCGAAGTGCTGACCCTGCTCGAAGAAGACCTCTTCGCCATCGCCCAGACCACGGCCCGCCTGACCTCCAGCCACGTGGTGATCGAGGACGCCGCCAACAAGGTCCTGGCCTACTCCACGGTCACCAACGCCATTGACGAACTGCGAAAGGCCTCGATTCTGGCCCGGCGCGGCCCGCGCAAATACGAACTCCTCCTCAAGGACCTCGGCGCCTACCGCGAGCTGCACCGGACGCGCCTGCCGGTCCGGGTTCCCGCCCGGCCCCAGGACGGCCTGCGGGAGCGCGTCGCCATCAGCCTGTTCGCCGGCGACCGCATCATGGGCTACATCTGGCTTCAGGAAACCGGTGCGGGCTTCGGCGACGACGTCGACTATGTGCTCACCGGCTCGGCCGCGCGGGCCTCCGCCGAGCTGATCCGGTACCGTAACCAGCAATCCGTGCACATGCGCGAGGACCGGATCGTGCGCCTACTTTCGGGTCCCGCGGAGGCTGCGGCGAGCGCGCACAGCGAGAAGATCCCTGCGGACCGCCCCGCGGCCCTGATCCTGATTGGCCTCTCGGCGTCCGAAGCCCAGGAGAACGACGCCGCACTCAAACACGGCGAGCTGGCCAACCTCGCTTCAATCCATGCAGCCGCCTACAAGCCCTCAGCCATCGTGGGACAGTTTCACGGCGACACCGCCGTGATCCTTCCCGGGCTGCAGTCCGCCAACGCGGGGGCCGGTCTGCGGAGTCTGGCCGAGGCAATCGTCAAGGACGCCAACAAGCACCTCGGCATCAGCCCCTTTGCCGCCGTCGGCCCCGCTGTTCCCGATCTGCTATCAATCCATTCCGTGACCGGAATATGCGAAGCGCTGCTGGGCTGCATGCGCCGCTCCGGCGAAGTTTCGGTTGCCACGGTGGACGACTTCGAAGCCGAGATCCTCTTCCACGACGCCGTGGAGAACTTTACGACGGCGGCCTTTCGGCACCGCAGCCTCTGGGCCCTCCTCCGCGACGACGCGGAACTGGCCGTAACCCTGCGTGCCTTCTTCGACGCCTCACTCGACGTGGCCGAGTGCGCGAAGCGGATGCAGCTGCATAAGAACACCGTCTACTACCGGATCGGCAAGGTCAGCCGGGTCACCGGCCTGGACTTCGGCAATCCCCGCCATGCACTGGTCGCGCTGCTGCATGTTCAGGAGTGGTCCGGCACGCAGAAGGAGCATGTGGGCAAGAAATGATGACAACACTTGATTCGCCGCCGCTTGCCTTATTACTGGATGACATTGTCCGCGGCCACCGGCCCCGGACGGAAGCGGGGTCAGTCCCCGCAAACATTCCCCACCTGCAGTCCCCGCCGTTCGACCGTTTCGGCATCGCGGTTGCCACGACGTCCGGGGAACTATTCAGTTCCGGCGACGCCGATCTTCCGTTCTCGATCCAGAGCATCTCCAAGGTCTTCACCCTGGCGATGGCGCTCAGCGCCGATGACTCCGGCTCGTTGTGGTCCAGGGTCCTTCGCGAGCCTTCAGGGACGCCCTTCAACTCTTTGGTCCAGCTTGAAGTCGAGCACGGGATCCCACGGAACCCCTTCATCAATTCGGGCGCCCTGGTGGTCACCGACCATCTGATGGAAAGAACTCCCGACGCCGCCGCCCAGGTCCTGCGTTTCCTCACCGGCCAGGTGGGACACCAGAATGGAAGCCAGAGCCCTTTCATCGACGAGATCGCCGCAAAGAGTGAACTCTCCAGCAGCAGCCGCAACCTGGCCCTCGCCCACTTCCTGAAGGAATTCGGCAACCTGCGGCAGCCCGCAGAGGCAGTGGTGGAGAACTACGTCAGGCAGTGCTCAATCATGATGACCTGCGCGGAGGTGGCCAAGGCGGCTCTATTCCTCGCGCAGGATGGTCGTGGAGTTCAAGGCGCGGTGATCTCCAGGAGCGAGGCTAAGCGCATCGGTTCCATCATGCTGACCTGCGGCATGTATGACGCAGCCGGCGAGTTCGCCTACCGCGTGGGACTTCCCGGGAAAAGCGGTGTAGGCGGCGGCATCCTGGCGATTGTCCCCGGCCAGTGCGCCATCTGCGTCTGGAGCCCGCGGCTGGATTCCAAAGGAAATTCCCTGGCAGGCACGGCGGCTCTCGCTGACCTGTCCGACCGGACCGGGTGGTCGATTTTCTGATCTGACGCCCGGCTGTCCCCACAATCTCCCTCCAGAACCCCATTTAGATCTCTGACAGATCGAAAGGAACACCCATGCCCAACAACCCCAATGACGAGGTTGGCTTGTACCAGGCCGATGGCGGCCACGCCCACGCTTCGGATGCCCTGATCCACGCGGAGGACTCGGGCTATCACAAGAGCCTGAAGCCCCGGCAGATCCAGATGATCGCGATCGGCGGGGCCATCGGGACCGGCCTGTTCCTGGGTGCCGGCGGCCGGCTCAACGCGGCAGGCCCGTCACTGGTCATCGCCTACGCAGTCTGCGGCTTCTTCGCATTCCTGATCCTGCGCGCCCTGGGTGAACTGGTGCTGCACCGGCCCTCGTCAGGATCGTTCGTGTCCTACGCCCGCGAATTCTACGGAGAGAAAGCCGCGTTCATCTCCGGCTGGTTCTATTGGATCAACTGGGCCACCACCACCATCGTGGACATCACCGCCGCGGCCCTCTACATGAACTTCTTCGGCAAATACATCCCCTGGATGGGGGCAGTACCGCAGTGGGCGTGGGCGCTGATCGCCCTCGTCGTGGTCCTTTGCCTCAACCTCGTCTCCGTCAAGGTGTTCGGCGAGCTCGAGTTCTGGTTCGCCCTGATCAAGGTCGCGGCCCTGGTCGCATTCCTGTTGGTCGGCACCTACTTCGTCATGTTCGGCACGCCCGTGGAAGGCCAGGAAGTCGGATTCAGCCTCATCACCGACAATGGCGGCCTCTTCCCCAACGGTCTGCTGCCCATGATCATCCTTATGCAGGGCGTGCTGTTCGCCTACGCCTCGATCGAACTGATCGGTACCGCCGCCGGCGAAACCGAAAACCCCGAAAGAATCATGCCCAAGGCCATCAACTCCGTGGTCTTCCGGATCGCCGTCTTCTACGTCGGCTCGGTCATTCTGCTCGCCCTGCTGCTGCCCTACACCTCGTATGAAAAAGGCGTCAGCCCGTTTGTGACGTTCTTCGGATCCATCGGTATCCAGGGCGTGGACGTCATCATGAACCTCGTGGTCCTCACGGCCGCACTGTCCTCGCTGAACGCCGGCCTATACTCCACCGGCCGCATCCTGCGTTCCATGTCAGTGGCCGGATCGGCCCCGAAGTTCGCCCAGCGGATGAACAAGGCCGGTGTCCCCTACGGCGGTATCGCTATCACCGCCGGCGTCTCCCTCCTCGGGGTCCCACTGAACTACCTGGTCCCCGGCCAGGCTTTCGAGATCGTCCTGAACGTCGCCGCCGTAGGCATCGTCGTCACTTGGGCCACCATTGTGCTCTGCCAGATCCAGCTCAAACGGTGGGCAGACAAAGGCTGGCTTGAGCGCCCCAGTTTCCGGATGTTCGGCGCCCCCTACACCGGTTACCTCTCCCTGGTATTCCTGCTCGGCGTCCTCGTCATGGTCTTCATCGATTCCCCGCTCACATTGCTGGTGACCCTGGTGGCCTGCGCGCTGATGGTAGGCGGCTGGTACGCCTGCCGGAAACAAATCCACGACATCGCCGAAACCCGCGACGGCTTCACGGGCGCCGCGCCCGTGCTGGCCAACCGGACTCCAATCCGCTAATCGAACATCCCAGTGCCGACCAATCCCACAACCCGGCACCCAACGCGAAAGCCTTCATGCAGCCACGAAACCCGCTGAGTCCCGGCCGCCCTAGCGCTCTGCAGGAGCGCCACCCGCCAGACACGCACAAAGACAAGCCGCCGGCGTCGAACGACAGTTGCGAGGACGGCTGCTTCTTCTGCACCGGACCGGAAACAGACTAGCCACCGTTCCGCTGGATTCAGTGGACATGCCATGCCCGCCAACCCAACCCAAGAAGACAAGTAGTGATGAAAACCGAGTCTGCATCCACAATGACCGCAACCGACACGCACCCAGTTGAAGGCGACACCATCAAACCCCTGCAGACGGCCCCAGGGGCTGTCCTGGATAACCGCAACGGCGCCAGCACCCTCAAGTCCGCCGGCCACGTGATTGTTGATTCGCTCGCAGCGCACGGGGTGGAACGCACGTTTGTTGTCCCGGGGGAAAGCTTCCTGGACGTCCTCGACGGGCTGCACGGCTCTGAGATCGAGACCGTGGTCTGCCGGCACGAGGGCGGCGCCGCCTACATGGCCGAGGCCGACGGCAAGATGAACCAGCGCCCCGGCGTCGCCATGGTCACCCGCGGCCCCGGGGCAGCGAACGCCCATGTGGGCCTGCACACCGCGTGGCAGGACTCCACCCCGATGCTGCTCTTCGTCGGACTGATTCCGTTCGCGCACCGGGACCGCGAGGCGTTCCAGGAGTTCGACATCAAGGCGTGGTTCGACACCGGCGCCAAACGCGTGATGGTCCTCGACCACCCCGAGCGGGCCTCCGAAATTGTCGCGGAGGCAATGTTCGCGGCCATGAGCGGCCGTCCCGGGCCCGTGGTGGTGGGCCTGCCGGAGGACATCATCCGGGTCCCCATTGATCCGGCCCTGCACCCGGCCATCCCCGTTGCCGCGGGCGGCATGAGCAGCACCGATGCCGGTGCGCTGGCTGAGGCGCTGGCACAGTCGAAGAAGCCGCTCTTTGTCACCGGCGGGAACGACTGGACCCAGGAAGCCGCCTCGGAACTAACCCGTTGGCTCGAAAAGCACCACATCCCGGCCGCGGCGGAGTGGCGTACACAGGGGACCGTCTCCTTTGATTCGCCCAGCTACGTGGGGCCGATCGGCTACGGCCGGCCCCGCCCCACCTATGACCTCCTGGAGGAAACCGACCTGCTCGTTTTCGTCGGGACGGTCCCGGGGGACGTGATCACGGACGGTTTCGTCTGCCGGCAGGACTGGAACAAGAACAACTTCCTCGTCAGCATCGATCCCTCGCTGCGCGGCCGCTCCGGTCCGGTCTCCCGCCAGATCCTGGCCAAGCCGGACGCCTTCGTCCGGGACTTGGTCAACATCGACCTGCCCGTCAGGCAGGAGTGGAAGGCGTGGACGGCCCGGATGCGCGCCGAGCAGCAGTCGTTCGCCAGCCTGCCGCCGTCGACACCCGGCGCCGGTCCCGCGAAGATGGACACCCTGATGGCCAACCTCGTCCCGCTGCTGCCGCAGGACGCCCTGGTGACATTCGGGGCAGGCGAGCACACCAACTGGGCGCACCGGTACTTCCCCACCCGGCGCTACGCCTCGATGATCAGTGCCCGGAACGGTTCCATGGGGTACTCGGTGCCTTCGGCCATCGCCGCCTCACTGGCCAGCCCGGAGCGCCGGGTGGTCACCATCGCCGGCGACGGGGAATTCCTGATGAACGGCCAGGAGCTCGCCACGGCCGCCCAGTACGGAGCCACGCCGCTGATCATCGTGATGGACAACCAGGAGTACGGCACCATCCGCACCCATCAGGAACGCCACTACCCGTCCCGGGTGTCGGGCACGCAGCTGAAGAACCCCGACTTCGGCATGATGGCCCGGGCGTTCGGCGGTTTCGGCATCACCGTCACCGAGGATAAGGATGTGCCGGCCGCCCTCGAGGCGGCGCTGGCCGCCATCGACCGGGACGGTGTGTTCGCCCTGGTCCACCTCATCGTCGAACAGCGGGTCAAGGCCTACTAAATACACCCTGCCCAACCTGGTTGCGCTATCAGTCCTGGTCGTCATTCGGCGTCCATAACCGCCAAGACTGATAGCGCAACGGGTGGTTGGAGGGGTGCCTCGAGGCTACTCCCCCGTTTCGCCGTCTATTCCCCCGTCTCGCCGTCTAGGGCCTCGCGGAGGAGGTCGGCGTGGCCGTTGTGCCGGGCATACTCCTCGATCATGTGGCACAGGATCCAGCGCAGGCTCGGTGCCGAACCGTCCGGCCACGGGCGACGGGCCAATTGGTCCAGGCCGCCGGCGGCCAGGGCCTCCGTGACGCTGGCCCGGGACCGGTCCACGGCGTCCTGCCACAGGGTGCGCAGCTGGTCCGGGGTGTCCCCGGCGGCGGAATGCCACTCCCAGTCCGGGTCGGCCTTCCAGTCCACGGCGGCAAACGGGGCCTCCCGGTCCCGGGCGTGCAGGGAACGGGAGAACCATTCGCTCTCCACATAGGCCATGTGCTTCAGGAGCCCGCCCAGTGTCATCGATGAGGCAGCGGTAGTAGCCACAAGGCCGGCCGCGTCCAGCCCGGCGCATTTCCACGCCAGCGTGGCCCGCTGGTAGTCCAGGAATCCCAGGAGGGTCGCGGTTTCGTCGGAGGCGAGGGGAGGCTCCGGGCGGCCCTGATCGTCCACAATTGTCATGCGCGTGAGTCTAGCCGCCCGGCCTCCACGTCGCCGGAAACCGTCCGCTTCGCCGGAAAAGTACGGCGTGCCGGCACACTTCCGGCGACTTCGACGACGGCGGCGGCAGGCACGGGGACGACGGCGGGGACCCGCACGGTCCGCCTGGAGCGCCGGTGGATGACGTACTCGGCCACCGCAAGGTTGATCACCCAGGCTGCCCCCAGGAGCACAGCCCGGGTCGGCTCGTCGGGCGGGCCCACCAGCAGCATCCACGGCAGCCCCGTCAGCGCCTGCGTTCCCGCGGCGACGCCGATCGCGTAGCCGCGCGTCATCCACGCGCCGTGCCGCACAAAATCCCGGCGCACAACCGCCACGACTCCCAGGACAATGCTCGCCGCCATGGCCGAGCCGAAGACCAGCCGCAGTACCAACAGCGCCGGTCCGTCCCCGGGCGGCAGCGGATAGAAGACGGCCATCCACAGGCCGGACAGGGCGGCCAGCAGGCCCGCCGGCGCGAGGATGCGGCCGGCGAAGCGGTGCCAGCTGCGGCGGCCCCGCAGCGCGGGGAGGAACTGGAACGCACCGAGCAGGCTGTAGGTGGTGACACTGAGGATGTGGGTCACCACGGGCACGGGTGAGGCGAAGAACCGGGCGTTCTGGGCGGTGACGGCGGCACCGCCGGTCAGTTCCGTCAGCCGCGCCGCACCGGCGATCACCGGGATGAGGCTGAGAAGGATCAACCCGGCGGGCACTGGCCACTGGGGGCGGCGGCGGACTCGGGGGACGGGGGCGCTGCTGGCGTGTGTTGTCACGGCGTGGTCCTTGGCGGGGATGGCTGGCGGCGGCGGTACATGCGATGCGCGGTGTACGGCGTACACCTGATGCGGCCACGTTAGGTGTACGGCGTACACTTGTCAATAGGGAACCGTTAGGGAAGGGTGGCCGGATGACCCAGCAAGCGGAGCGAACGCGCCGGATTCCGTTGAGCCGGGACCGCGTCCTGGCTGCCGCCGTCGTGCTGGCCGATCATGTGGGGATCGAGGCGCTGAGCATGCGCCGGCTGGCGCAGGAACTCGGCGTCGTGCCGATGGCGCTTTACAAGCACGTGGCCAACAAGGAGGAACTCCTTGATGGCATGGTGGACGCCCTTGTCAGCGAGATCGATCCTCCCGTCCGCGATGCCGGCTGGAAGGACGCCGTGCGCCTGAGGGTGCTCTCGGCGCGGGGGGCGCTGCTGCGGCATCCGTGGGCCCGGCAAGTGCTGGAATCGCGCACGAATAAAACTCCAGCGGTCCTTGGCTACATGGACTCGTTCATCGGCATGTTCCTGGCCGGAGGCTTCTCCGTGGACCTGACCCATCACGTCATGCACGCCCTCGGCAGCCGCATGTGGGGGTTTACCCAGGAGCTGTTCGACGACTCCGCCGGCGGGAACGCCGCAGGGCTGGCCACCCTTCCGCCGGAGGCGCAGGCGGCCATGTTCCAGGAGATGGCCGAGCGGTATCCGAACATCCTGAAGGTCGCCACCGCCTCCGCGCACCAGGACTCCGTGGTGGGCCAGGGGTGCGATGACCAGTTCGAGTTCGAGTTCGCCCTGGATCTGCTCCTGGACGGCTTCGAGCGGCTGCACCGGCAGCACTGGACCTCAACTCCGGCACAGACCAGCCCGGCACAGACCTCGACGCCGGCGAGGCCCTGACCGGCCCCTACTCCTCCAGGAACCGCAGCAGGTACGGGAGAGTGGTCCGCATGGCCCGCAGGTCGCCCCCGCTCGCGGCCAGCTCGCCCAAATAATCGCCGTGGGTACCCGGCACGATCATCAGGCGCGCCCCGGGAATGACCCGTGACATCCGCACGGCGTGGTCAGCGCTGACGACGTCGCGGTCGGCGCTCAGCACCAGGGTCCGGGCCGTGATGCGGCGCAGGTCCTCGTCCGACCATCCGGGGAAGCTCAGGATCCGCTGGCGGTCCAGTTCGAACATCCGCTCGAGGTGTCCGGGCTCCGGGTTCAGCCGGCGGTCCGCGTCCTGGTACACCTCCGGCATGTCATCGAGGGTTGCCTTTTCCATCCCCTCCCAGAATTCATCGCCCACAGCGTCGCGGCTGGCGAAGGTGGAGGCGGCAATCAGGCACCGCACCATGGACGGATGCCTCATGGCCAGCGCGAGCGCGGTGTGGCCCCCGGCGCTGAACCCGAGCACGTCCACGGAGTCCACGTTGAGCTCATCGAGCACGGCCTTGATGTCCCCTGCCGATCCTTCGGCGGTGAGCGGCCGGGCGGTAGCCGCGGTCCGGCCGTGGCCTTCCTCTTCGACGGCGATCACCTGCAGGCTCTCGGCCAGCAGCGCGGGGATGAGGCCGGCGAAATTGGTCTCGATGCTCGAGCCTCCGCCGGGAATCAGCAACAGCGGGGGCTCGCCGACCCGCGGGTGACCGTGGACCTCGTAGTACATGCGGAGGTCGCCGTTGGCCGCGTAACCGTGGGTGAAAGTCACATGGCATGTTACCGCCGCTAATACCGGGCTGAACAGGGCCTTGCGGACGACGGCGGGAGATTCCCGCCGTCGTCGTGTTGCGTTGCAGGTCAGGCGTTGACGGACTCGGCGATGATCGCGTCGACCTGGCCCAGCGCCTCCCTCATGCCTTCTTCCATGCCCATGGCGACGATCTTCTCCATCTGCTCCTCCGCCTCGAAGGTGGACAGGATGGTCATTCGGGTGCGGTCGCCGATTGGCTCCAGTGTCACAACTCCGTGGATCGTTCCCATATCGGCCACGGGGTCGCCGTTGTCGTCCGCGAAGCCATCATCGAACTCCAGCCGGTGCGGGGCGTTGATGGTCACGAACCGCCACCAGCCGCGGGCCTTCTCCCCCTCGGGTCCCGTCATGTAGTAGCTGGCCTCGCCGCCCGGGACGAACTCGTGCTTCTCGAAGGTGGCCGGCCACGTGGGCGGCCCCCACCAGCGCTCGAGCTGGCGCGGGTCTTCCCAGATTTGCCAGACGCGCCCCACTCCGGCATCGAACTCGGCGACCACGGTGAGGCTCAGCGCCTCAAGATTCTTGACTGAACTGACAACCGTCATGACGAACTCTCCTATCCTTCAGTTTCCTTCAGCTTGGCCTTGCGATTTCTTGATTGGTCTGGCGCCTGCCTGCGTCTCGTCAGGTTCCGGGGCGGCCCCTTCGGCAAGCAGGTCCGCAATCCGGTCGGCGCGCTGGCGCCAAATGACCTCGTAGTCGTCCAGCAGGCGGCGGGCCCGCTGCAGGCCGTCATGGTTGGCCCGCACGATCTGCTCCCTTCCCCGCTTCTCCTTCGAGACAAGGGAAGCGCGTTCCAGCACCGCCACATGCTTCTGGACGGCCGCGAAACTCATGGCGTAGAGGGCGGCGAGCCCGGAGACCGAGTACTCGCCCACTGTCACCCGGCGCACGATGTCCCTGCGGGTCGCGTCGGCGAATGCGTGGAAAAGGCGGTCGAGTTCGTCGTCGTTGAGCTGGGTTCTGAGCTGATCTACAACCATTTGGTTGTAGGATAGTCCGGCCGTTCGGGGGTGTCAATGGTTCACGAAACGACCCCGGTGGAGACAAGGACCGGGCGGCAAGAGGCCGGTGTGCGGAGCGTGTGCCGAGCGTAGAGTGAGCCCATGAAGCGTGTGGTGATCGACCGCTTCGGCGGCCCCGAGGTCCTGCAGGTGGTGGAGGTCGACGATCCACGGCCCGGCCCGGGCGAAGTCCGCGTCAGGGTCCTGGCTTCGGGGGTCTCTTTCACCGACGCCCAGCTGCGCGCCGGCACCTACCTCGGCGGACCGAAGCCGCCTTTCACGCCCGGCTATGAGCTCGTCGGCATCGTTGATGAGCTCGGGCCCGGTTGCTCGCGGGTACGGGTCGGGGACCGCATCGGCGCGCTGACGGTGTGGGGCGCCAACGCCGAGCGCGTCTGTGTGCCGGAGGCATACGCGGTGGATGTGCCTGAGGACCTCGACCCGGCCGAGGTCGTAAGCCTCGTCTTCCCCTACATGACCGCCTACCAGCTGCTGCACCGGACGGCCCAGGCGAAGCCCGGGGAGAGTGTTCTGGTTCACGGCGCGGCAGGCAGGGTAGGGGCCGCCATCCTCGAGCTCGGAGCACTGGCCCGCCTCCGCCTCTACGGGACCGCCTCCGGCCGGGACCGCGCGGCAGTTGAGCGGCTGGGCGCGGTGGCGATCGACTATCAGAACGAGGATTTCCTGGCCCGGGTGCGCGGGCTCACCGGCGACGGCGTAGACATTGCCCTCGACGGGATCGGTGGGCCGTTGTCTCTGCGCTCCTTCCGCGCGCTGCGGCCCGGCGGTCGGCTCGTTGTGTTTGGCCGCTACGCCACCATCGCGCAGGGGCGCAAGAACTGGCCGGGCGTGATCGCCTGGTACGCGGCAACGGGGAGCGTCGCCCTCTGGGGCTGGCTGTCACCCCGCCGAAAAGTGTTGTCCTACCGGATCCAGAAGCTGCGCATCCACCACCAGGACTGGTTCAGGGCAGACTTCTTCGCGCTGCTCGAGTTGCTTCGCCGCGGCGAGATTCACCCGGTGGTGGCCGAGCGCCTGCCGCTTTCCGACGTTCGCCGCGCCCATGAGCTGCTGGGGAGCACCGCGTCGAAAGGGAAGATCGTGCTCGTACCCTGATGAGGCCCCGCCGAGTTCGCGGGAAGCTTGCGAGATCGCCGCAAGGTTACGGCGTGTCCGCACGTTTCCGGCGACTTGGCGCGCCGGCGCTGCGAGGGAGGATAGTTTTAGGGCATGACGGCAAGCTACAGGTACGACGTCGAGATTCTGCACCTCCTTGTCTCGCCGGCACACGCCTACTTCGGCCGCGCCCGCGATGGTGCGGCGCAGATCCCCACGACGGACGCGGACCAAGTGGAGCTGGTGGCCGGCAAGGGCATCGTCGGCGACCGGTTCTTCGGCAAGGCCGCGCACATGGACGCCGCCGTCACCCTCCTCTCGATCGAGGCCCTCGAGGCGATGGCCAAGGAACTGGCAGCCGGCCCCTTTGACCCGCTCCTGACCCGGCGCAATGTGGTCCTCCGGGGCGCCCAGCTCGCTCCCCTGCTCGGCGAAGAGTTCGCGCTCGAGTCGAGGGGCAACGTGGTCCGGCTCCGGGCCGGACGGCCAGCCCACCCCTGCGCCTGGATGGACCGGATGCTTGCCCCCGGCGCGCACGCCGCCATGCGCGGCCGGGGAGGCGTGCGCTGCCAGCCGCTTTCGACCGGCCTCCTGAGCCGCGGCCCGGCCGTGCTGGTCAGCCCCGTCCCGCTCGACCCCGGGCAGGCCGGCGTCCCCACGCTGCTGCGCCCCTCCCGGCTGCCGTAGCGCGGCGGAGACGCGAGCGGCACGGACGACGGCGATCATGTTCTTTGCCGCGGATGTGGAACAAATGCTCATCCGAATCGTCGGCAGGAAATAGGCTCGGACTCATCGATCAGGCGGCCGCACGGCAACCGTCAAGCGCAAAAACCGGTGAAGGAGCCAGGGTGGACACCCGAAAGCTGAAGTATTTTCTGGCTGTTGTTGACCACGACGGGTTCAGCCGGGCCGCGGAGCACCTGCTCATCGCCCAGCCATCGCTCTCGCAGACCATCGCCGCCCTCGAGAAGGAGCTGGGCGTGCCGCTCTTCCACCGGATCGGGCGGCGGGCGGTGCTCACCGAGGCGGGCAAGGAGCTGATCGGGCCGGCCCGGCTCGTGATGCGCAACCTCGATGCTGCGCAGTCCGCGGTGCAGTCGGTGCGTGGGTTGCGCAGCGGACGGCTGGACATCGTCACGATGCCCTCGCCCGGGATCGAGCCCCTGTCCTCGATGATCGCCGCCTTCACCCGGGCGCATCCCCTGGTCAGGCTCAATGTCAGCGCCGCCTTCACCCCGGAGGACGTCATCGAGTCTGTCCGAAGCGGCAGCACGGAGATCGGGCTGGCAGGCTCCCCCACGCCCATCAAGGTTCCCGGCGTTGAGGTGTTGGAGCTCGATCGCCAGCCGCTGATCCTTCTCGTCAATCCCCAGTCCGATACGTTTGGCGCCGCAACAACGATCCAACGCGAGGAGCTGGCCGGCCACCGTCTGGTCGCGAGCCAGCGCGGTTCGCTGATGCGCTGGCTTGTGGACGACGCACTGGCGCGGGGGATCGACGCCGAAATCGTCGTCGAGGTCGCCCACCGGACCTCGATCCTGCCGTTGGTCCTGGCCGGGGTCGGCCACGCCGTGATGCCGTCGTCATGGGCGCCTCTGGCCCACAAATCGGGGCTGCGGACGCTGCTGATCGAACCCGTGTCCTACCTGGATGTTGCCGTTCTCAGCCGGAGGGACGACCTGACCCCCGCAGCCCGGTCCTTCCTGGCGGTGGCGCGGCTGCACGCGGCCCCGCAACCGCAAGGAGGGACAGAAACGCCTCCCCCGGCGCATCATCAATAGGCTGAACCTATCTAGCGGATCGGATCTTGGTCTTGGACGGCATGTGGTGCCGGCCCGTCTACTTGAAGAGGAAGGCAGTGTGACGCTGCTAACACACTCAACGAGGAGGTAGGCACATGAGCGCCACCCAGACATTCAGCATCGCTTCAATCCCCGCAGACGGAGTCGGCAAAGAGGTCGTCTCCGCCGGACGCCGGGTCCTGGACGCCCTGGCGCAGAATTCCGGCGGCAAGTTCGCCTTCGAATGGACCGAGTTCCCATGGGGCTGCGAGTACTACGCCAAGACCGGCCAGATGATGGACCCCGACGGACTGGACACCCTCAAGGACTTCGACGCCATATACTTCGGCGCTGTCGGCTGGGAAAACGTCCCGGACCACATCAGCCTCTGGGGCCTGCGCCTGAATATCACGCAGAACTTTGACCAGTGGGCGAACATCCGTCCGGTGAAATTCCTCCCGGGCATCCAGTCCCCGCTGCGCAAGGCCGACACCACCGAGCTCGACTGGATTGTGGTCCGCGAAAACAGCGAAGGCGAGTATGCCGGCCTCGGCGGGCGGAACCTCAGCGGCCGCGGCCCGGGCAACGAGGTCGCCCTGCAGACCGCGCTGTTCACCGAGAAAGGCTGCGAGCGCATCATCCGCTTCGCGTTCGATCTGGCCCGGACCCGCACGGTGAAGAAGGTCTCCTCCGTCACCAAGTCCAACGCCCAGCAGTACGGCATGGTCCTCTGGGACGAAACCTTCCAGCGGGTTGCCCTGGACTACCCCGATGTCGCCACCGAGAGCGTCCTGGTCGACGCGATGAGCGCCAAGTTCATCCTGCACCCGGAAGACCTCTCCGTGGTCGTCGCCTCCAACCTGAACGCCGACATCCTCTCCGACCTCGGCTCGGCCCTTGCCGGCAGCCTCGGCCTGGCGGCCAGCGCAAACCTGAACCCGGAGCGCCGCTTCCCGTCCATGTTCGAGCCGGTGCACGGCTCGGCCCCGGACATCGCGGGCAAGGGCATCAGCAACCCGATCGGCGCGATCGCCAGCGCAGCCCTGATGCTGGACCACTTCGGCCTGCACGAGGAAGCCTGCCGCGTCGAGGCCGCCATCGAAGAGGCAACCGGCGCCGGCCACCTGACCCGCGACGTCGGCGGCGACGCCACCACCGCGGACGTCACCGACGCCATCGTCGAGGCCCTGGCCCGCACCCTGGCGGCCGTCTAACGCTTCCGTCCAGCGCTGCGGCGCACTGAAACGGACGACGCCGGCCGCGCGGCCGCCGTCGAACGCTACACACTGCACGGGGCGGCTGCGCCGAACTGGCACCCGCCCCGTGCAAACCCCCACACTTAAAGCATCTCCAGAGACATTCCACAATGAGGTAGGAATCATGGGACACATCACCACCGCGGGCACGGAAATCCCGGCCCCCAAGAAACGCTGGTACAGGCAGCTGTACTTCTGGGTATTGACCGGCATCGTCCTCGGCATTCTGGTGGGCTGGCTGGCCCCGGCCGCGGGCATTGCCATGGAACCGATCGGCACCACCTTCGTCAACGCCATGAGAATGCTGATCGGCCCGATCGTGTTCCTGACCATCGTCGGCGGCATCGCCAGCGTCGCGGATCTGAAGAAGGTCGGCATGACCGGGCTGAAGGCCCTGACGTATTTCCAGATCGGCACGATCTTTGCCCTGCTCTTTGGCCTGGTCGCCATCAACATCTTCCGCCTCGGCGACGGCGTCAACGCAGACGCCAGCGCTATCAAGACGACGGACTCCGCGGCCAAACTCATCGACGCCGGCGCCCACCAGGAATGGTGGCAGTTCCTGACCCACATCATCCCCACCAGCGTCGTCGCGCCCTTCGTGGAAGGCGACATCCTCCAGATCATCTTCATCGCCGTGATCTTCGGCGTTGCGCTGAACGCCATGGGCAAGGTCGGGGCGCCCGTCCTGGACGGCGTCCAGCGCCTCACCGGGGTCATGTTCAAAATCCTGGGCTTCATCATGAAGGCCGCCCCGCTGGGCGCGTTCGGCGCGATGGCCTTCGCCGTCGGCAAGTACGGCGTCTCCTCCCTCTCCAGCATGGGCGGGCTGATCGCCCTCTTCTACGCCACCTCCATCCTCTTCGTCGTCGTGGTCCTCGGGTCCGTCATGGCCTTCCTGAAGCTGAACATCTTCAAGATGATCCGCCACCTCAAAGAGGAGTACCTGCTCATTCTGGGCACCTCCACTGCCGAACCGGCCCTCCCTGGCCTGATGCGCAAGCTCGAGCACGCCGGTGTGAAGAAGGAAACGGTCGGGCTCGTGGTCCCCACGGGCTACAGCTTCAACCTCGACGGCGCCGCCATCTACCTTTCGCTGGCCGCCGTCTACATCGCCCAGGCAACCAACACGAACCTGACCATCGGCCAGCAACTGGGCCTCATCGCGGTCATGCTGCTCACCTCCAAGGGCGCGGCAGGCGTCGCCGGCGGCGGCTTCATCGCCCTGACCGCCACCCTGGCCACGCTCGGCACCATCCCTGCCGCCGGCATCATGCTTATCTTCGGCATCGACAAGTTCATGTCTGAGTGCCGGGCCCTGGTGAACTTCACCGGTAATGCCGTCGCCACCTTGTTCATCGCCTGGTGGGACCGCACCCTGGACGAGGACCGCGTCCGCCGCGTCTTCAACGGCGAAACTGTTGAGCCGCTGCCCAGCGAGGATCCGATCCTCCCGGACGGCTACGGCGACATCGACGATGACCTGATCGAATACGGCCACCACACGCACCCGGACAACCACCCGGAGCGCACAGAAGCCGCCGATGCCGATTCGACGGCCAAGGACACCCGCCGCCCCGCCTACTCGGAAACCATCTGACATGTTCAACACCACCGCCCCGAAAACCGTGCGGACCCTCATCGCACCGGACAAGTTCAAAGGCAGCCTCACGGCCGGCGAGGTGGCCGACGCCCTGGCCGCAGGGCTCCGCGCCGGAGCCGGCTCCACCGGCGGGGCCGGAGCGGTCCACTGCGAGCTGCTTCCCCTGGCCGACGGCGGGGACGGCAGTGTGGACGCCGCCGTCGCCGCCGGCTTCACCCGGCACCGCCACACTGTCACCGGGCCCACCGGCCAGCCTGTCCCGGCCGGCATCGCGTTTGACGGCACCACCGCCGTCGTCGAGGTCGCCAACACCTGCGGTCTGGCGCTCCTGCCGGCGGGCCAGCTGGAACCCTTGGCGGCCTCCAGCCGGGGCTTTGGGGAAGCGATCCTGTTCGCCCTCAGTCTCAACCCGGTCAGGATCGTCCTGGCGCTGGGCGGAAGTGCCAGCACCGACGGCGGCATGGGAATGCTCACCGCCCTGGGCTACGGCTTCCACGACGCCCGCAGCCGGCAGCTCCACGGCAGCGGAGAGTCACTGGCGCAGATCCACACCATCCGCCGGACCAGGTTCCCCGAACTGGACAGCACGGAACTCGTGGTCGCCAGCGACGTCCACAATCCACTGCTCGGGCCCGGCGGCGCGCCGGCGGTCTTCGGACCCCAAAAGGGCGCCGGACCGCAGGACGTTGCGGCACTGGAGCACGGGCTGGCGCACCTCGTCGCCACGTTGACGGACGCCGGGTTTGAGGACGCCGCCGAACTTGCGCAGCGCGAGGGCGCCGGAAGCGCCGGCGGGATCGGCTTCGCCTGCCTGCTGCTGGGCGCCAAGCAGGTCTCGGGCGCCGACTACTTCCTGGACCTGCTCGATTTCAACAACCGCAGGGACAGTTGCGACGTCGTCATCACCGGCGAAGGCAGCATCGACGAACAGACCCTCGCCGGCAAGCTTCCCGCCGCCGTCGCCCGGAGGTCGGGAACCCGCCCGATCATCGCGGTGGCCGGCCGTTCCCTCCTCCCCCGGGAAAGGTGGTCCGAACTGGCGCTCACCCGGGTCTACACCCTGGCCGAGTACACCGACCAGGACTCCGCCAAAGACCCCGGACTTTCCGCCGCCCTGCTGCAGAGGATCGGGAGGGACATCGCGGCAAGCCTGCTGTAGGCGCTCTTCCGCCGACGAGGGGAACGCCCGCCGGGGGAAACCCGGGCGGGCGTTCCTGTCGCGTTCCTGTAGCGTTCCCTTTGATGTCCGCTTGCTGTCCGCCCAACGGCGGGCCGTTGTCAGCAGTAGCGGAATCTGGCCCCGCGGTCCTACTGCCTAATCGCGCCCTGGCTCTTCCCGCCCTGACTCTTCCCGCTCGGCGATCGCCTTCACGCTCTTCACCAGGCTGTCCCACATGCCCTTGGAGTGGTCGGCGTCCTCGGCACTGGCGTTGTTGTCCTGGGCGAGCGTCAGTTGCGTGGCACCGGCCTGGTCCTCGAGCGTCCAGGTCAGCGTGTGGTAGTTCTCCGGCGCATCCGCTTGGCCGCTCAACGGGCTGAAGTGCGTGACAACAAGCCGCCGTCCGGGTTCAAACTCGAGGATGCTGCCCCTGTCCTCGTACTCCTTGCCGTCCCAGGTGCCCCGCCACAGGATGGGTCCGCCTACCGTCCAGTCGGTCACGAGTTCGGTGCCGAACATGAACTCCTTGGCGGCATCGGGATCGGTGATCACGGACCATACGCGGCTCGCGGGCGCCCCGATGGTGATGGTCGAGGTCGCCACATACATTCCAGGCATAGCTTCCTTTCCTCGCGGAGTCGCTCGGCGCCGGCAGCGCCCGGCACCGAGACTACTCCGCCGGGCGGAACGTGCGGAAGCTCCCTAGGCCGGGTAGATCGCGATGGCGGCGGCCTTGATGACGAAGTAGACGCTCATTCCGGGGATGAGGCCGAGGTCGGCTGACGCGGCCGGGGTGATGTCGGCGGAGAGTCGACCGGCACGGACACGGATCTGATCGCCGTGGGGCTCCAGGTCCGTGATGATCACTTGGAATGAGTTTCGCGGACTGCCGTGCTCTTCGGTGAGGAACACCGATACCGCCGAGGGCGGAAAGACCGCTACTCCGTCCTGCCCGGGCTCGATGGTCTCGTCCCGGTGGCCCGCGACGACCATGCCCTCGGCGGTGGTCACCCCGGCGTCGCTGACAGTCCCCGCCACCAGGTTCAGCCCGGCCAGTCCGGCGGCGAACCGGCTGCGCGGTTTTTCCAGGACTTCGCGGGTGGGGCCCTGTTCGGTGATCCGGCCGTCCTCGAGGACGATCACCCTGTCGGCCAGCATGAGGGCGTCGAGGATGTCGTGGGTGATGATGATGGCCCGGCGGCCGGCGAGGACGCGCTTGAGGAGCCGGCGGAGCAGCGGGGCGGCATGGATGTCGAGCGCGGCCATGGGCTCGTCGAGGAGCAGCAGGTCGGGGTCGGCGGCGAGGGCGCGGGCCACGGCCACCCGCTGGGCCTGTCCGCCGGAGAGCTGTCCGGGGCGCCGCGAGGCGAGGGAGCCGGCGTCGACTTCGGTGAGCCAGTGCATGGCCGTTTCGCGGGCCGCGGCGCTGGAGGCGCCGGCGCTGCGTGGCCCGAACGCGACGTTGTCCAGTGCGCTGAGGTGCGGAAACAGGAGGGCTTCCTGGGCCAGCAGCGCCGTGCCCCGGGTGTGCGGGGCGCGCCAGATGTTGGTGTCCGCGCTCAGGTCGAAGAGGACTTTTTCGCCGATCATGGCTTTGCCGGCATCGGGGCGCAGCAGGCCCGAGATGATCGAGAGGAGCGTCGATTTACCGGCCCCGTTGGGCCCGAGGATGGCGATTGTCTCGGCCGGTCCGAGGCTGAAGGAGACCTCGAAGCCCCGCGCGGCAAGGGTTGCGTCCAGCTGAAAGGTCACCGGAGTGCTCCTTCCGGTGCCACGCCAAGGCGCGGGCGCCGGTAGGAGAGCCCGACGACGGCCACCGCCACGGCGACCAGCAGGAGGGAGAGCGCGACGGCGGCGTCGGCGTCGGTTTCTCGCTGCAGATAGATTTCCAGCGGCAGGGTGCGGGTGACGCCCTGCAGGCTGCCGGCGAAGGTCAGGGTGGCACCGAATTCGCCCAGGCTGCGGGCGAAGGACAGAACGGCGCCGGAGGCCAGGCCGGGGAGCACCAGCGGGATGGTCACCCGGCGCAGCACCGTGCCCGGGCGCGCCCCGAGGGTCGCGGCGACCGCCTCGTACTTGTTGCCGGCGGTGCGCAGGGCGCCTTCGAGGCTGACCACCAGGAACGGCAGGGCAACGTACGTCTGGGCGAGGACGACCGCGGTGGTGGAGAAGGCGATCTGGATTCCGGCCAGTTCCAGGCTTTTGCCCAGCAGTCCCTGGCGGCCGAAGGTGTAGAGCAAGGCGATGCCTCCCACCACGGGGGGCAGGACCAGCGGCAGCAGGACGAAGGCCCGGAGCAGGCGCTGGCCCGGGAACGGGCTTCGGGCCAGGATGAGTGCGAGCGGCACGCCGAGGACGATGCAGGAGGCGGTGCTCGCCGCGGAGGTACGCAGGCTCAGGCCGAGCGCGGTGAGTGAGGATTCGGAGGTGATCAGCGGGATGAACTGGGACCAGTTGACCTTGGCGACCATTGCAACCAGCGGCAGCAGGACGAAGAGTGCCCCTGCTGCCGCGATGGCGTAAATCCATGCCGGGATGCCTGTGTACCCGGTGCCGCTGCGCCTGTGCATGCCGTTTACGGGGTGCCGAATCCGGCGTCGCTCAGCACCGTCTTGCCCTCGCCGCCGGTGACCGCGGCGATGAAGGCAGCGGCGAGCTCCTTGTTCTTACTCGTGCCGACGGTGGCGATCGGGTAGGTGTTTACGGCCTGTTCCGACTCGGCGAAGGGGATGCCTTTGACCTTGTCGCCGGCGTTCCTGACATCCGTGACATAGACCAGCCCGGCGTCGGCCTCACCCGAGGTGACCTTGCCCAGGACATCCGTGACGGACGATTCCTCGCTGACCGGCGCCAGGGTGGTGCCGGTGGCTTTTTCGACGGTCTCGGCAGCGGCGCCGCAGGGAACCTGCGGTGCGCAGACCACCACCTTCACACCCGGTTTGGCGAGGTCGGCGAAGGAGCTGATCGATGCCGGGTTGGACGGCGGAACCGCGATCTCCAGGACGTTCGTGGCGAAGTTGGCCGGGGCGCCGTCGATCAGTTCCGCATCGGTCAGCTTGGTCATGTTCTTGGTGTCGGCGGAGGCAAAGACGTCGGCCGGGGCGCCCTGGGTGATCTGCGTGACCAGGTCCGAGGAGCCGGCAAAGTTCAAAGTGATTTTGGTGCCGGGGTTCTTCGCCTCGAAGTCGCTGGCCAGCTTGGTGAAGGTCGATTTCAGCGAGGCCGCGGCGTACACGGTGATCGCTCCGGACAGCGTGGGGGTCTCACTGGCCCCGGCGCTGGAGTTGGAACCGGTTCCGGCTGCCCGGGGCGTGCCGGCGGCACAGCCCGCCACGCCCGCGGCCAGGGCGCCGGCCGCCAGCAGTGCGGTGACGTGCTTGCGGGCAGTCCTCATATGATGCTCTTTCCGTGGGGCGTTTCGATGATGACGGTGGTGGCTTTGACCACGGCGGTCGCCACGGATCCAAGCTCCAGGCCCAGTTCCCGGACGGCTTCGCTGCTCATCAGGGACACGACGCGGAAGGGCCCGCACTGCAGCTCAACCTGTGCCATGACTTTGTCAGCGGTGATGCCCGTGACCAGGCCGACGAACCGGTTGCGGGCGGAGCGGCCTATCTTGGTGGGGTCATCGGGAAGCTGTGCCTGGTCGCGGGCCAGGTGGGCAAGTTCCAGGCCGTCCACGGCCAGCCGGCCGGAGTCATCCTTGACCGGGGTCAGGATCCCATTCTCGGTCCAGCGCCGGACGGTGTCGTCACTGACCCCGAGAAATCGTGCTGCTTCGGAGATGCGGATTTTCGGCATGACTCCATAATCACCTATTTGCGGCAATTATGGGGAAACTGATCCGCAAATCAGTAAAGAATCCTCGTTTGGGGTCATCCGAAGTGCAGCCGGGTCCGGCCCCCGGGATCCTCGAACTCAAGGCGCATTTCAGGCCGGCCGGTGGCGCCGCCGCCGGGCGCCGCCCGCTGGGTGGCCACCAGGAGCGACGGCGGGTCGATTTTCCCGCCGCCCGGGACGATAATCGGAGGTGACCGGACAGCTTCTGCCGAGAGGAGCCGGCCGTGGCACCCACCACCCTGCTGGCAGGATTCAGATCTGCGATCGCCGCCCTCACGTTGGGGGTGCTGCTGCTGACCGGAACCGGCTGCTCCTCCGACAACCCCGCGGAAACCACGAAGATCACGCCGGCGACCAACGGGATCAACACCGTGGTCGGTCCGATGAAGCTGGCGGACATGCTCATCCTCTCCCACGGAGCGGACCAGCCCGGACGGATCATGGGCACCGTATTCAACACGTCCGCCAAAGACGCGGTTGTCACCATCTCCGGCGCTTCCGGATCGACGGTATCGATTCCGGTCAAGGCCAACGGCGAAACGTCTTTGGCCCAGCCTCCGGCCATGATGCTGGACCCCACCACGGGATCCCCCGGGTCCCTGGTCACGGTCCGGGTGAGCGAGGACTCCACAGGTAAGTCGGCCGAGCTGCAGCTTCCGGTCCTCGACTCCACGCTGCCCGAATACCAGTCGTACATGCCCGCGACGCCCGGATCCGGGACCGCCTCCGCCAGCCCGTCACCCACGCTGCCCGGGAACACCACCGCTCCATCCGGGACCGGGTCCCCCAGCCCCTCCCCCAGTCCGTAGCCCGAAGCCCGGCCCCAAGCGCCCGACAACCATGGATCTGGCCCCAAAGGCGGCCCCGCCGGCGCAGGAGCAGGACGGGGCTTAGGCAGGCAGGGCCGGTGAACGCCGTCCCTGCCTGCCTGGCAGTCTCGGTGGCTCTGGCTAGGAGAAGCGTCCCGGCCGGAAGGTGGCCAGCATCGGGTGCTTCGTGCCGGTCATGATCTCGCCCGCGAGAAGTTCTCCTGCGATGAGGCCCAGCGTGGCCCCCGAGTGTGTGAAGGCCACGAAGCAGCCGGGCACCTGGCCGAGTTCGCCGAGGACCGGTTCGCCGTCGCCCGGGATGGGCTTGTAGCCGATCTTCCAGGAGGCCGGTTTGAGGTCGGGGTTGCCGCCGATGAGCTTGGATGCTTCATCGGCGAGTTCCTGGACCACGTCATCGGGGATGCTGAAGGAGCCGTCGGCGTGTTCGGCGATGTGCCCTTCATACCAGTCGTGGTCCAGGGCAAGGGTGTTTCCGGGGTTGGGCCGGACGGCGGCCCGGGGGGTGTTCAGCACGGCCTTCAGCTCGTGCTCGACGGGTTTGGTCAGCACCAGCATGGAGACCGGGGATCCGTTGGGGATCTCGACGCCGAGGGAGGCGACGACGGCGGGAGTTGCGGCACCGCATGCCACGAGGACAGCGTCTGACTCGTGGGTTTCGCCTGCGGCCGTCTCGACGCCGGTGGCCCGGCCGCCGTCGACCGTCACGGACACCTTGCCGGCGTTGAGTACGAGTTCACCGCCCAAGGCGTGGAACTCCTCCATCAGGAAGTCCACCAGATCGGGCAGGCTGACCCAGCCCTCACCGGGATTGAAGATGGCGTTCTCCGGAACTTCGGCCGGATCGATGCCGGGGGTGGCTGAAGAAACCCGTCCGGGCGTCAGAAGCTTCGAGTCATAGCCGATGGATTTCTCGTAGCGGTGGCGGGCTTCCGTGGCGGCTTCCTGGCCGGCGGGATTCCACATGAGGCCACCGCCGAACTGCAGCCAGTCCCGGCCGGGGTCCGCGGCGAAGAGCGTGCGGTAGCGGTCCACGCCGGCGACCCGGAGCTGGTGGTACGGTGTGGACCGTTCTCCGGCGGAGTTCAGCCAGGAGAGCGAGCGGCCGGTGGCCTCGCTGGCGAGGCCGTGTTCGGTCAGGAGGATGACGGAGGCGCCGTCGCGGAGCAGGTGGACGGCCGTGGAGACGCCGAGGATGCCGCCGCCGATGACGGCGATGCGCTTGGTTGAGGGCGTGGAGGACATGGGTCTGCCTTTCCTAAAGTAGAGGTATCTGGGGTGTCCGTGAGGGGCACTGGGAGCCGGTGTGCGGGCTATGCGAAGGCGCGGATATTTTGGATGACGCTCAGGACGTCGAGGGACTCTTCGGGGTCGACCGGAAGTGGGCCCTTGCCACGGAGGGCAGTCGCGAGCTCTGCATAGAACAGCGGATAGGCGCCGGGTTCAGATGCGACTGGCCGCAGGTCTCCGTCGACACCCACGGTCCCCCAATGGGTTTGGGGTTCGACGCCGTAGCCCGGCTCCGTGGGTATCGTTCCGGCCGCGAGGGCCGGTTCCTGGCCGTCCAGGCCCCACTTCGTGTAGCCGGACTGGGAGCCCAGGACGTGGAAGCGTGGGCCGACCTGCGCCGTCATGCCGTTCATCCACAACCGTGAGCGGACCCCGGATTCGTGGAGCAGGGACACGAAGGCCTCGGTGTCGGCACCGGCCGGATCCGGGCCGCGGTTCGCCGTTTCGCCGTAGCTTTCGGTCACCGGGCCAAAGAGCTGGATGGCCTGGTCGATCAGGTGGGCACCGAGGTCGTTGAGGATGCCGCCGCCATCGGGCACGGCGGCGGTGTCCCGCCAGTTTCCGAAGCCCTCCGGCCGCCACCATTCGAAGCGCGACTCGAAGCTGCGGACCTCGCCCAGCGCTCCTTCCCCGATAAGCTTCTGAAGCGTCAGGAAATCGGCGTCCCAGCGCCGGTTCTGAAATACCGTGAGCTGCACGCCGGCGTCGGCCGCCCGGGAGATGAGCTCCTGCCCCTGGCCCGGCGTGGTGACGAACGGTTTGTCCACCACCACGTGGAGGCCATGGGCGATGGCCGTTGCGGCGAGGTCGAAGTGGGTCAGCGGTGGCGTTCCGAGGACCACCAGATCGAGGTCACCGGACAGCGCAAACAGGTCCTCCGGCGTCGGGACGATCCGGGTGTCCGGGTAGAGCCTTGCCGCCTCCGAGGCGCGGTCCTGATCCGCCGTGACGATCACGTCCAGCGAGTAGTTGGCATCCGCCGCGATCAGCGGTGCGTGGAAGACTTTGCCCGAGATGCCGAACCCCACGACGGCGGTGCGGATGGGTGCTGCCGCGGTGTTTCCCTTCAGGGTCTCCATCAGAGCACTTCCGAGAGGAATCGCTGGAGGCGTTCGCTTTGCGGGTTGTCGAAGAGGTCGGCGGGCGTGCCGGACTCGACGACCTCGCCTTCGTCCATGAAGACAACCTGGTCGGCGACTTTGCGGGCAAAACCCATCTCGTGCGTGACCACCAGCATGGTCATGCCGCGGCGGCCCAGGCCTGCCATGAGGTTCAGCACGCCCTTGACCAGTTCCGGGTCCAGGGCGCTGGTGGCCTCGTCGAAGAGCATGACTTCCGGTTCCATGGCCAGGGCTCGGGCAATCGCGACGCGCTGCTGCTGTCCGCCGGAGAGGTCGCGGGGGCGGTGGTCGGCGCGTTCGGCAAGACCGACCTCGGCTAGGCGGCGCCGGGCGCGTTCCCTGGCTTCGGCCTTGGGCATGCCCTTGACGCTCCAGAGGGCCAGCGCCACGTTCTCGAGGGCGGTGTGGTCCGGGAAGAGGTTGAAGTGCTGGAACACCATGCCGATGCGGCTGCGCAGGAGGTCCGGTTTGACCTGCAGGGCGCTCTCGCCGGCCAGGAGCACGTCCCCGCTCTTGGGTTCGTGAAGCCGGTTGACGCCGCGCAGGAGAGTGGATTTGCCGGAGCCGGAGGGCCCGATGATGCAGGTGGTGGTGCCCGGGGCGACGTTGAGGCTGACATTGCGGAGCACCTCGACGTCGCCGTAGGCCATGGTCAGGTTCTTCAGTTCCAGGCTGGAGCCGTGGAACGTCTCGATGTCCGGGACTGATTCTTTGGCATTGCTGGCGGTGTTGGTGCTGCTTGCGGTGTTGCTGGCGAGGCTCATGTGTTGCTCCCGGTGGTCAGCGGTGAAGCCGCGGCGAGTTCTTTGACTTCCTTGAGACCGCTGCTGGGTGCGGCGGGGCGGCGTCGGCCGGTGCGGAAGCGGTTATCGAAGTAATTGACCAGATGGGTCAGCGGAACCGTGATCAGCAGGTAGAAGATGCCGGCCATGACCAGGGGCGAGAGGTTGCCGGAAAGCACGGCGGCGTCCTGGCCCACGCGGAAGAGCTCGCGTTCCGTGACCAGCAGGCCCAGGAAATAAACCAGCGAGGAGTCCTTGACGATCGCGATGAACTGGTTCACCAGCGCTGGCAGGACCCGGCGGACTCCTTGCGGAACCACCACCAGGGCCATGGACTTCGCGTAGCTCATGCCCAGCGCGCGGCAGGCCTCACCCTGGCCTTTGTCCACGCTCTGGATACCGGCGCGGAAGATCTCCCCGATGTAGGCGCTGGCGATCAGGCTCAGGGCGATGATCCCCAGGGGGTAGGGCGAGGGACCGAAGATCGATTGGCTGAAGCGGGCGAAACCCTGGCCGATCAGCAGGATGGTCAGGATGGCGGGGAGTCCGCGGAAGAGGTCCGTGTAAATCCGGGCCGGAACCCGAAGCCACCGCGAGGGAGATATCCCCATCACGGCGACGACCATGCCGAGGGCAACGCCGATGATGGTCGCCGCAACGGAGATGATGAGGGTATTGAGGAGACCGACTCCCAGAAGCTGGGGCAGGACCTCGGCCATTGCGCCGAAGTCGAAGAAGGTGCGGGTGATGGTGCTTAACCAGTCCATGGTTGCTCTCAGACGTAGATAGCTTGTGGAACCCGGCGGGCCGCGCAGTGCGGCCCGCCCGGTCAGGTGGCAGCCGGGCTATGTGCCGACGTGCCGATGGTTCGGTGCCTGTTGGTTGCCGGCCGCTTACTTGCTGGGCCGTTTACTTGCTCGGCGCAGGCGTTGCCGTCTGCTCAGCTTTCGGCAGGTACTGCTCGGGCATCGGGGAGCCCGGGAACCACTTCTGGTAGAGCTTCTTCCAGGTGCCGTCCTCCATGGCTGCGGCAAGGCCCTTATTGAGGGCGTCCTTGAAAGCGGTCTTGCCCTTGGCCACGGCGAAGCCGGCGGGAGCGTCGAAGGACGGGATGTCCGCGGCGCTGATCAGCCCGTACTGCGTTTCATAGGCCTTGGCGGCCTCGTAGTCCAGGAAGTGTGCATCAACGGATCCACTGTTGACGGCGGCGATCGCGGTGTTGTTGTCCGGGAAGCGCACCAGGCTCGCGGAGGTGAAGTTCTTGACCGCGTAAGCCTCCTGCAGCGTTCCCTGCACGACGCCGAGACGCTTTCCGCCGAGGCCGTCGGCGCCGGTGATGCCCGAGGTTTTCGTGGTGATGACGGTCAAGTAGCCGGCCAGGTAGCCATCGGAGAAGTCGACGGTTTGTTTGCGCTTGTCAGTGATGCCGATCGCCGCAACGCCGGCGTCGAACTGGCCGTTGGAGACGGCCGCGAGCAGCCCGGAGAAGTCCTGTCCGGTGAAGACGACCTTGTCCACTCCGGCGCGGTGGGCGACGTCTTTGAAGAGCTCGACGTCGAAGCCGGTGAAGTTACCCTGGGCGTCGGCAAAGGTATAGGGCTTCGAATCACCCAGGCTGGCAACGCGGATGGTGCCGGCTTCAATCAGGCCGTAGGGGTTGTCCGCCGGCGAGGACGAGGCGGATGAGCTGCCTCCGCAGCCGGAGAGTGCCAGGACCGCGGCAACAGCAGCGGCGATGAGCGCCCCGGGGCGCATTTTGTTTCCTGTGTTCACAGCGTTTCCAATCGTGGGGGTGAGCAGCGGGGCAGGCAGGCAGTGGGCCCCGTGGAGTGGGACTTTATCGATGGAAGTCTTGCTGAGTCCGGTCTCAGTCCCTAGGATTGAGACCGGACTCACATCGATTGCTAGAAATGTAATCGAAGCCACATCAGGCGTCAAGGGTCCGCTACGAAAGGCCGTAATGAATAGTGATGCTTCCCGGCGCCGCGATGTCACTGTCGCCGACGTCGCCAAAGCAGCCCAGGTTTCCAAGGCCCAGGCCGCCCGCGCCCTGGGCAACTACGGGGCCGTGAGCGACGACGTGCGTGAGCGGGTGCTGGCTGCCGCCGAGGAACTGGAGTACCGGCCCAACGAGCTCGCCCGCAGCATGAACACCGGGAAATCGCACACCATCGGGGTGGTGGTCGGCGACATCGAAAACCCCCATTTCGGCCTGGCCACGCGGGGCATTACGGATACCGCCAAGCGGAGTGGATTCAATGTCATCCTGATCAATACGGACGAGGATACCGAGGCGGAAATCGACGCCGTCAGGGTGCTCCTCGACAAGCGCGTTGACGGCCTGATCGTGGCACCCGCGTCTTCCGTGGAAACGCAACATTTACGGCGCGTTTACGAATCCGGCCGTCCGCTGGTCCTTTTGGACCGCAAGGCGCCAGGGCTCGACGTCGACACCGTGGCGGTGGACATGGAGGAAATCTCCCATGAATCCACCAGCTATTTGCTCAAGTCCGGCCACCGGAGGATCGCCTTCGTCTCCACGCTGAAAACAGCCGGGCCGTACCACGACGGCATGCAGCTGGACTCGTCCCAGATCTCGGACCGGCGCGACGGCATGAAACGCGCATTCGAGGAGGCGGGGCTGGACCTGCCCGTCGATCTGATCCGCCTCAACGCCGGCGACGACGAGTCCATCAAGAAGATCACCCGCGAGCTGGTGCAGCGCCCTGACCCGGCGACGGCGATCATCGCCTCCGACGGGCTGATCGGCCTCAGCGTGGTGGAAGCGATCCACGAGCTCGGCCTCTCCATTCCGGGTGATGTCTCCTTCCTCATGTATGACGACTTCGCCTGGACGCGCCTGACCACGCCCCCGCTCACGGTTATCGCCCAGCCTGTCTACGACATGGGCGTAGCGGCCGCGTCAGCCCTGATCCGGCAGATCGAAGGCCGCAAGGCACCGGCGGCCGCACCGACATTCACGGCCGCACTGATCCGCCGCGGCTCGGTCGCGGCCCCGCGGGCGGCCCGCGAGCACACTTAGTCCGCTTGCGGGCGCCATTGGGCGCCTCGACCCAAAGGACAGGGCTTAGTTCTCTGGCGCGGTCCCGGGCCGGCGGATTCACTGAACTGCAGGGGAACGTTTGGTGCAATCGGCGGAGGGAGCGTGATCCCTGTGGGCGGACCCATCCGACTGCTGGAATCGGGCCGCCCTCACGCTGCGCCCACGGAAACGGGCGCCGATCCGCCATGGAGCTGACGGTCATTGTCCTCATCACCGCCCTCCTGTTCGCGTGGGCGCTGGTGTCGGCGCGGCTGCAGCAGGCGGACCTGACCGCTCCTATTGTGTTCACCGCTGTCGGCGCAGCCCTGGCCTGGTCCGGGCTGGTTAGTGGCCCGTCGCCCTTGGCGAGTATCACCCCGGTTGTCGAGGTCACCCTGGTGTGGGTGCTCTTCTCCGACGCCGCCCGCTTGCCGCTCCAGCAATTGCGCCAAGACGTGAGCCGCTACGTGCGGCTGCTGGGAGTCGGTCTGCCGCTGACGATTGTGTTCGGGTGGGCCCTGGCCGCTTGGTTCTTTCCCCAGTTCGGGTTCTGGCTGGCCCTCCTCGTCGGTGCTGCGCTTGCCCCTACCGACGCCGCACTCGGAATACCCGTGGTGACGAATCCGGCGGTGCCGTCGCGGATCCGCCAGCTGATCACGGTCGAAAGCGGCCTCAACGACGGCATCGCCACCCCGGTCGTCATGCTCGCCATCGCCGGCGCGGCCGCCGCAGCAGGCCTGGAGAGCGCCGAAGGCCCAGGCAGCGCGGCCATGGAGCTGCTCATCGGCGCCGGTGTCGGCGCAGCGGCCGGCGCCGCGGGAGGGTGGCTGCTCCAGCTGGCCCGCCGGCGCGGGACCGCAACCGAGGATTTCGCCGGCATCGGCGTCCTGGCCCTGAGCCTGCTCTCCTACAGCGCCGCACTCGCGGTGGGCGGCAACGGCTTCGTCGCCGCGTTCTGCGCCGGGCTGGCGTTCGGCACCTGCGCCGGGGAACGGGGGCCGGCCGAACTGGCTTTCGTTGAGCAGATGAGCGGCCTGGTGTCCCTGCTCGTGTGGCTGGCCTTCGGAGCCATCACCGTGCCGATCATGCTGGAGCACTCCCTCCCCCTGACCATCGCGTATGCCGTGCTCAGCCTCACGGTGGTGCGGATGCTGCCGGTGGCGCTGGCCTCAATTGGCGCCGGCCTCGACCGGAAAACCGTCCTGTTCGTGGGCTGGTTCGGCCCGCGCGGACTGGCGTCGCTCGTGTTCGCGCTGCTGGCGCTGGAAGCCCTTGGACCATTGTCCGATCAGGCTGTGGCCGTCATTGCCGCCACCGTACTGCTCAGCGTCCTGGCCCACGGCTTCAGCGCCGCACCGTTGGCTGCCCGCTACGGACGGGCCGCTGCCGCAGCGGGACCGGAGCCCGGCGGACCGGTGCCGGTCTCTCCGGCCCCCGCCCGGGGGCTGAGCCGCATGCACATCCACCCTCCGCATTTTCGGTCGAAGCGGTCCCGTCCCTAGACCGCACTGAACCGTCCGCGCCGGACTCGGGTGCCGTCGTCGCCGTCCACGTTCCGGCACAGCGGCTGTGATGAGTCTCACGCGCAAATTTCGCCATCTGGCTTGAGCCTCCCGCGCGGCGCTGTGCACTATGGAAAGGCAAGGCAGGGACTGCGACGTTCCTGCCGGTGCAGCCTGACGAATTTCTGCGACGTTCCGCGTCCGCAGTAAACGCCGGGCACCCATCCTGGTGGACGCAATGAGGCCAAACCGGTGAGCTCGCAGAGCTGCCCACGGTCTCAGGCGTTCCTGGTTTGGCCCCTACGGCGGCTCCGCATCGGTGCGGCAGCCGGACATCCGGATTCATGAAATGGAAGCACTGAACAATGACGTTTGAAACTGCCAACTCTGTAACCCACAAGCTCTGGGACCGCTCCACCATGCACCACGAGCTGGACGCGCTGGTCCACGAGCTCTCCGAGCGCCACAACACAGCCAAGAGCAACATCGCGGTCCACGCCAGCGGCCCGAACACCTTCACCCTCAGCCTGAACCACGGCGCCTAAAGCCCGGGTTCCAGGCAGCAAAGCCAAACGACGACGGCGGGAGCCGCCTCCCGCCGTCGTCGTTTGGCGTTTAAGCCCGCGGATCAACCGGCGCCCACGGCCCCGCGCATTTCCGTCTTGACCCGGTACATGTCCTGATCTGCGGCCAGCAGCAGGGCCGTGGCCAGTTCTTTGTGCGCGGCCGGATCAGCGTCCGCCGGGACAGCCGTTTCCGCCTGGCCAACGGACATGCCCAGCCGGAGCTCGCTCCCCGCGATGGTGATGGCGCCGGCCAGGCAGCTCCGGACGCGCTCCGCAACCGCCTCGAGCTCCGCCGCGTGCTCCAGCCGAGGGATCAGGACAACGAACTCGTCCCCGCTGTAGCGTGTGACGGTGTCCGCGCCGCGCACGGCCTGGGAGAGCATCAGCGCCACGTGTTCCAGGACCTGGTCGCCGGCCGCGTGGCCCAGGGTGTCGTTGACCTGCTTGAACTTATTGACGTCGCAAAAGAGCACGCCGACGCGGTTCCGCTGTTCGCCGGCGCTGGCCAGGGCCCCCAGCAGGTTTTCCTCGAGGTGCCGCCGGTTCGGTAGGCCGGTCAGCGGGTCATGCAGCGCCCGATGGTGGGCTTCCCGCAGGAGCGCGGCGCGGTCCGCCTCGGCATCCTCGAGTTGCCGGTGAGCGCTGGCCAGTTCGCGCTCATACCGCCGCCGCTCGGGGGCAGCGAAAAAGATCATCAAATCCCTCGGTTCTGCCCCGTCCACGGTCCGGGTGACGGACAGCAGGACGGGCCTGCGCTGCCCGTCCTGTCCCAACAGCTCGATCGAGAGTTCGGCGAGGTGCCCGTCGCGTTCCAGCTTCGGCCCGGCGTGCGTCCGGTACATCAGCCTGTCCCCGGCCGGCATGAGGTCCAGGAGGCGGGTGCCGTCGAGGCCGCCTTCGGGGATTCCGGTCCAGGCGCACAAGGTGGCGTTCGCGGCCAGGATGGTCCCGTCGGTACCGGCAACGATGTAGCCGGCGGGCGCCTGGTGGAAGAGTTGCCCGTAGTCGACGGCCGTGGTGCTGGTCCGGGTCATGCCGGCTTCAGGAATTCGAGGATGGCGGCAGACGTTTCCGCCGGCGCGCTGCTTTGCGGGAAGTGGCCTGTGGCCGCAAGCCGGACCAGGGTGCTGTTCGGGAGCGCGTGGTGCAGGTAGGTTCCCACGTGGTCCGGCGTGACGACGTCGTCGGTGCTTTGCAGGACCAGCACCGGGATGGTGACCTCGCCGAGCAGGTGCCGGACATCGGAAAGGAACGCCACCCGGGCAAAGTCACGGGCAACCCGGGGGCTGATCCGCCCGAAGCTGCCCTGGATCTCATGCTCCAGTTCGGGAGCGTGCGGCGTATTCATGTAGACGGGGGCCATCGACTCGGCCCAGACCACATAGTTGGCATCCAGGGATTCGAAGACGTCGTCGATGTCCTGCCGGGTGAACCCTCCCACGTAGCCGTCCTCGGGGTGGTCAAGATAGCTCGGCGAGGCCGTGACCAGCACGAGCCGGCCGAACCTGCGCCCTGCATCCCGGGCGGCCGCGCTGACGGCCATCATCGACCCGACGCTGTGGCCGATGAGGGTCACGTCCTGCAGGTCGAGTTCGCCGCAGACTTCCACCAGGTCATCTACGTAGGCGTCAAGGGCGGAGTAGGTGGCCGAATCGTAGGCGGACTGGTCGGAGCCGCCGGAGCCCACATGGTCCAGCAGAACCACCCGGTAGCGGTCGGTGAACCGGGGCAGAATCTTGCCCCACATGCTCTGGTCGGTGCCGAACCCGTGGGCGAACACCAGCGCCGGGCCGTCTTCTGGCCCATGCACCTGGACGTTGTTGCGCGCTGCCGCACCGGACATCATCGGCCAACCTGCTCTTCCAATTCACACATGGACCCACCTATCGAGACCGACGGCTGCACAATTCGTCCGGGCCTCGGGCCCAGAAAAATCCGTCCGGCGCCTGCAGGCGCCGCCCCACGAAAATTCCCATATTACAAGGATGTGTTTCGACGACGTGGATCCATCTTAGTCCGGTGGGCTGCGGGCCCGGACATGCGTCTTCGCAGGTCACGCGGGGTTTCTGGCGTGGATGCTTACAGTCGAAAACTGGCCGTAGCAAGCTGTTCCTGCGCGCGCGGCCGATCCCGGATACACGTATGGACCTCCTGTTCCCGCCATGAGGTCCGGCACACGGCGGCAACTGGGCAACCAAGCGGGCACCCCTGGCACGCGCCGCCCTCCTGCTGGCACACTGAGCCGATGAGTGATCCCCTCCCCCAGTCCCGGCGGCCTGGCATCCGTGCCGCGATGTTCGTAGACTTCGACAACGTCTATACCGGCCTGATGGCCTTGGACCCGGCGGCCGCGAAGAGGTTCGCCGAGGACCCCAAGCACTGGACGGAGGCGCTGGCCGCCGGCGGCGCGGGCGACGAATCCCGGCGCTTCCTGATCCGCAACTGCTACCTCAATCCGGTGATCTACTCCAAGTACCGGCCGTACTGGACCCGCGCGGGCTTCCGGGTGATCGACTGCCCCTCCCTGACCCAGCGGGGCAAGTCCAGCACCGATATCAACCTGGTGCTGGAAGCAATGGATGCCCTGGCCGGCGCGGCACATATTGAGGAGTTCTTCGTCGCGTCTGCCGACGCCGACTTCACGTCGCTGGTCCAGCGGTTCCGGGCGGCCGACCGCATGACCACCGTCATCGCTGCCGGCGCCGTGGCGTTCGCGTACCGGGAGATGGCCGACAGCGTGGTGGAGTCCCACGATTTCGTGGCAATCCTCAACGGGACCGCGGCCGGCATCCCCCGCATGGTCCCGTCCGCCGGACTTGGCACCCCGCTCCGCACCGCCCAGGGCACTCCCGGGTCCGCGACGTCGGCCGCCGACGAGGTCCGGGCCCTGGTGCAGGCCGCGCCGGGTCCGGTCACGGGAGCGGTCGCGGCGCACCGGGCCCTGACCGCGGACCCGTCGCTGAAGACCGATTGGGGCGGGCACGGCAAGTTCGGGGCCTGGATCGCCCAGATCGGCCAGGGCATCCAATACTCGTCCACGCCGTCGCCCGGCTGGGTGTGGGACGCGAAGCGGTTTTCCCCGGAGCCCTCCTCGCTGGCCTCCGACGCCCGGCCCGCGATCGAGGAGCAGGTCACCCGGGTCACGGACGTTCCGGCGCTGTCGGCAGAACAGTTCAGACAGGTCTTCCTGTCCCTGGCGGCGAAGCTGCGCGACCATTCGGGCAACCGCAGCGAATTGGCACGCTCCGTCCGGGACGACTGCGTGGCGGCCGGGCAGCCAGTGTCCCGCTCTGCCGTCAACTTCGTGATCCAGGGCGTGGTGTACGCCGGCGGCTCCCTCGCAGAGGACATCTCAGCGGCGGAACTCGCTGCCGCGTGGACCAGAAACGTGGAAGAGCTGTGCCGGCTGGCCCTCATGGAGTTCGACGACGCCGAAAAGCTCGCGCTCCGGCGCTGGGCCGGCGGCGGGCTGCTGGAGTCCGGCCCCGGCGGCTCCCGGGCGTAGCGAACCTCCCGCCGTCGTGGGCTTGCGCCGGGTGCCAAACCGATCCACAGTGTGATCTATCGACATCGGGTACTCCCAAACGAATTCGGAAAGGAGCTGGAAATGCCCAACGACCTTACGGAGCTGGTCAGCGTCCGGTACATGGTGGCCGACGTCGATGCCGCGGTCGACTTCTATACAACCCATCTCGGATTCACCGTCAGGATGAGCGCCGCGCCGGCGTTCGCAGACGTCACCCGCGGCCGGTTGCGGCTCCTCCTGAGCGGGCCGGCCAGCTCGGCAGGCCGTCCCATGCCGGACGGCACGGTGCCCGTCCCGGGAGGCTGGAACCGCATTCACCTCATCGTGGGCGATATCGCGGCCGAAGTGGAGCGGTTGCGCGCCACGGGCGTCTCGTTCCGGAACGACATTGTCAAGGGCCCGGGCGGACAGCAGATCCTGCTGGAGGACCCGTCCGGGAACGTTGTCGAGTTGTTCCAGCCCGCCGGCGAATAGCGGCCGTTTAACACACAAGCGGACGACGGAGGGATTTCTTTTCACCGAGGTCGCCTAGCTGGGCTCCCGTTCCTGTCTAATGGGGAGCCCAGCTGCGCTTGGGTCCGGCTGACGGAAGACCTGAGGAGATCTCCCGGAGCGGGGACATCTTCGCTACGGCTTCAGGACCACCTTGATGCAGCCGTCTTCCTTTTTCTGGAAGATCTCGTAGGCGGCCGCGGCACCGTCGAGGTCGACCTCGTGAGTCTTCAGGTCCATGACGCCGAGCGGGTCTGCGGAATCTTCCACGAGCGGGAGCAGCTCGTCCGTCCACCGGCGGACGTTGCACTGGCCCATCCGGAGTTGGATCTGCTTGTCGAACATGCTCAGCAGGGGCATGGGGCTCGCTGTACCCCCGTACACCCCGCTTAGCGAAACGGTGCCTCCCCGGCGCACGGAGTCGATCGCTGCATGGAGGACCGTCATGCGGTCTACGCCCGCAGTCTCCATGGCCTTCCTTGCCAAGGCATCCGGCAAGAGCCCCACTGCATTCTGTGCAAAGGCGCCGACGGGCGAATTGTGCGCTTCCATGCCGACGGCGTCGACGACCGCGTCGGGGCCCCTTCCATCCGTCATATCGCGAAGCTGGTCACTGACGTCCTTTGTGAAATCGATCGTTTCCACCCCGTGCCGCTCGGCCATGCGGCGGCGTTCCGGAACCGGCTCGATGGCGATGACGCGCTGACCCAGGTGTCGACCGACGCGGCTGGCGAACTGCCCCACCGGGCCGAGCCCAAAGACGGCCAGGGTGCCGCCGGCGGGGACGTCGGCGTATTTCACTCCCTGCCAGGCGGTGGGAAGAATATCGGAGAGGTAGAGGTACCGCTCATCGGGCAGTTCGTGCCCGACCTTTATCGGCCCGTAGTCGGCGTGGGGCACGCGCAGGTATTCCGCCTGCCCACCGGGGACCGAACCGTAGAGCTCGGAGAACCCGAACAGGCTCGCCCCGCTGTTGTGGGCATGGACCTGGGTGGTTTCACACTGGGACTGCAGCCCCTGTTTGCACATCCAGCAATGGCCGCAGGAGATGTTGAAGGGGATGACCACCCTGTCGCCCGGCTTGAGGTTCCTGACCTCGGAGCCGACCTCCTCCACGACGCCCATGGGTTCGTGCCCCAGGATGTCGCCGGCCTTCATATAGGGGCCAAGGACCTCGTACAGGTGGAGGTCCGAGCCGCATATGGCCGATGAGGTGATCCTGACGATGGCGTCCGTCCCCTTCTCAATGACCGGATCCGGAACCATCTCCACGCTGACCGACCGCTTTCCCTGCCAGGTAAGTGCCCTCATATTCGCTCCTTCAGTCGCAACCAAATTAGTAAGTCTACTGACCAATAAGATCATTCCTTGTTCGCGCCCGGATGGGAAGGAGCGTCGGTCTGAGTCCTACGAGCCCGGCGACTTAGATGGTCGGACCGCATCAACCAATTTGATCCAGGTCCCGGAAGAGGACTGAAAGTTTCATCCGCTGCAATTTTCTTGTCGGGCTGCTGTTTTACCCTGGACGCAGCCCGGGAAAGCTCATAGCCGGGACTGAGGTCGGCCCGGCTGGCGATGAGCTCGTTCGAAGGGCGGGAGCCCGCGGCTGAGGGCAGGATGCGGCCACGGCCTGGCCGCCCTGGCCGCCCGCCCCAAATAGCCGCCCGGCGGCTCGGCGGCACCTTCGCGCAAAGCGGACGACGGCGGGACTCCCGGCCGTCGTCCGCTGCGTTTGGCCACCCCGGTTTCGCTCCGATCTGGGCTGCCGCAGCCGCACGCTCACTGCTGTCGCATGGGAGTATTCACCTATGACTATCGATAATGATGCTGCCAACCTCCCGGCGCAATTGGACTCTCGCGGCACAGACGACTCGATCGAAGTCAGCCGTGGCTGGGACCACATCGGGGCCATCATTGTCGATGCGACCCTGCAGCGGCGACAGAACTACCACGCGACCGTCAGGCCGCGCGTTGTCGCTCTGGTCGGGGCATGGCCTGATGCCGCCACGACCAGTGGATTCCGGCGGCGCCTCGATACCGGGGCGCTTTCCGAAGTTATCAGCTGGCCGTCCCCTGGCCGTCTCGCCCAGGTAGAGGACATGACGCGCGTGTTCGAGAGCCAGGGCATCGAGACTGTAGTCGAACTCCGAGGAGCACTTGGTGACGACGCCAGCAGAGCCGTTCTCCGGGAGGCTCTTGGGGCCGTGCGGCATGTCAGTTCCAAAACGCTCGATTACATTGACACCCTTTGCGGAGTGTCAACGGGCGGGGCCGTCGAAGAGTAAAAAGCGGGGAGCGGTCCAGGTTCGCCAGCGGACTCCAGGTCCACCCCGAGCGGCGGAGCTGTGGGCACTCAAACGTCGATTGTGACAATGGCACAGGAGGCTGCCGAGTCTGCACGGGCGCCGGATTTTAAGCTGACGGCCCGGGAGACGCAGCAGCACATCTTGGTTGCGGAATGCTGCTGGCGTTCGCTGTAGAAGACATCGCGGTGGTCGATAGAGCCCCGCAGGCCGAACAAACGCACTTCACACAGTCCGCATTCGCCCTTGCGGCAGTCGAACATCATGTCGACGCCGGCGTCCTCGAGCGCTTCCAGCATGGACTTTCCGGCGAGGACGGTTGCCTCGACGCCCAGGCGGGGCACGCGCACCACGAACTCCTCGGGGTCGAACCAGCCGCTGTTGCCAAAGGTCTCGTAGCGGAGGTTTGTCACGTTGAGCGCCCGGGCATCCCAGCCCCGTTTGACGGCGTCCATGAGCCGGATGGGGCCGCACATGTACAACTCAGTGTCCGGCTCAATCGTGGCCAGCAGCTCATCTACGTTGAGTGCTGTGCCTTCATCGTCCACGTGGACTCGCAGCGCGTCGCCATGCAGCTGCTCCAATTGCGCCAGGTAGGCCATGGCGGGGCGGCTGCGGCCGGCGTACACGAAGGTGTAGTCGGCCTTGATGTTTCGGAGCACCCGGGCCATGTTGATCATGGCGGTGATGCCGATCCCGCCAGCCAGCAGTACGTAGCGCGGAGCGCCGATCCGCAGAGGGAAATTCTGCAGCGGCTGCGTGATCTCCAGCCGGTCGCCTTGCTCTAGGGCCTGCATGAAGTGGGAGCCGCCCCGGGATTGAGGGGCCCTGAAGACGCTGATCGCCACACGTCGGCCGTCCCCGCTCGAATCGACGATGGAGTAGGAGCGCCTGTGCTGCTCGCCGTTGATCGAGACCATCACGTCAATGTGTGAGCCCGGCTCGGCTTTCATGGGCCTGGACTGTTCCAGGACCAGGCGCCGGGTCTTTGCGGTAATGTCCTCCGCCTCGACCACAGTGCCGATCTGCCAGACTTCGATGTTCGTTGCAGCCATGTCTTCTTCTAACTTCCTGGGATCGGGCGATCCGGTCAGGCGGTGGGGATCAGTCGGCCTTCGGCGGCGAGTTGTCGCTCTATCAGCCGTCGCACCCACATGCCGCCCGCGTCGATGTTGAGGTTGTAGAACTCGTAGTCCGGGTTGGCGTCGATAGCATTCTGCTGGGCCGCCAGCATTTCTTCGTCCTCGCCGAACACGCCGTGTACGCCGTTGCGCAGCTGGGTGGTGATCAGCTGGCTTTCCAGCCGGTAGTTGCGCATGAAGGCCCAGAAGTAGTGGCATGTTTTGGCGCTTTCCGGCGAAATCGTGTTCATCACGAAGCCGTTGACGCCCTGGCTGCGGTCGCCTTCGGGGGCGCCAGTGCCCGCCTTGGCTACTCCGACGTCGATGTTGATGGTCGAGGGCGACTGGAAGGTGATGATCTGCCAGCGGTCAACCCGCCCTTCGAAACCCGGGAACTTGTCCCGCATGTTTTTGAGCCAGAACGGCGGAGCCTCGATGTCGAGCATCCAGCGCGATACCGTGACGGTGTTGTCGTCATGGGTCACGACGAAATCGGACTCACTCAGCTCGTCCTGGCCGATCGAGGAAGAGTGGACGAATTCCTCATGGGTGAGGTCCATCAGGTTGTCCAGAACGAGCTGGTAGTTGCACGGCGCCAAGATGGTCTCGCCATCACCGGCCCAATCATCCGAGCTCATTTGGTGCATGTCCGGGATAAGGGCCGGATCCGCGAGGGTGGCATCCCCCAGCCACACCCACACATAGCGGTAGCGCTCGATCACGGGGAAAGACGGTACGGTGGCGCTGGGATTAATGGTTTCCTGGGCGGGCATGGAGACACAGCGGCCGGCGGAGTTGTAGATAATGCCGTGGTACGGGCACTGGATTTGGTCCTTGCCGAGGGTCTTGCCCATGGACAGCGGGGCTAGGCGGTGCCAGCAGGCGTCCGCCAGCGCCACTGCCTTGCCATCCTCGGTGCGGTACAGGGCGAGCGGGCGGTCCGCAATCCGGCGCGACATCGGCTTGCGGGTTACCTCGTGGTCCCACGCGGCGACATACCAGGCGTTAAGCGGATAACCAAGCACTTTGTTCGTTGTAGAGCTCATGGACTGCATCAGCGCGGTCATGATCGATCCTTCCCCTCACGGTATACCTATGCTCATAGGTAGTGGCTTGGATCACAGCATAACTATGTTGATAGGTAGTGGCAAGGCCCCCCAGCTGCCCCCATAAGCGAACCGCAGAAGGGGACGGCAAAAGGCCCGGACACCCGGGCGGGCGTCCGGGCCTTTCGGCACTCAAGACTCGAGCTTGTCTATCAGTTCCAGGCCGCGCCTGGCCCACTCGATCTCCGCTTTGGCGCGTTCGATCATGCCTTCATAGGTGAAGATTTTGTAGCCGGCAATCTTGGCCCGGTCCTCCTCAGGCGCGGCCTCGAGGCGGCGCGCAAGCGTGGGGTTGCTCCGGTCTTCCAAGGCGGCAACCATGTCCTGCCATTGCTGCGCGCGGGAGGAGTGATAGGCAATATGGGCGCGCATCTGCGCTCGCGCGGCTTCGGGGTCGGCCCACTCAAGGTAGGCCGCCTTAAGATGGATCGGGTCACGCTCCCGGGCGTAGTCCAGGGTGGTATTCATCCATGCCCGGAAAGCCTCGACTCCTTCCGGAGTGATGTGATAGCGCTTCTTTTTGCCTTTCTTGCCCCAGGGCTCTTCCACTCCGCTCAGCAGGCCATCCTTTTCCATTCGCCGGAGTTCGGGATAGATCTGCGAGTCCGGTGCGTGCCAGACGTAGCCGACGGATTGTTCAAAGTGCTTGAAAACGTCATAGCCCGTGAGGGGCTGAGACGTCAGCAGCGCAAGCAGGGCATAACGCAAACTCACCCGTCACCGATCCTCTCCGTCAGGGCGCCCTGCTGCCGATGCCTTGCGGCAGGGCCGGGCGCCGCCTCCATTAAACCCCTTGTCAACTAACTACGTTCATAGTTATGCTGTGTCCCGCGCCACATTTACCTATCAGTATAGATAGTTTCCCGGCTGCCAGCCTTCAACGACGAGGCCCGGCCTCCGCCTCCAGAAGAGCCACCAGATCTTCTGCACCTCAGTTTCAGCATCTGCCCGGACCGTCCGTGGCCTCTAGAAAGTAGTCCCATGCAACTTCAAGAACGCATCGACGCGTCCCGTATGTCTCTGTATCAATGGCTGATCGTGGGCCTGTGCATCGTCCTAAACGCCCTCGATGGCTTCGATGTGCTGGCCATGGCCTTCACCGCCAACAGCGTGACCCGGGACTTCGGCCTTAGCGGCGCCGAACTGGGTATCCTGCTAAGCGCCGGACTGGTCGGGATGGCCATCGGCTCGCTGGGTCTCGCGCCCTTTGCCGATGTCATCGGGCGCCGGCCCATGGTCCTGATTTCGGTCGGTCTCGCAACTGCCGGGATGCTGCTGGCCTCCGTAGCGCACTCTGCCGTGGAACTCGGGATTTGGCGCGTGGTCACGGGCCTCGGTATCGGCGGGATACTCGCCTGCACAAATGTCATCGCCAGCGAGTACTCCTCCAAGCGCTGGCGCGGGCTGGCCATCAGCATCTACACCGCGGGATATGGCATCGGGGCAACGCTCGGCGGCGCAGCGGCGGTGACTCTGCAGGCCAGCTTCGGCTGGCGTTCTGTGTTTCTATTCGGCGGCATCTGCACTGCCGCCGTCTTCGTACTGCTCGCTGTCCTTCTGCCCGAGTCTGTGGACTTCCTCGCTAACCGGCGTCCCCGCAATGTCTTGGACCGCCTGAACAGGATCGCGCGCAAGATCGGACAGCCCGCCGTCACCGAACTGCCCGCAGTGGCGGCCAAGAATGATCGCAGGAACAAGGTCTCCGAACTGTTCACAGCCGGCAACCGCCGCTCCACCTGGCTCGTCTGGCTTGCCTTCTTTGCCACCATGTTCGGTTTCTACTTCGTGAACAGCTGGACCCCGCGGCTCCTCGTCACGGCCGGCATGACCGAAAGCCAGGGAGTCGTCGGCGGGCTGATGCTGACCTTAGGCGGCACCTTCGGGTCGTTGCTCTATGGACTGCTGACCATCCGCTGGAACAGCCGGAAGGTGATGGTCATCTTCGCCGTCCTGTCGGCGGCCACCATGGTGATGTTCATTTCCACCGCGGGTATGCTGGTCCTCGCCTTCGTCGCGGGCGGCGTTGTCGGCATGCTCATCAACGGCTGCATCGCGGGCATGTACACAATTACCCCGGCGCTCTATGGCGCTTCCGTCCGGAGCACCGGCGTGGGCTGGGCCATCGGGATAGGCCGCGTTGGTGCCATCGTCGCTCCGCTCATCACCGGAGCCCTGCTCGACGCGCATTGGACAGCGTCCATGCTGTACATGGGCGTCGGCGTAGTAGTCCTGGTGGCAGGCGGCGCAGTCGCGGCAATGCGGCCATCCCAGCAAGATGGCGACGCCCTAATCGACGGAGAGAAGGAACTAGCTCTGCCTGCATAATCCAGGGTCAATGTGCGAGGCTCAGACGGCCGTAGGCGATGTTGTTCCGGATGCTCCCGCCGAATCAGACGGCAGCACAACGCTATGCGCCTCAACGCCGACGAAACCAGACCCACACAGTGCGGACGACGGCGGGACTTCCCGCCGTCGTCCGCTCCTCCCTGCTGAACCCACAGCACATGACTCTGCGGCCCGCCATCCCTTGAACGCGTCGACGGTCTTGTAGCTAACCCGGTGGGGGGAGAGCGCCATAGGTATTTGCCAGCGCATGAGGATTGACGGGCCTGTCCGCGTCGGACGCGGATGGCTCCCAGGTGTCGTAGGGTCCCTCAGGTCTGGTCCTCTGTGGAGGCGGCGCGCAGGTCGGGGTCCACGCCCCTGGTTCGCTGCGTATCCACGGACGGCACCGGCTCGTTATCCGCACGGTGAAAATAGAGCCAGGCCGCGACTCCCGCGCTCACCGCGACGGCCGCCACTCCGGCAATCACCCAGGCCTTCCCGGACGCCGTCCGCCGCGACTTAGCCCGCGCGGGTGCCGTGACAACACTCGGTGCAACCCGTTTCAGGCCCTCTTGAACACGGGGAGCCAGAGTTTCCACTCCACCGGCGAGGTCGTCAGCGAGCCGCCGTAGTCCGGTCTGGATCCTCGGAGACGCAGATTCAATCCCGGCATCGAGCCCGGCCACCACTCTTTTCAATGCCGCCTCGACTCCGGGAGTGGCCCACTCCCTCCCCTCGGTGAGCTGAGAGATGAGATTCTCTGAAAGATGGCGGATCTGGTCGGCCTGGTTCTTGGGTGTTGCCGTGCGCATTAGTGCCTCCTCGATGTGGTGGATGCCCATAGCCTACGGCGGTCGGCACCGTAGAAACAGGCCCTTCCGGCCGCAGCCACCACGAATGCCCGGGTTCCTCGGTGCGCTCCCTTCCTACAGGAAGGCGGACGACGGCGGGACTTCCCGCCGTCGTCCGCCTGCCGTTTGGTGAGGTGCTTTACAGCGCGGACCAGCCGCCGTCGGAGGCGAGGATGGCGCCGTTGATGTTGGTGCCGTCGTCGCTGAGCAGGAACGTGATGGACGCGGCGAGCTGCGCGGCGGTGGCGGGCGTCGGGACGGTGGCCTGCATCAGCGGGCCGAGGCGTTCGGCCGCGAGCTGGGACCCCCAGTTGGCCACGATGTTGGTGATGGTGGGGCCGGGGGCCACGGCGTTGAAGCGCAGGCCCTTCGGCCCGTACATCACGGCCGAGTTCTTGGTCAGGCCGACGACGGCGTGCTTGGACGCGGTGTAGGCGGCGCCGGCGGCGGACCCGCGCAGGCCGGCCTCGGAGGCGACGTTGACCACGGAGCCGGTGCCTGCGTCCAGCATCAGCGGCACCACCGCGCGGGTGAGGCGCATGAGGGCGGTGACGTTGATCCGGAAGACGCGGTCCCAGAGCTCGTCGTCCACCTCGTGGATCGGGGCGAAGTTGTCCATGATCCCGGCAACGTTCGCCAGCGCGTCGATGCGTCCGCCGGCGGCAGCGACGACGGCGGCCACGGTCTCCTCGGTGGAGATGTCGCCGGCCACCGGGACCAGGTCCAGGCCGGCGTTCTCGGCCACGAGGTCATCCAGGCGTTCCTTGCTGATGTCGGCGGCGATGACGCGGCCGCCTTCCCTGGCGATGCGCAGGGCGGTGGCCTGGCCGATGCCGGAGGCGGCACCGGTGACGATGACGGTCTTGCCGGCGAACCGGCCGGCGGTGGTGGCTTCCTGCCATGAAGCTTCGTTGCCCATGATGTCCTTCCAGACGTTGCTGACGGTGATGCCGCCCAGCTTATGACACTCTGTGTCATTATGTAAGGGTGAATACTGGTGGGATGCCTTCGGATGCTGTGACCACCGCTGTCCCGCGCTCCGCCGGGCGGCCGGTGACGATTGATCCCGACGCCGTGGCCGCCATCGCGCTGCGGCTGTTCGCCGAGCGCGGCTACGAGCAGACCTCCATGGAGGACATCGCCCGCGAGGCCGGGATCGGGCGCAAGAGCCTGTACCGCTACTTCGCCAGCAAGGCCGAGCTCGTCTGGGGCGGCATGGAACCGGTCATCGAGGCCTCGGGCCGGGTTCTGGATTCGGCCCGCGTTGACGGCGCGGCCGACGGCGGCCTCCTGGCGGGGCTGCGCTACGCGGCGGTTGCCGGCGTTGCTGTCCTGCCCGACCTGGCACTCACGCGCGGCCGGCTGCGGCTGATCGCCGAGCACCCCGAGCTGGCCAGCCGGAGCTACGAGTCCCTGGCGCCGCAGCGCGAGCGGACCAGGGCCTACCTGGTGTCAGCGGGAGTCCGCGAGGATGTCGCGGGGTATCTGTGTGCCGCGCTGATCGGCGCGACGTTCGAGGCCTGGATGCAGTGGGCCGCCGGGACGGACCCGGACCCGGTGCCGTATCTGGTGGCAGCGGTGGGGGTATTGCGGGTGCCGGAGTCGACGCGGGCGGGGTGACAATGGGGAGATGAGATCCGCATCGAACCGAAGACGGCCGAACGGCCGCCGCCTGCCGGTCCGGACCCGGGGTCCCGCCGTCGTGGTTTGGCTGGTGCTGCGGTGAGCAGATTCGTCCTGATCCCCGGAGCGGGCGGCGCGGCCTGGTACTGGAGCCGCATCGTTCCGCTGCTGCAGGGGGCCGGCCACGAAGCCGTCGCTGTCGATCTGCCCGGCGACGATGAAAGCGCCGGGCTGCCCGAGTACGCGCGCCTGGTGCTCGAAGCCGTCGGTGGACGCCAGGACGTGGTGCTCGTTGCGCAGTCGCTGGGTGGCTTCACCGCCCCGCTCGTGTGCGAAAAAGCCCCCGTCGCCGGGCTTGTCCTCGTGAATGCGATGATCCCCGTACCGGGCGAGACTCCCGGCGCATGGTGGGGAAACACCGGCTGGGCTGCGGCGCAGCAAAGCGCGGCCCAGGCCCACGGGTACAGTGCCGAGTTCGACACGGACACCTATTTCCTGCACGACGTTCCGCCGGAAGTGGCCGCGGAAGGCGAACCGCATCAACGCCCCGAAGCAGAGGCGGTGTTCGAATCGGTCTGCACGTTCACGGCCTGGCCCGGGATCCCGACCCGCGTCCTGGCCGGAGAGGGAGACCGCTTCTTTCCGCTGGACTTCCAACAGCGGCTCGCCCGCGAACGCCTCGGCATAGAGCCCGACGTCCTGCCCGGCGGCCATCTCCTCGCCCTGGCAAATCCCGACGGTGTGGCCGATTACCTGCTGCGCCGCTGAACGTGGGAATTCCGGCCTAGCGGCTGCTCACCTGGCCGAACAGTTTCGCGATGGGCGCGAGCACCAGCGGGCGGGCGGCGTACCATCCGGCCGCCGTGATGGCGATGGCGGCCGCGAAGAGCCAGAACCCGGCCCAGTTCACCACGTCGGTGCCGCCGAACATGTGGTTCAGGTTGCGCAGCGCACCGGTCGCGAACACGAGGAACACGTGGACGAGAATGAACAGCACGAAAAACAGCATGGTCGGGAAGTGCACCGCGCGCGCAAGCTCTAACGGGTAGACCTTGTTCAGCGTTTTCGCGTTCTTCGGCCAGAACTCGCTCATGCGCGCACCCGTGATCGCAGCGACGGGGGCCGCGATGAAGACCACCACGAAGTACATGATCTGCTGCAGGCTGTTGTAGTTCACCCAGCCGGTCTCAACGGGCCAGTCGAGTGTCATGTACTGCAGGAGCGCGGAGAGCGCGTTCGGGACGGCCTCCCAACTGCTCGGCACGATCCTCATCCAGCGGCCGGAGGCAAACAGCAGCACCACAAAGATGAGCCCGTTGGCCAGCCACAAAATGTCGAGCGACTGGTGCAGCCACAGGTTGATGCTGATCTTCTTGCCACCGCGCTTCGGCGTCCAGTACGCCGGCGGCTTCTGCTGCGTGCGTACCTGATAGCCGGAGCGAATGATGAGCACCATCAGGAAGATGTTCAGGAAGTGCGCCCACTGTGCCCACCATGGGAAGCCGGGCTCCACCGTATCGGGCAGGTCATAAGCGCCGGGGTATCTCTCAAGGAACTCGGGCACGCCCGGCAGCGTCGTCACGCCGCGCGCGGCGAGCACAAGAATCGCTGCGGCGGCCACTCCGCCGACGCCGAAGAGCACGACGAGCTTGATCCACTGGCCCAGGGTACGTGAGCCGTAGAGCCTTGCCTCGGCCTTGGGCTTCACGGGCTTTTCGACGGCGGCGGGCCGTGCCGCAGGTGCCGGGGCGGCGGGCCGTGCCGCGGGCGCTAGGGCGGTCGTGGCCGCGGGTGCCGCGACGAGGGCAGGCTGTGCCACCGGTGCCGGGGCGGTGACGGCGGGCGGTGCTTCGGGCGCCGGGACGGCGGCGGCCGCGGGTGCGGGTGCGGGTGCGGGTGCGGGTGCACTCGACGCCGAGGGCTCCGTCTCGACGTCGGCCTTCACCACGCTGGCAGCCGGGGCAGGGACAGCGTCGGCAACGCGTTCGGGATGTGTCTGCACCGCAGGGGCGGCAGCGACCGCCGGAGCAAGCCCAGCCGGCGGCCACGGCTCGCCACCGGGAACACGGGGAAGCCCGCGACGCAGCGAGGCGGTTCCGGTCGTCCGTGTGGCAGGCGCGGCTGCCGGAGCAGCTGCAGGCGCCGCCGCCGCCGGCATTGCTGCTTTCTCAGCAGCACCAGCCACGGCAGCATCTGCGGCCACATCTACGGCAGATGCCGCCGTGGCGCCGATGGCCGGAGCCCCGGACAGAGCCGCCACCGGTACCGGAGCTTCTCCCGCTGGCGGCCAAGGTTCACCGCCCGGCACGCGCGGCAGGCCGCGGCGAAGCTGCCGCGCCACCGCGGCGCCTGGAATCACCGCCGGGACCGGCGCGGACAGCGCCGCACCCGGCGCCGTTTCCTGGACAGCAGCCGGGGCGGAGGGCGCGGCGGCAGCGGGGGCGGAGGGCGCGGCGGCAGCGGCCGATTCCACCCCGGAAACTGACGTCGACAGATCGGCCGCTTCTGCCGCTTCTGCCCCTTCTGCCGCTTCTGCCGCTTCTGCCGCTTCTACCGCTCCCGCCGCGGCAATGCTGGCGGGCGCCTGGCCCGCTGGAGGCCAGGGTTCGCCACCTTCGACGCGCGGCAGGCCCCGCCGGATGGACCGAGACAGAGTTGCCATCGCTACTTCTTCCGGGCCTCAAGTGCGCTAATGAGCTGGGGAACAACCTTGAAGACGTCGCCGACCACACCGTAGTCCGCGACCTCGAAGATCGGCGCGTCCCCGTCCTTGTTGATGGCGACGATCATCTTCGCGGTCTGCATGCCGGCCCGGTGCTGGATCGCGCCGGAAATGCCCAGCGCGACATACAGCTGTGGTGACACGGAAACCCCGGTCTGGCCGACCTGATGCGACGTCGGGACGTAGCCGGCATCCACCGCGGCGCGCGACGCACCAACGGCGGCACCGAGGGTATCGGCGAGCTGTCCAACGAGTGCGAACTGTTCTTCCGAGCCGAGGCCGCGGCCACCGGCGACAACCTTCGCGGCACCACGCAGCTCCGGCCTCGAAGTGGCAGCAGGCGCCTCCTCGAAGGAGTCGATCCGCGCGGCCGGTTTCGCGGAGCTTGTCACGGCCAAGGTCTCGGACTCTTGCGGCTGAGCCGCCGCCCGCGCCTCGATGGAGCCCTGGCGGACCGTAATCACCGGCGCCCCAAACGTGGACGTCGACGTCACGTTGTAGGCGCCGCCGTAGACGGAGTGCTGTGCCACGACGCCCTCGTCATCACGGGACACACCGACCGCATCGGAGGAAATCGCCGCACGCGAACGGGCAGCGTAACGTCCGGCGAGGTCGCGCCCGTTCAGGGAATGCGAAATCAGGATGGCGTCCGGCTGCACCTGCTCCACGGCGGCGGCAAGCGCGTCAACGCCCGGCACCCCAAGCACGGAAGGATCCGGACTCTCCGCGATGAGTGCGCGCGCGGCACCAAGGGCCGCGGCCTCCGCGGCGGCGGCGCTCCCGGCGCCGGGTGAGGCAAGCACCAATGCAACCGGGGTGCCAACGGCAGCGGCGGCACCGAAGAGCCCGGCCGCAGCCTTCTCGAGTTCACCGGATGCCCGGGCTTCCACGACAACGAGGATTGCGTCACGAGGGAATTCAGTCATGTCGTTGATCCTTAGGCCAGTCGGTTTTCGATCAGGAACTCAGCGAGCTTCTCGCCGGCATCACCCTCGTCGATGATCTTCACGCCCGCCGCGCGCGGGGGCCTCTCCGCAACGGTCAGCATGATCGAACGCGCCGCCTCCGGATTGTCGGCCGTGACCCCGAGGTCCGCGAGGGTCAGGACCTCAAGGGGCTTCTTCTTCGCGGCCATAATGCCTTTGAAGTTCGGGAAGCGCGCCTCGGGAAGTGCCTCGGTAATGGATATCACCGCGGGCAGGTTGGCTGAGACCTTCTGCACGCCGGAGTCAACGGCCCTGGAGCCAGACACCGCACCGTCGCTGATCTCGACGGAGCTGAGGCCGGTGGCATGCGGCACGTCAAGCAATTCTGCAAGCATCGCGGGAATCATGCCGCCGGATCCGTCAGTGGAGACGTTGCCGGTGATCACCAGGTCAAACCCCATGCGGCGGATCGCTGCGGCGAGGGTTTCAGCGGTAAGTCCAAGATCCGCACCCCGGAGCGCCTCGTCAGAGACGTGGGTGGCGCTTCCCGCGCCCATCGCAAGCCCCTTGCGGATGGTTGCCGTCGCACCTTCGGGGGCGAGGGAAAGAATCGCGACCTCAGTGCCCTCGTTCGCGTCGGCGTGCGTCAGTGCCAGCTCCAGGGCCCGCTCACCGATCTCATCAATGACTGCCTCGCTGACTCCTCGATCGGCGAGGCCGGTTTCAAGGTTCAGTTTTCGGTCCCCGTACGTGTCGGGGACCTCCTTTACTAGGACGATAATCTTCATCGATGGCTCTTCCTGTGGCGGCTTGTCCCTGGAGAGGAGACATTGTCGAACCCATCGAGTCTACGAAACTAGTGCCCTTTCCGACTGACAGAGCCCGTGTCGTGACGTGAAGTGCCTCGCCATGGGACCGGGATCAAGGTAAAGCCGGACGTCCCGTTGACAACTGCAAAACGTTTTGTGTAACGTGTCTCACACCAGATACAAAACGTTTTGCAAAGGGAAGTCAATGACGACAAGAGTGGGAATACGCGACGTGGCCAAGGCCGCCGGGGTCTCCGTCACCACGGTGTCGCATGCCCTGAACGACGCCACGAGCTTCCGGGTGAAGGCAGCGACGCAGCAACTCGTCCGGGACGTGGCCAGGGATCTTGGGTACGCCCCGAACAAGATGGCCAGCGGACTGCGCAACCAGCGCTCCCAGATCCTTGGCCTGGTCAGTGACGAAATCACCACCACCCCCTTTGCAGGCGCCATGATCCGCGGGGCGCAGGACGCCGCCTACGACCGCGGCTACGTGGTGATGGTGGTCAACTCGGGCCTGGACAGCGAGCTGGAAACCCGTGAAATCAACATGCTGCGGCAGCACCAGGTGGACGGCGTGGTCTACGCCAGGATGTACCACCAAAGCGTGCAGGTCCCCGCAGAACTGGAGGGCCTTCCCACCGTGCTGCTGGATTCCACCACTGACGACAAGTCCATTTCCTCGGTTACCCCCGACGAGGTGGGCGCCGCCGAGACGGCCGTTGAAGCAATCATCCAAGCGGGCCACACCCGGATCGGGATGCTCAACAACATCGACGACATCCCCGCCACGCACGGCCGCAGGGAAGGCTTCCTCAACGCTCTCCGGCGGCACGGCCTGCAGCACGACCCCCGCCACCTCGTGATCGGCCAGCCCGAAACCACGGGAGGCCGCGAGGCCGCCCTGGGCCTGCTCGGTCAGCCCGACCGCCCCACAGCCCTGTTCTGCTTCAGTGACAGGGTTGCCATGGGCGCCTACCAGGCGGCCACCGCATTGGGGCTGCGCATTCCGGAGGACGTGTCCATTGTGGGAATCGACAATCTCGAAATCATCGCGGACGCCCTTTGGCCGGGGCTCACCACCGTCGCCCTTCCCCACTACGAAATGGGCAGTTGGGCGGTCCACCGAATCCTGGACGACATCGAAAATCCCGGCACACCCGCAGTCCAGACGCAACTGGACTGCCCCCTGATTGAGCGGGGGTCGCTCGGGCCGCCGCCAAGTTAGCCGATTGCCGGCATCACCACACCGTTCCACTGCTCCGCCGCCCGGGGACCGCAATAAGAAGGGACGCAGCCGTTGCACCGGCCGCGTCCCGAAGGACCCGGGGCAATCTCCCACGCCCAAATTCAGCAGAAAGATTGACCATCATGAACAAGCGATTCACCCGGATCCTCGCCACCAGTGTAGCTGCGGCGGCACTTGTCGGCTCCCTGGGCGCCTGCGGCAAGGGCAGCGCCTCTGCCCCGTCCGCCGGCTCCAATGAGATCACCATGTGGACCCACAACGCGGGCAACGCCGAAGAACTCAAGGCGGTTGAAAACATCGTCGATTCCTACAACAAGAGCGCCGGTGCCAAGGCCAAGATCAAGGTCCAGGCGTTCCCGCAGGACTCCTACAACGACTCCGTGGTCTCGGCCGCGGCCGCCGGAAAGCTCCCCTGCATTGTTGACATCGATGGCCCCAATGTTCCCAACTGGGCCTGGGCGAAGTACCTGACACCCCTGAAACTCGACGCGGATGTTTCCAAGAACCTGCCGAGCACGGTGGCCAAATGGGAGGGCGAGACCTACGCCGTTGGCACCTATGACGTCGCACTGGCGATGCTCGCACGCGCCTCTGACCTCAAGGCAGCCGGTATCCGCGTCGCCACGGTCGAAAAGCCGTGGACCAAGGACGAGTTCCAGGACGCGCTGACCAAGCTCAAGGCGCTGGGCAAGTGGGAATACCCGCTGGACATGGGTACCGCCGGAACCGGCGAATGGCTGCCCTACGCCTACTCCCCGTTCCTGCAGTCCTTCGGTGGGGACCTGATCAACCGCGACGGGTTCCAGTCGGCAGACGGCGTCCTCAATGGCGACAAGGCCATCGAGTGGGCCCAGTGGTTCCGCGGCCTTGCCGACCAGGGCTTCATGGCGAAGAAGAGCGGCAAGGACTCCACCCAGGACTTCCTCAACAACAAGAGCGGCCTTCTCTACACCGGCTCCTGGGCCGCGGACAAGGCACGCGCAGCGGTAGGTAAGGACCTCGTGGTCATGCCGTCCGTGGACCTCGGGACCGGCCCCAAGATCGGCGGCGCCTCCTGGCAGTGGGGCGTGACCAGCGGCTGCAACAACTCCGCGGCAGCCATGGACTACCTGTCCTACTCGCTGAAGCCGGAAAACCTGGCCGCGGTGGCGAAGGCAACGGGCACCATCCCGGCCACCGACGAGGCCGCTGCCCTGATCCCCGCGTTCGCCAAAGGCGGCACAAACCGGATCTTCATGGAACTTTCCCGCAACTACGCGGTGATGCGCCCCGAAACCCCGGCCTATCCCTTCATCGCCACCGAATACGGCAAGGCTGTCCAGGACATCCTGGCCGGCGCCGACCCCAAGACGGCGCTGGACAAGTCGGTCAAGGCCATCGACGCCAACATCAAGTCCAACGGCGGCTACAAGAACTAGCCGGCTGCCAAACGGTACTTTCGACGGCGGTGCGCAACCGCCGTCGAAAGTACCTCAGGCCCTGACTGTCGACGGAGAAAACCATGACAACCACCCAACTCCCCTCCCCCGGCCGCCGTCTGGCGGACCCGGCCCCGGCCGCACCGCCCAGCAAACCGCGTCGCCGGCCGCGCCACCTTCGCGAACAGATCAGCGGGTGGGGCATGATCGCCCCGGCCGCGGTCCTCCTGCTCGCCTTCGTCTTTCTCCCGGCGATCCTGGGCTTCGGCCTGGCATTCACGAACGCCAGGCTTGTTTCCCCGCGGCCCGTCGAGTTTGTCGGCACGGACAACTTCGCGCGGCTCTTCGCGGATCCCGTGTTCTGGCGCTCACTGCTGAACGTCAGCTACTTCGCCGTCGTGGTGGTGCCCGTCCAGTCCGGACTCGCCCTGGCGATGGCCCTCCTGATCAACAAGAAGTTCCGCGGCGTGAACTTCTTCCGCACCATCTACTTCCTTCCCGTGGTGACGTCCATGGTGGTGGTGTCCCTGCTGTGGATGTTCATGTACCGCAAGGACGGCCTGATCAATGAGTTGCTGTCGGCGGCCAGTTTCGGCCTCATCAACGGCCCGGACTGGCTCAACGATCCCACCACCGCCATGCCGGCCATCATTGCCCTGTCCATCTGGCAGGCCGCAGGCTTCCACATGATCATCTGGCTCGCAGGCCTGCAAAGCATTTCCGGGGAACTCTACGAGGCCGCCCAACTCGACGGGGCCAGCCGCTGGCACCAGTTCCGCTTCGTGACCTGGCCCGGCCTCACCCACACCCGCACCCTGGTCCTGGTGACCATCACCATCCAGGCGCTGGGGCTCTTCGACCAGGTCAGCGTCATGACCCAGGGCGGGCCCCTCGATTCCACCACCACCATCATCTACGAGGCGGTGCGCTCCGGCTTCAAGCAGCAGGAGACCTCCTACGCCTCGGCCATCTCGCTCGTGTTCTTCGTGCTCGTCCTGCTGATCTCCGCAGTGCAGCGCTACCTGACCCGAGAGAAGGACTGACGTGAAACAGACACTCATTTCCAAGGGTCTCGGCAATGCCGCGACCACGGCGGTCCGCCTCCTGTTCGCCGCCGTCGCCGCCTTCCCCATCGTGTTCATGATGGTGTCCTCGCTCAAGCCGGACCAGCAGATCTTCGGCGACATGTCCTCGGTGGCGGCGTTCCTGCCGGTCGGCAACATTTCGCTGGACAACTACGCGGCCGTGTTCGACCGGGTGCCGGCCGCCCGCTTCCTGATGAACTCCATCGGCATTTCCGCGGTCACGGTGGTGCTAGGCATCTTCATCAACAGCCTATGCGCGTTTGCCCTGTCCCGGATGGAGGTCCGCGGCAAGCGCGTGGTGTTCACCGCGATCCTCGCCACCCTCATCGTGCCCTTCCAGACGCTGGCGCTGCCGCTGGTGTGGTGGGTCAACCAGCTGCCGTACTTTGAGCTCAACGGGTTCAGCCTCGAGATCTCGAAGGGCTGGCTGGACACCTACCAGGTCCAGATCATCCCGTTCATCGCGAACGCGTTCTCCATCTACCTGTTCCACCAGTACTTCGAGTCCATCCCGAAGGAACTGGACGAGGCCGCCCGGATCGACGGCGCGGGCTGGTTCACCATCTACCGCAAGGTGGTCATGCCGCTCGCGGGACCGGCGACCGCCACCGTGGCCATCCTGACCTTCCTGCCCGCCTGGAACTCCTACCTCTGGCCGCTCATGGTGGTCCAGTCCGAGGAACTCCGCCCGGTGATGATCGGCATCCAGTACTTCTTCCAGCTCAACGTCTCCTGGGGCGAGGTGATGGCTTACGCGTCCCTCATCACCATTCCCGTGGTGGTCCTTTTCATCGCGTTCCAGCGATCATTCATCAACAGCATCGCCTCCAGCGGCGTCAAGGGCTGACCAGCCTCCTCACGCGAAAGCCTGCAAAGAACCCTCATGAAAACACTCACAGAACTCGACTGCCAGTACCGGCCAAAGTGGCACTACTCAGCGGAGCGCAACTGGCTCAACGACCCCAACGGGCTGGTCTACGCCAACGGCATCTACCACCTCTTCTACCAGCACAACCCGCACGGCGAGGAGTGGGGCAACATGTCTTGGGGCCACGCCACCTCCACAGACCTGCAGCACTGGGACGAACAACCCGTGGCCATCGCCTGCGATGAGCAGGAGGCCATCTTTTCCGGCTCCGCGGTGGTCGATGTCCACAACACCAGCGGCTTCGGCGTCGGAGGCGTGCCCCCGCTCGTGGCCATCTACACCAGCGCGTACTCGCCCGCCTCACCGCTAGCCGGACGGCAGGCTCAGTCCCTCGCCTTCAGCACGGACGACGGCGCCACCTGGACCAAGTACGCCGGGAACCCGGTACTGGACCGCGCCTCCGCGGACTTCCGCGACCCCAAGGTCTTTTGGCACGACGGCGCCGCCGGCAGCTACTGGGTGATGGTCGCCGTCGAGGCGGTCCACCACGAGGTGGTCCTTTACAAGTCGGCTGACCTGTTGGCCTGGGAGTACCTGAGCACCTTCGGCCCGGCGAACGCCACGGAAGGGGTGTGGGAATGCCCGGACCTGTTCGAACTGCCGGTGGACGGCGACGCGTCCAACACCCGGTGGGTCCTGGTGGTCAACCTGAGCCCCGGCGGCATCGCCGGCGGATCGGGCGGCCAGTACTTCATCGGAACCTTCGACGGCGTGACGTTCCGTTCCGAAACCACCGTCACCGACGGCGTGCAGGCCGACGACAGCCGGATGGCCGACTACGGGTGGCTCGACTGGGGCCGGGACTACTACGCGGCCGTGTCGTTCAGCAACGTCCCGGACGGACGGCGGCTCATGATCGGCTGGATGAACAACTGGCAGTACGCCGCCTCAACGCCCTCGGACGGCTGGCGCAGCGCGATGTCCCTGGTCCGCGAGGTCAGGCTGGTGTGCCGCGGCGGCCGCCCGGTGCTGGTGCAGGAGGCGGTGGACCCGTTCCACACCCACGGTACCGAGGTGTTCGCGCTGGACCGGCAGCCGTTGGCGGACGGGGTGACCTGGCTTCCGGCCGAGGCCTGCGGTGATGTGCTGCGAATCGATGCGGACTTCGAGCCCGGCACCGCCGGCAGGGTGGGTCTGGTGCTCCGGGCCGGCATCGAATCGGGCGGGGAATCCGGCTCCAGGTCCGGGCCCGGAGCCGGAGCCGGAGCGCGCACTGTCCTGGCCTACGACTGCCGCACGGCGGAGCTCAGCCTGGACCGGACCGGATCCGGCAACGTGGGGTTCCACGAGTCGTTCCCGTCGGTGGAGCGCGTTGCCGTGTCCTTGGAGGACGGCCGGCTAAGGCTCCGGGTCTTCCTGGACCGCTGCTCGGTCGAGGTCTTCGCGCAGGACGGCCTGGCCACCATCACCGATCTGGTCTTTCCCGCGAACTCCGGCACCGCCGTCGGGCTGCTGGCCGAAGGCGAGGGCGGCACCCTGGCGGGCCTCGCCGTCCTCGCCTGAGCGGCTGAAAGGGCCCAAAGCCAGCGACGGCGGGGGGCAGATCCGTGTCGAAACGAAGCCGGTCCGCCGGACCGCTGCCGGCCATCTGCCGTTCACCTGCCCGTATCGGGGCTTAATTACCGGGAAGTAACGTTGCGATCTCTTGTTGAGATCCAACCTTTGAGAGGCTCCCGAATGAGCACGACTCACACCCGAGGCATCCTCACGGCCGCCGCAGCAATCGTCCTGGCCGCGTCCGCAATCAGCATCACCGCGGCCGCCCAGGCCGCAGACAACCCCACCGGCGCCGGCAACCACGGTGACAGGAACACGGCCCTGGCCGACGCCTTCAACGGCGTTGACAGGAACACGAACTGGCAGCAGACGTCGAAGCTGAAGCTGAATTTCCCGACGTACCACACGGAGGGAATCGCCTACAGCCAGGACCACATCTTCCTCTCGGCCGTTCAGATCATCGAACCGACCGTGAAGTTCCCGATCCCGCAAAACGGCTTCGACCGCACCCCCGGCAAGGGCGTCGGCCACCTGTTCGTCATGGACAAGTCCGGCGCCCTGCAAAAGGACATCGTCCTGGGAGAGGGCGACATGTACCACCCCGGCGGCATCGACTTCGACGGCACCAACGTCTGGATCCCCGTGGCCCAGTACCGGCCGGACAGCAGCGCCATCATCTACCGAGTCGACGCGACCACCCTGGAAGTGCACAAGCAGTTCGAGGTGAAGGACCACTTCGGCGGCATCGTGATGGACAAGCAGACCGGCCACCTGGTCGGCAACACCTGGGGCTCGCGCCGCTTCGCCGAATGGGATCTGCAGGGCAGGCAGCTCTCGACCTGGCAGAACCCGAACTACTTCATCGACTACCAGGACTGCCAGTACGTGGCCAACTCCCGGATGCTCTGCAGCGGGATCACCAACCTCCCGCAGACCCCGGCGGCCGGCGGCACCGGCGCCACCTACGAACTCGGCGGCATGGCGATGATCGACCTCAAATCCCGCAGCGTAATCCGCGATGTCCCCTTCCAGCAGTGGTCCACCGCAGGCCATGTGGCCACGCGCAACCCGTTCAAAATGACGGCCGACGGCGGGCACCTCACCATGAAGGTGGCCCCCGACAACGGCGAGGAAGGCAACGGCACCGAAATCCTCACCTACGAGGCCACCGTCACGCCGGCCAAGTAACGCGGGCCGGTCACCCAAGCAGCATACGAATGCCTGCCATCAGCCGCCGGCATCCCTGAACACCAACGATTGGCTACCCCCATGCCTCATCCAGCACAACGATTCACCCGGAAGCGGGTCGCCGCCACGGGCGCGGCAGCCCTGGCCGCCTCGGCACTGACAGCCGGAATGTTCGGTATCGGCGCAGGTCCGGCCTCCGCCGGTGAAAACCACAACGGTACCGCGACGCCAATCAAGCACGTGGTGGTGATCTTCCAGGAGAACGTTTCCTTCGACCACTACTTCGCCACCTACCCCAAGGCCGCCAATCTCCCGGGTGAAACCCAGCAGGGCACCGGCACCGCGACGGCCTCCTTCGCCGCCGCCAAAAACACCCCCAAGGACATCAACACTCTGGCCACCGCCGGCCTCCTGGCACCGAACAACCCCAACTCTGCGCAGCCTGCCCGGCTCTCGCCGGCGCAGGCCGTCACCTGCGACCAGGACCACGGATACACCGCCGAGCAGAAGGCATACAACGGCGGGGCGATGGACAAGTTCGTCGAGTTCACCAGCCGCGACGCCTGCGGCACCAACCAGTACGGCCGCCCCGGCCTCACCATGGACTACTACGACGGCAACACCGTCACCGGCATCTGGAACTACGCCCAGAACTACTCCATGAGCGACAACCACTTCAGCACTGTCTTCGGACCCTCCACACCCGGGGCGCTGAATCTGGTATCCGGCCAGACCCACGGGGCCACCGCGTACACCGCCGCAGGACAACCTGTGGCCACCCCGGCGGCCGGCAGCAGTGCTGTCAGCCTGCCGGATGCGAACGGCGTCGGCACCGTCATCAACGACCCGGACCCGGTCCACGACGACTGCTCGAACAGCAGCCACGCCAAAACCGGCAACCTGGCCGGCATGAGCGGCAGGAACATCGGCGACCTGCTCAACGCCAAGGGCACGTCCTGGGGCTGGTTCCAGGGCGGTTTCACGCCGACCACCGCCGCGACCGCGGACTCCCCGGCGTCGTGCCTGTCCAGCCACACGAACGCCGCCGGCGCCAGCGTGGTTGACTACTCCCCTCACCACCAGCCGTTCCAGTACTACGCCTCCACCGCCAACCCGCACCACCTGGCACCGGCGTCCGACGCGGAAATCGGCCACAACGGACAGGCGAACCACCAGTACGACCTCACCGCGTTCAACAAGGTGGTCAACACCGACAACATGCCCGCCGTGTCCTTCCTGAAAGCGGGAATGTTCCAGGACGGCCACGCCGCCTACTCTGACCCGATCGACGAGCAGAACTTCATCACCAGCACCGTGAACCAGATCCAGAAATCCCGGAACTGGGACAACACTGCCGTGGTGCTTGCCTACGACGACTCGGACGGCTGGTACGACCACGTCGCCGCCAAGGCAAAGAACTCCTCCAACACCGCCGACGACGACGCCTGGTGCCAGCACGCCGCAGCCAGCGGCGTCCCGATGGCCGGCGGCTACGCTGACCGCTGCGGCCCCGGCCCGCGCCAGCCGCTGGTAGTCATTTCCCCCTACGCGAAGAAGAACTTTGTGGACCACACCCAGACCGACCAGGCGTCGATCCTGCGCTTCATCGAGGACAACTGGCACACCGGCCGTATCGGCGACGCCTCCGCCGACGCCACCGCCGGGTCGGTGAACGCCATGTTCAACTTCGGCAGACAGCGCAACGACCAGGTCCTGCTCAACGAACAGTCCGGCGCCGTCGCCTCCACCGAACACGGCAACAACAACTCCCACAACAACTCCGGAAAGTAAACACCTGCAACAGCACGGTCCTGGACCGCCGGCAAAACACCCCCCTTGGAACGCCACCCGGCTAACAGCCGGGTGGCGTTCCTGTCCGCGCCGCCTCAACGACTCGTCCTCCACCCGCGGCATCAACAGTTTGTTGACAACAGGATGTTGATGCCAGAAGCTGGTGGTGTTGAGGGGTGCCGAGCCGACGGGAAAATGGAGTCTGGAATGAACGAGACCGACGGGACCCGTCCGGGCGGCGACGCTGCGGAGGCTCAGCGCCAAAGCCAGGCCACGCGGATGTTGCTGGACCGGGGCGCTTCCGAACTGCCGCCCCGGCCCTGGCTCGGTGAGCGGCAGCCCCCTTCAGCGAGTGACCTGATCCAGCACGTCCTGTGGCGGTCCAACGGGACCGGCCGCGGAGAGCCGGTGGATGGTCTGGACGTGCGGGCCGCCCTCACTCTTGTGTCAGCCGCGCGGGCAGAGATGGATGGCCTGGAAACGGCACTCCTGTTCCTGGCGCGGGCCGAGGGGCTGACCTGGCCCCAGATTGCCCAGAGCCTTGGGCTCCGCTCGGCGCAGGCCGCGCAGCAGAGACTGGATCGGCTGTCCGGCAGGCCCGAGACGGGTGTGGTGGGCTGACGTGGAATTCACTCCTCAGGCCAGTGCCGGAAGGGAAGGCCGCGATCCCGCCGGCGCGGTTCTCACCGGCATCGGCGCCAGCCCGGGCACCGCCTGCGGGACGGCCCGGACCGTTCACAGCGTCGACGAATTCTCCGCGGTGGCCCCCGGCGACGTTTTGGTCTGCCGCACCACTGACCCCGCCTGGACGCCGCTGTTCGGGATCGCCGCCGCCGTCATCACAGAAACGGGCGGGATGCTCTCGCACGCCGCCATCGTGGCCCGCGAACAGGGCATCCCCGCCGTTCTGGGGGTGGCCGGCGCCCTGACCCGCATCACGGACGGAACGACGCTCGTGGTCGACGGAACCCACGGAACCGTCCACGCGAAACCGGCAGGTCGCGTGGCAGGTCCATGATGGGCCCGCAGCAGCCATCCATGCTGCTCACCCTCCACGCCCTGAGGCTGCTCGGCTTCGCTGACACTGAGTCAGTTGCCGCCCGGTTTGGCCAGGATCCGCACGACGTCGAACGGCTCCTCATTTACGCCGGCGCGAACGGGTGGGCGTCGCGCTCCTCATTCGGCGGAAACCGGGGCTGGTCCCTGACCGTGGCCGGCAGGACTGAAAACGAACGGCTCCTGGCCGAGGAGCTGGACAGCGTGGGCGGCCAGGCAGCAGTCACCGCCGTGCACGCGAAGTTTGCACCGCTGAACGCAGGAGTCGTGGCCGCCTGCAGCAAACTCCAACTCCGCTGGCTCGCCGAGGGAAGTCAGTCCAACGATGGGATCGACGAGCCAACACAGCAAACCTTCACCCAGGCATTGGCGTCCTTGAGCGATCTGGAAGTCCGCCTGACCGCTGTGTTGCCGCGGTTCAGCGGATACGCGGAACGCCTCGAGCTGGCAGTGGAAAACGCAGCCACGGAGCCAGCGTGGCTCACCGCCACAGACCGCGACTCCTTCCACCGCATCTGGTTCGAATTGCACGAAGATCTCATGGCCACCCTCGGCATCCGGCGATGAACGCCCCAGCACGACCCCAAAAGTGACAGCGGAACCGCGGTCAACCGGTGCTGGATGACCCGCGCGCGGCGGCTTGGACCTGTGTGACGGGTTTGGTGGCGGGCATGCCGAGCACGGCGATGACGGTGAGGACGGCGGCGATCATGACGGCCAGGAACACGGCGGACGAGGCCGCCACGATGGTGTGGGGATCCGTGTCGCCGTGCGGGGTGCCGGCGTAGACAGCGTTCGCTATCGCACCGAAAACGGCGACGCCGATGGAGCTGCCGATGGATCGGGCGAAAAGGTTGGTGCCCGTGACCACGCCGCGCTCGTTCCATTCGACGCTCGTCTGGGCGGCGATCAGGGTTGGGGTCGCGACCAGGCCGAGTCCGAGCCCGACGATGAAGCAGCTGACGGCGACCAGCGCAACGTTGGGGACGGAGGCCGTGACGGCCAGGACTGCTGTGCCGATGACGGTGACCGTGATGCCGATCAGGGCAGTGTTCCGGAACCCGATGCGCAGATACAGGCGGCCCGATTGGGAGGCACTGATCGGCCAGCCGATGGTCAGCGCTGCCAGGGCGAGTCCGGCCACGATCGGGGAGGTCGAGAGGGCTCCCACGAGGAACGTGGGAACGTACGAAGTGATGCCCAGCATGACCGCTCCGACCCCGAAGGCGACCATCGCCGTCGTCGCCAGCAGCCGCCGGGAAACCACCCACGGCGGCAGCACCGGCTCCGCCGCCCTCCGTTCGACGAGAATAAACGCGACGAACAGGAGGGCACCGCCGGCGAACACTGCGTCGCTGATGGCGGAGTCCCAGGCCCAGGCCTGGCCGCCCTCGAGGGCCCCGAGAATGAGCAGGGTGAGCGACACGGTGAGCAGCCCCGCGCCGAGATAGTCGACCCGGTGCTTTACGGGCTCGATGTTCTCGTGGAAGGACCGGACCAGCATCCATCCGGCCACCAGGCACAGCGGGATGTTTACAAGGAAAATGCCGCGCCAGATGCCGAGTGAGGCAAACACTCCCCCGAGCGTCGGACCCACCACTGAGGAGACCGCCCACACGCTCGCCAGGTAGCCCTGCACCTTTGCCCGCTCGGCGAGGGTGTAGATATCGCCGGCGATGGTGATGGCCATCGGCTGGACTGCGCCCGCGCCCAGGCCCTGTACCACGCGGAAGGCGATGAGGACCGGCATGCTCCAGGCGACTCCGCACAGGATCGAGCCGAGCAGGAACAGGCCGATTCCGATCAGCATGATCGGCTTGCGGCCGATGGTGTCCGAGAGCTTCGCGTAGACCGGGACGGACACGGCCTGCGCCAGCAGATAGGCGGAGAACAGCCACGGGAACGACGTGAACCCGCCTATGTCGTGCACGATCGCGGGCACGGCTGTCGCCACCACGGTCGCGTCGATCGCCACCAGGCCGGTGGAGAGCATCAGGGCGATGAGGACGGGTCCGCGTTTGGAGCGGAAACCGACTCCCTCGGCAGGCATGGTGGTCACGTGCATCACTCCCATCGGCGCCCGAAGCGCGGTGCGTGAACCGGTTACGGCCCCGACAACATAACTTCCCCGTTCGACAAATTAGTCCCGGTCCAAGATCTTGCAGCCCGGGCAGACGGGAGATTGACCGGCTTGTCCCTTCAAATGGCGTTCCACCGCGGCTTCCTGATCTGTGAACTATTCCGAAGAACTCCGATGACACAAATGATCAGAAGGCTTAGCATTATGGCGGGGGACGGGCTGATCAAACCCACAGGCGTATCCGCGTGACGGTCTCATATTCGACCAGAGGATCCGCCATGAACCAAAAGCGAATTGCCGCCACCGTCTTCTGTTCCCGCCTCACGTCTCGCGACACGGGCATGGCCGTCGTCATGTATCTGTTCATGGCAAAGCTTTGGATGATGCACAGGCGCATTTCCGGCTTCCTGGTCTTTCTCGTCGGCGTCGCCGCTGCACTGACGCTGACATCGGCGGCCAGTCCTATGCCTACTCCATCCGCCACATTGAAGAGCGATGCCGAGGGGTCCAAGGCTGCTCTCGTGCGAATCGACCTCCTTGCCATCGCGGAGATCGCCCATATTGACCACAGCACAGGCGAGGTGGTGATCTCCCGTGGCCGGTCCACAGTGCCGCTCGGTTCCGCTACCGGCGTGGTCGTTTCAGCAGACGGGATTGTGGCGACCACTTGGGAGAATCTTGCCGTCGACGAGGGCGCTGTGGCCGCTTACAGCGCGAACGAGCTCTTCGCCAAAGTGATCGGAGTGCCGATCGTTGGAAACGGCGGGAATCCGCTGCGGCGAGGCTCGACGCCTGATCGATACTGGGCGGCGCACCTGCAGCACTGCTACGACCAGGTGGAGCACTGTATCGTCTTTCGCGTCCCCCAGTACCGGGTGCACACTTACACGGCGGAGCCTGCGACCGTCATGGCCGAGCTGCTCAACCACCCGACCGGGCCCAAGGACATCGCGTTGCTCAGGATCAGTGGCGGCGGTGGCGCGCCGACAGCCACGCTGGCCGCGCCGGCCGCAGCACCAGGTGCGAATCCCGTACTGGTCGGCTTCACCGAGGATCCGAGCCCTAAGGCGGGACCGGCGCAGATTCCGGTGGCGGTGGACACCGCCGCGGGCCGAATCCGCTCTAGTCAGGACCTTGCCGGGCCACTCGAAGCCGGCGTGTCCGGCGGCCCCGTGCTGGACGGGGCAACCGGCCAGGTCCTCGGCCTGATGGGGCCCCGCCAGCCAGACGGCCAGGGCACTCTGGTGCCGGCCGCGTCCATTCAAGCAGCTATGGCCGCGGCGGGCGTTGAGGCCTCCCCATCGAAGTTCGATGCTGTATTCCGGCGGGGCATCGATCACCTCTCATCGGGCATGGGCGGATCGGCCGAGAGCGCACTCGAAGAGTCCTTGACCTACTTCGATTCCGCCTTGGCGACAAGTTATCTTGAGCAGGCCCGAAAGATGAGTAGCGAGCACCCGATGGGAGACCAGGCGACCGCCGCCGCAGACGCTGGCAAGGACGGCCCCCTGCAGGCTGCCCTCCTGCCCGGCTTCGCCGGATTCCTGCTCCTGGCCGGAATCCTGGCCGTACTGGTCCTGCGTCGCGGCAGGGCGTCAGCCGCTCGGGGCGTCCGCGGGGCCCCGCCTCGCCCCGCTGACCGTTCAAGCTCAAAGGGTGCCGAAGGGAGACCTGTTGCCCCTCTGAAACCCCAAACCGGCGATAGCCAGACCGCAATGACCCGGGCTGCGCGCGCTGATGAAGATCAGGTCCTGCGACAGCAGGCCGGACACGGCGGGACGGGCCCCGTGCGCACCGAAGCAGCCGGGCACAAGAGTTCTCCTCCCTCGCAATCTCCGGCATCTGGCGGGCGAGGTCAGCCGGCTTCGGGGGCGACCGGGGACGTAAATACGGGCCTGAATGGTGGCGAAACCCGCACGGCCGGACCGCTGGCACCCCGCTCCGCGGAGAGACAGGGCAGGACGTTTTGTTCCCAGTGCGGCAGATCAGTGCGCCCCGGAGCGCGGTTCTGCTCCAGCTGCGGTTACCCGGTCGGGTGAACCGTGGAGCCCGTTCAGGATTACCTCTATCCCGGGGCAGAATTCGCGGGTTACCAAATCCAGTCCTTGGTCGCCCGCGGCGGCATGGGAGTCGTTTACCGGGCGTTGGATGTGCAGCTCGGCCGACCCGTCGCACTCAAGCTCCTGGCCCCGGAACTTGCAGCCAACGAGAAGTTCCGTCAGCGGTTTGTCCGTGAGTCCCGGCTCGCCGCCTCGGTGGACCACCCCAACATCTTGCCGATCTACGCTGCCGGGGAATGGTCGGGACTGCTCTACATCGCCATGCGCTTTGTGCACGGCACTGATCTCAAAGCAGAACTTGACGCACGCGGCCCTCTCCCGCTGACCGAGGCCCTGGGCATTCTTTCCCACACGGCCGCGGCCCTGGACGCCGCGCACGGGGCGGGCCTTGTCCACCGGGACGTCAAGCCCGGCAACATACTGCTCTCTGACGACCTGGCAAACGGCCACCGGCTCGTCTACCTCACGGACTTCGGTCTCACAAAGCGCACCACCTCCGCCACGGGCGTGACGACGGCCGGTCACTTCCTCGGCACCTTGGACTACGTCGCACCCGAGCAGATCCGCGGCGGGACCATCGATAGTCGGGCCGATGTGTACGCGCTGGCGTGCGTGGCCTACACGCTGTTCGCAGGCCACCCGCCGTTCGATCATGACGACGACTCGGCCCAGCTGTGGGCGCACATGACCGAGGAGCCGCCGCGCCTCACCTTGGAACGGCCGGAGGTCCCTCCTGCAATGGAGGCTGCCATCGTCAAAGGCATGGCGAAACAACCCGAGGACCGGCCCCCAACATGCGGCGCCCTCGTTACCATGATGTCCGGCGGCCCGCCTGGCAAGGTTGTTCCAGCGCAGCCCCGACGCGCGGGGAAACACGCGGTCCCGCCCCGCGCCACTACACCCGGCAAGGACAACGACGGCGGCGCTCCGGTGGAAGCAGGGACCCTCGCCCGCGCGGGCGGGAATGCCCACTTGGGCGGACGATCCACCGGGTCCCGGGGTAGGCGCGCTGATCGGCGGCCGGCCCGGGCCGCGCGGCTGGCTGTGCTAGGCGGGGCGCTCCTCCTCCTAATCCTCGCCATCCTCGCCGGCGCGCTGCTCCCGCCGATGCTGTCTGGAGAAAAGTACGTAACCTTTCGCGCGGATGGCGTCCCGTACACCCTCGATGTCCCGCAGAGCTGGACCGCCCGAACTCACGAAGCGGGCGACAGCACCGTCAGTGTGCTCTCGGACGCGGACCTGACCGCGCTTTTCGCCGACGAGCCGGACGCTCCGGCTGCGGCGGCCCGAACGGCCAGCGCCCCGGAGAAAGTCGCCGGACTCGCCATCTACCACCGGCCCGCCGGGCTGACCAATCAATCCCCGACCGCCCGCGTCCGCACGGCGGAAGCGCTCCTGCCCGGCCGGGACGCGCATCTGGTGGACCGCGGGCCAGCTACCGTCGGGGAGGTTAAGGGGCAGGCCATGGAGGGGACGATCCCCCTCTCATCCGCCGTCACGCTGCAGGTCCGGGTCTTCGTCGTTGAGACCGATCCGGTCCAACTCCTGGTCTTTTTCGCCCCCTCGTCGCTGTTCGAGCAGCGCACGGAAACTTTCGATCACGTCGTCGGTTCTCTACGCCTGACGAAGTAAGGAAGGTCGCCATGCCGGACCAAGTGCCACCCCCGGACGGAACTGCGCTTTTCGTGCGCGCAAACGGCCGTGAGTGGAGCTTTCCGCCGCAGCAGACAGTTCAGGTTGGTCGGGATCCTGGCGCCGATGTCCCTATCGATGACGATCGTGTCAGCCGCGAACACGTCCGGCTCTGGCACAGCGAAGGCAGATGGTGGGCGGCAGATCAGGCAAGCCGCAACGGCACCTGGGACATGGAGTCGGACCGTGTGCTGGACGGCCCGGTGCCGCTACTCACCGGCGGACTTCGGCTCCGTCTTGGCGCTATGGACGGACCCGAGGTGCTCCTCAGGCCCCACCCGCCCGGACAGCCGGTGAGGCCACGCGTGCTCACTCTCGGGCGGTCGCACTCGTGCGACGTTGTGGTGGATGACCCCCTCGCGTCCCGGAGTCACGCCGTGGTCGAGGTCGGCGAAGCCGCCGTCCTGCGCGACGCCGGCAGCTTCAATGGAACATTCCTCAACGGAGAACGCGTCCACGGTGACGCCCTGCTCTCAATCGGTGACCTCATCGGTATCGGATCGAGCACTTTACTCTGGGACGGCGCCACCGCGGCCATGCCGCCACCGCAACGTCCCGCGTTCAGCGCCCGGCACCTGGAGGTCACCACCAAGACCGGAGCCCACCTGATGGACGATGTGTCCATCACCGTCCCGGCCGGGACGCTCGTGGCGGTCATAGGGCCTTCCGGCGCTGGCAAATCCACCCTCCTGGGCGCCCTTACCGGGCTGCGCCCGGCCACTCGCGGGCACGTCAGCTGGAACGGGCGGGACCTCTACGCCGAGTACGCCCAGCTCCGGTTCCTGGTGGGCTTGGTTCCCCAGGAGGACATCCTCCACCGGCAACTCACCGTCCGCCGCGCGCTCCATTTCGCAGCTCAATTGCGACTGCCCCCAGACACTAGCTCCGCAGAGCGCGACGAACGGGTCAATCAAGTCGTCGCCGAGGTCGATCTGACCAACCAAATCGACCAGCGCATCGATTCCCTCTCCGGGGGGCAACGAAAGCGGACCTCGATCGCCCTCGAGCTGCTCACAGCGCCCCAGCTGCTCTTTTTGGACGAGCCTACCTCCGGGCTCGACCCCGGCCTGGACAAGCAGGTCATGGGCAGCTTGCGCTCACTCGCCGACGCCGGCCGCGTCGTGCTGGTGGTCACCCACAGCGTCCTGGCCCTGGACGAATGCGACCGTGTGCTGGTCCTCGCCCGCGGCGGACGCGTGGCGTTCTTTGGACCACCGGCCGAAGTACTCCCATTCTTCGGTGTGGACAACTACCCTGCGGCGTTTGCGGCACTCGAGGACCCGACGTGGGTGGGCAAATACGCCCAATCGCCTGCTCGTGACGCGTACATAGGAAGGACCGCTTCAGCCAACGTGCCCGTACCTGTGGGCGACGCGCCCCCTCCGCCCCGCGCGGCCCCGCTGCGCCAGTTGTGGACGCTGATGCGGCGCAACGCCGCCGTCGTCGCCGCAGACCGCCTCTTCGTCGTCCTCCTTGTCGGCATGCCGATGCTGCTCGCCCTGATGGCGCACGCCTTCCCCGGCGAGGCCGGGCTGTCCATGCGGGAGGCCGGGGGCGATCTGTATCAGGTCCAACAGCGGCTCATTGTCCTGGTGGTCGGAGCAGCGCTCATGGGAACAGCCCTCACGGTGCGCGAACTGGTCGCGGAACGGCCCATCTACCGGCGGGAACAGGCCGTTGGCCTCTCCCCTACGGCTTACCTGCTCGGCAAGTTTGTGGTGCTTGGCGCCTTGGTCGCAATCCAGTGCATCCTGTTCACCGTGATGGCTCTCCTCGGTCTGCCGGGACCGGACGATGCCTTGGTACTCGGCAATGGGCACCTGGAGATTGCGGTGGCTGTGGCAGCGGTTGGCGTCGCCATGACCGCCGCCGCGCTGGTGATCTCGGCTGCCGCGACATCGACTGAACAAACCATGCCTGCGCTCGTCGCCTTGGTGATGGCTCAATTGGTCCTTTGCGGTGGGCTGTTCGCTATCCAAGGCCGCGCCGGACTTGAGGAGGTGTCGTGGCTGCTCCCTGCACGTTTTGGCTACGCGGCTGCGGCGGCCACTGTCGGGCTCCAGAAACCGCCAGCACCCGAAGTGGACACGCTCTACGACCCGACAGCCGAGCAATGGCTCACAGACACCGGGTTCCTCGGAATTCAAGCCGTCGCGTTCCTCGCACTGGCCTATTGGGCGTTGCACCATTCTGTCAACCGAAACCCTTGGCGGTGAGATCGAACTGCGGTCAAACCCCGACGGCGTGGCCAATTACCCCGCCAGTGGTGGAGAGTCGCCGCGGATCTATTGGGCCCAGTCGGCGTCGTCGTAGGGGCGTCCGCGGAAGTGGGCGCGGAGGTATTCGCCCACCACGGCAGCGCCCAGGTCTCCGGCCTCGGGCGCCACCACGCGGCCGTCGATGCGGCGGGCCATCCGCTGGACGAAACGTTCCAGGGAAGGGTCGTCGCCGAGCCGGAAGAACGTGGCCTGCGTGCCGGCGCGGGCCAGGCGGTCCAGTTCGGCGACCGTGACGCGGATGGTCTCCGGGTCCGGCGGCCAGCAGAACCAGGACTCGCCGTCGGCCAGCAGGTGCGCGGTGGGTTCGCCGTCGGTCACCACGAGGAGGACGGGCTGCATCGACGGGTGCTGACGGAAGAACCGGCCGGCCAGCAGCAGGCCGTGGTGCAGGTTGGTTCCCTGCTCCCGCAGGGCCGGCAGGGCCGTGAGCTCGCCAATGTCCATGGTCTGCGCGTAGCGGCCGAACGTGATCAGCTGCAGCCGGTCGCCGCGGAACCGGGTTGAGACGAGGTGGTGCAGGGCGAGGGCGGTGCGTTTCATGGGCACCCAGCGTCCCTCGGCGGCCATCGAGAAGGACACGTCCGCAAGCAGGACGACGGCGGCCTGCGTGCGCGCCTCCGTCTCCGTGACTTCGATGTCGCCCACGGCGAGGCGCAGTCCGCGGCCCGGGTCACCGCCGTCGGCGATCGTGCGGCGGATCGCGTTGGTGATGGTGCGGGTGACGTCCCACGGTTCGGCGTCGCCGAACTCCCATTGGCGGCTGGAGCCGGTCTGCTCCCCGGCCGCCCCGGCAACCCGCGTGTCCCGGCGGCCCTGCCGGCCGGAGAGCTGCTTGGCGGTGTCCCGCAACAGCGACCTGCCGAGCCGCCGCATGGCCTGCGGGGACAGCCGGAGATCGCCGTCGGCGCCGCGCTGGAGGAAACCGCCGTCCTGCATTGCCCGTTCGATCTCCGCGAGGGTGCGGGCCGTCACGGCGGCATTCTGTCCGAGCTGGCGGGCGAGGGCGTCCAGGTCCAGGTCATCGAGGCGTGACCCGCTGTAGGCCTGGGAGAGCTGTTCGGCCAGCTCGTCCAGTTCGGCGATGTCCTGGAGCACGCCGGTGCCGTCGCCGAGTCCGAGTCCTTCCTCGCCCTCGAAGCGTTCGGAGCCGGACCAGTCCTCGCCGGGGCGCAAAGCCTGCAGGTTGGAATCGAGTTGGCCCAGCTGTGCCATAAGCTCGGGCGAGCCGAACGCCTGGGCGGAGAGCCGCATCAGCTCCTCGCGCTGCTTGGCGGACATGGATTGCAGGAGCCGCTGGGCGGCGGCCGCGCGCTGGGCGAGCGCGTCCACCAGCTCCTCGACCGACTGCGGGTTCTCCGGGAAGAACTGGCCGTGCTTGGCCATGAATTCCTGGAAGTCCGCGTCGGTGTCCTCACCGCGGCGGTGTTTGCCGAGGAGCCCGTTGAGGTCCTGCAGCATCTCGGCCACGGCCGCGCGGTCCTCCTCGGTGGCGCCTTCGAGGGCCTCCTTCATGCCGGCGAACCGCTGGTCCAGGAGTTCGCGGCCGAGCAGGTCCTTGATCCGCTCGTAGGCCTCCCGCGCGGTGCTCGACTGCCAGTCATAGGAGGCGAGCTCGTTGACCGCCGCCGCCGTGGAGCGCGGCAGGTTCTGCAGTTGCATCTCCCGGAAGGCGCGGTCGGTGTCGTCCATCATCGCGTCGCGGGCGAGCTGCTTGCGTTCCTCCAGCACCGCAGTCTCAAGCAGCTTCTGGACTTCGCTGAGGGTGCCGTCCAGGTTGTGCCGGCCCAGCAGTTCACTGCGCCGCTGCTGGACGCGGCCGGCGAGCTCGTCGAGGCCTTCCCGGTTCCGGCCGCCGCGGCGCAGGAACTCCCGGAGGGCGTGCCGGGGCGAGTAGCCGGCCATGACGTCCTCGGCGACGGCGTCCAGCGCCTCCGCCAGGTCCACCGGCGGGGCGAGCGGATCCGGTCCTCCCGTGTACCGGCCGTACCTGGACCGGTTGTGAGCGGTCATGAGGCCTCCTTAGCCGTAAAGCTGCCTACCCGTAGATCGTCTCCTCGTCGTCGGACTCCTTGGAGATCCGCCGGGCGAGGTAGAGCCCTTCCAGTGCAAGTTCGACGGCGGCGGCGCGCTGCCCGTCGTTTTCCGCGCCCAGGCGCTCACTGATGTCGTCGTAGAGGCTGGATCCGTTGAGGGACGGCAGGTTGTGGAGGAACTCCCGCGCAGTGACCAGTTCACCGGTGGTGACCGTGGCGTGGCCGTCGAGCGCGGCCACGAGCGGGCCCATGTCCAGGCCGTGGAAGTGGGCCCGCACGGCTTCCGCGGTGGCCATGCGCAGGAGGTGGTCCAGGACGTCCTGTTCCCGGCCTTCCTCGCCGGATTCGAACTCGATCTTCCCGGCGAGGACGTCCACGGCGGCGTCCAGGTCGATGATCCGGGCGACGGCCTCGTCTTCGCCGCGCACGCTGGCCCGGCGCAGGGCCGCCGCGGCAACGGTTTCGGCGCCGGCGATGGCGAACCGCGCGGAAACCCCGGAGGTCTGGTTGACCGCCGGCGACTGCCGCAGCGCCCGGGTGTAGCGGGCCAGGATCTCGAGGATGACGGGCGGGACGCCGGCCACCAGCTGCCCCTCCTGCCGGATGACGGCGACCTCGTCGTCGAGCTCGATCGGGTAGTGGGTGCGGATCTCGGCGCCGAAGCGGTCCCGCAGGGGCGTGATGATCCGGCCGCGGTTCGTGTAGTCCTCCGGGTTGGCGGACGCGACCACCAGGACGTCCAGCGGCAGTCGCAGCACGTAGCCGCGGATCTGGATGTCGCGTTCCTCCATCACGTTGAGCATCGAGACCTGGATCCGCTCGGCCAGGTCGGGCAGCTCGTTGATGGCGATGATTCCGCGGTTGGAGCGCGGGACCAGGCCGTAGTGGATGGTTTCCGGGTCCCCGAGACGGCGTCCCTCGGCCACCCGCATCGGGTCGACGTCGCCGATCAGGTCCGCGACGGAGGTGTCCGGCGTCGCGAGTTTTTCGACGTACCGTTCCGAGCGGTGCCGCCACGCCACCCGAAGCCGGTCCCCCTCGGTGAGGGCCTGGGCGCGGGAGTGCTCCGTGATGGGTTCGTACGGGTGTTCGTTCAGTTCCGAGTCCTCGATCACCGGCGACCACTCGTCCAGCAGCCCGGCCAGGGTGCGCAGGAGCCGCGTCTTGCCCTGGCCCCGTTCGCCCAGCAGGACGACGTCATGCCCGGCGAGCAGGGCCCGCTCGAGCTGGGGCAGGACGGTCCGGCTGAACCCGAACATCCCGGGCCAGGGATCCCGGCCGGCGGCGAGCGCGGCGAGCAGGTTGTCGCGGATTTCGCGGCGCAGGTCCTTGTGGACGTGGCCGGAGGCACGCAGTTCACCAACAGTGAAGATATCGGGGCGATCACTCACTCCTCCACCGTAGACCTCTATCGTGCGGGGAATCGAGGGATTCTTGCAGATTCCTGCGCATTGGGGCGGGGTGCAAGAGAGCCGCCCGGGGTCCCCGGTCCGAGCCTGCGAGGGACGGGGCAGGCGGTGAGCGTTAGGCTGATTCTTGATGACTGCATCAACCGCGCCGAAACCATCTGCCGGGCCCTCACCCGAGCAGCAGGGCACGCTCCTGCTTCTCGTGCGCCACGGGGAGACGCCGACGACGGGCAGGTTGCTGCCGGGGCGGGCACCGGGGCTGCATCTGTCCGACCGGGGCCGGGACCAGGCTGACCGGGTCGCGGAACGGCTCGCGGGACTTCGGGTCGACGGCATCTACTCCTCGCCGCTGGAGCGCACCCGCGAGACGGCGGAGCCGGCGGCATCCCGCACCGGATTGGGCGTAAAGCAAGATGCCGGCCTGCTCGAATGCGACTTCGGCGAGTGGACGGGCGCCTCGCTGGCCGAACTGGCGCGCTTGCGGGCGTGGCAGACAGTCCAGCACAGCCCATCGACCTTCCGTTTCCCGAAGGGCGAGAGCTTCACGGAAATGCAGGCGCGGATTGTTGGAGCGCTTGAGGTGCTGCGCACAGCCCACCCCGGCGGCGTCGTCGTGTGCTTCTCCCACGCCGACCCCATCAAGGCCGCCGTCGCCCACGCCCTGGGCACGCCCCTGGACCTCTTCCAGCGGATCGTCATCAGCCCTGGCTCGGTGTCCGCCATCTCCTATGTGGACGGCCAGGGACCCGCCGTGCTCATGGTGAATTCGACGTCGGAACCCCTCAGCGGGCTGAGGACGCCGTGAATTCGGGACAGGCTGTGGGACCGCCAGTGAAACGGGACAGCCGGTGTCCGGCCGGGAGCTGACCCTGCTCGCCGAGGGCCGCGTCGAGCTGCTCGGACGCATCCCGCGCAGCAGCAACGAGACGTTCCTCGCCCAGGTCTCCTGCGGCGAAGACGCCGCCTATGCGGTCTACAAGCCTGAGGCCGGCGAACGACCGCTGTCCGATTTCGAGCCCGGCCTCTACCGGCGGGAACGCGCCGCCTACCTGCTCAGCGAGTCCCTGGGCTGGGGTTTCGTCCCGCCGACCGTGATCCGCGAGGAAGCCCCGCTGGGGGTCGGGTCGCTGCAGTGGTTCATCGAGTGCGACTTCCGCGAGCACTACTTCACGCTGTTCGAGGACGCCCCAGAGACACACCGCGACCTGGCGCGGATTGCCTTGTTCGACTACGTCGCCAACAACACCGACCGCAAGAGCGGGCACGTGCTGCGCGGTGACGACGGACGGGTCTGGGGCATCGACCACGGACTGTGCTTCTCCGCCGCTTTCAAACTCCGCACCGTGATCTGGGACTTCGCCGGCGAACCTATCCCCGATGCCCTGCTCGAGGACATCGCCCCGCTCGCCGAGGCCGCTCCTCCCGAGGTGGCCGGGCTCCTCGACGACGACGAGGTCACCGCCCTGCAGCGCCGCGTCCAGCGCCTGCTGCACGCCCGGGTCCTGCCGGTTGACCGCACCGGCATGCGCTACCCCTGGCCGCTCGTTTAGGCACCCGCCCGTCCGGGTGGCTCGGATATGCCGCCGGGGACCGCGGCCTGTCCAACGATCCCGCCATCTGGCGCAACGTCCGGACGGACGGCCAGCTAGAATCGGGCCCGTAAAATGGGGCCATGGTGAAATCCGCTCCGCGGTTCGCGGGATGAAGAGCGCTGGTGGCCGACTGCTGGCCGGACTTGAGCTCGACCGCGCAGCGGCTGAGCCTTTGCACCAGCAGCTGTATGCGCAGTTGCGCACCCAGATCCTGACGGGTTCAATGCCGAGCGGAACCCGCTTGCCCTCGACCCGCACACTCGTCACCGAGCTGGGAGTATCGCGGATCACTGTCGTGTCTGCGTTCGAGCAACTCACTGCTGAGGGCTTCCTGCGCTCACGTGCGGGTGACGGCACATACGTCGACACCCTGTGGAGCGATGCCGCCCCGCAGCGGCCGATGTCCCGGCCGCCGCTGTCCGAACGCGGAGCCGCCACCTCTTCGCGGGGCACCGACCTGTTCAGCGAGGCGCCGCACACGTGGGCGCCCGCCGAGACCGAATCGTTCGTTGCCAGCCAGGTTGCGTCCTCGGCTTTCCCCGCGGCGACCTGGAAACGCCTGTTGGGGCGCCATGCCGGGCGCACCGATCCGCTTGCGATCGGGTACAGCGATCCCCACGGCTACCGCCCACTGCGGGAAGCGATCGCGGAATACGTCAACGACGTGAGAGCCCTGGGGTGCACGGCGGACCAGGTGGTCGTCACCTCCGGTGCGCAGCAGGCCTTCAACGTGCTGGCGGTTCTCCTGCTCGACGCCGGCGACCCCGTCGTCGTCGAGGACCCGGGGCACATCTCCGGACGGCTCGCCTTCCAGTCCCAGGGCTGTCCTGTCCGAGGCGTCCCAGTCGACGACGAGGGAGCAGTCCTCCCGGACGACGACGCGGCTCCGGCACGCCTGGCCTGTCTGACCCCCGCGCGGCAGCATCCGCTCGGCATTGCGATGAGCCCGGGGCGAAGGGCGGAGTGGATCGCGTGGGCGCAACGGAACGGGAGCTGGATCGTCGAGGACGACTGCGACAGCGAGCTGCGCTACCGCGGGAAATTCCTCCCCACCCTGTTCGGGCTCGATTTGAGCAGGCAGGTGATCACTGTGGGCTCCTTCAGCAAGGTGCTCGCGCCGTCGATCCGCCTCGGATACTGCGTGCTGCCGGAGGACCTGGTGAAGCCGTTCGCATCCGCATCATCGGTCATTGGGCGCCCGCCCGCGATGGTGCTCCAGATGGCCCTCACGGACTTCCTGTCGGAAGGGCATCTGCACGCCCACCTTCGCCGCACCCGGCGTCTCTACGCGGCACGTCAGGACGCCCTGCTCGAAGCAATCGATCACCAGTTGAGCCACAGGATTGAAGCCGCCCCGGTCGACGCTGGCCTGCACGTCATGGGTTGGCTCCGTGAACCGGTCGACGATATCGAGGTAGCCAGGGGACTGGCCGCGGGCCGGGTGTACACCTACCCCCTCGGCGAGTACCGGCTCACCCGGCAGCTCCCCCCGGCGCTGCTAATCGGGTTCGCCGGCACCGCGGAGGAGCACATGCCGCAGGCTGTCGGCAGGATGGCCGCCGCGTGGGACCGATGGGAGCGCATCGCCGCAGGTTCCTGAATGGACTTAACGACTGTGGCCTTAATGGACCTTTTTTGCGATCCATTACCGGCGTACAAATGATGAGTGACATTCGCCACCACCCCTGACACGCCTCCCGAGGAGCCAACGATGCCCCCTGCCGACGCCCAATTTAAGGCGCTCCTAAGATCCCGCCTCAACCAAGAGGAGATCGACTCCCTGCCCCGCCTGACCGACGAGCTGGCCCGGACCCTGATCGAACGGATCGACCGCGCCCCTCTGTTCGCCCACGCCTACGCCCTCCTTGGCAACCTGACCTACGGCGGGTACGGGCCCGATGACGTGCTCGACTTCGCGCATCGGCACGGCCTGGCCGGCGCCTGCATCCACCTCCTCGACGGCGAGGAGCGGAGCCTGGGCCGGATGAGCGAGAACAGGCTTCGCGAGTTCGCCGACCGCGCGCGCCACCTGGGTCTGGGGATCCACCTCGAAATCAGCACCACCCTGCGCGCGGACGTGGACGAGGTAGTCCGCATCGCGGGGGTCCTCGGCGTCCGGCACATCCGCGTCTACTCGCGCTTCGAGGGCACGCTCTCGCAGGTGATGACACTGATCGAGCAGGACCTGCGCCGGCTCGCCGTGCTCGCAGACGAGCACGATCTGCACTTCTCCTTCGAGCAGCACGAGGAACTGCGCTCCACCGAGATCGCCGAGTTGCTGCGGCGGGTCTCCCATCCGCGCCTGCACGCCATGTTCGATTTCGGGAACATGATCAATGCCTGCGAGCGTCCCATGGATGCCCTCTCCGCGCTCGCGCCGCACATCCTGCAGGTTCACCTGAAAGGGGTCCATGTTCTTCCCGAGGGAGACGGATACGGTCACCGCGGTGTCCTGCAGGGAAGCCCTGAGGACGACTTGCCCGGTGCGCGGATGCTCTTCGAGCTCCTGATGCTCGGCGAGGACGAGCCTCAGGTCATCGCCCTGGCCCTCGAACAGGAAAATCTTTACTACGCTCCCGCCTTCCGCCACGCCGGCGAAGGCGCGGACCCGTTCATCCCGTACCGCGATCTGAGCACTACCGGCATCCCGCCCGGATGGACCCGGGATGAACTGCTCGCTGCAGAACCCGGCTGGGCCGACCACCAGGTGGCCCACGTGAAGGAGCTGCTCGCCTCGCTGCGCGACATCGCCGTCGCGCAGCTCGACACAACGAAGTCCCTGGCAGGTGCACGATGACCACATTGACTCAGACCCCCGGGAAGTCCACGAACCGCGTCGACTGGAGCAAGTGGATCCGCTTCGCTCTGCTCGTCATGGCGGGCGGCACCATCTACAAGCTCGCCAACCTCAAGGACGCGTTCTACGTCCCCATGCAGGAGGCAATGGGCCTCAGCCACACTGAGATCGGCACCCTGCTGAGCGTCAACTCGATGGTCGCGACGGCGCTCTTCATCGTCGGCGGCTACCTCGCCGATCGCTTCTCCACGCGGATCCTCATCCCGCTCGGACTCGTGGGCACCGGAGCGCTGGGCCTGTTCCTCAGCACGTTCCCCGGCTTCAGCACGCTCCTGCTCCTGTTCGCGCTGCTCGCCGTGTGCTCGGACTGCCTGGTCTGGCCCGCGTTGCTGAAGAGCATCCGTCAGCTTGGCGGCTCGAAGGAACAGGGGCGGCTCTTCGGCCTCCTCGAGGGCGGTCGCGGCGTCGTCGACACTGCCGTGGCGTTCTCCGCGCTGGGAATTTTCGTCCTGCTCGGTTCGGGTACCGGCGGATTCCGTGCGGCCATTGCCTTCTACGCCATCATTGACGTCGTCGTCGGCGTGCTGTTGTTCCTGCTGCTTCGCAGTCAGCCAAGCAATCAGACAAGCGAGCAGGCGAGCGAGCAGGCGAGCGAGCAGCCCGTGGCGAAGAAGCAGAAGGCCGGCCTCGGCGAAATCTGGCGTGCCGCGCAGCAGCCGCAGCTGTGGTGGGTGAGCTTCACCGTGTTCATGGTGTACGTCGTGTACTGCGGCCTCACGTATTTCATCCCGTATTTGACCTACGTGTACGGGCTGCCTGTCGCGCTGGTCGGCGCCTACGGCATCATCAACCAGTACGGCCTGAAAATCATCGGTGGCCCGATCGGCGGAGTCCTCGCGGACAAGGTGGTCAAGGGTGCGAGCCGGTACATCCGGTTGGCGTTCCTGTGCCTGATCCCGGTGGTGGCGGTGCTGCTGCTCCTCCCGGCCGATCCCGGCAGCCAGATCCCGGCGATGATCGTGACCCTGCTGTTCTCGCTTATCGTCTTCACTATGCGGGGTGTGTTCTGGGCGCCGATGGACGAGGTCGGGATTCCGGAGGAGACCAGCGGCACGGCTTTCGGAATCGCATGCCTGGTCGGTTATGCACCAGGGATGTTCGCTTTCATCGTCTACGGGACAATCCTCGACGCAAATCCGGGAGCCGCCGGTTACCACATCGTGTTCCTCGTGCTCGCGGCGCTCGCCCTCGTGGGAGCGGCCGTGTCCAGCGGGCTCGTGCGAGCCGCCCGGGCCCGACGGGCTGCGGCCGAGGTTTGATCGTGTACCGGACGACGGCGGGGACTTCCCGCCGTCGTCCGCTTCCGTTTTGGTGAGGTGCTGGACAGCGCGGGCGAGCCGCCGTCGGAGGCATGGATGGCGCCGAAGATCTACCGTGAGAAGCGTCTCAAATTATTACCGAGGCAGCCGGGGGCCACCTGCCGGCAGGGTAAAGTTATCTGTTCGTAACATTTATCTGACTGAAATGTGTTTGAAGATGCCTGCAGACTCCGCTAATGAAGACAAGCCGAAACAGCTCCTCGGGCTAAGTGGCACCCAGACTATTGGCTCGGCGTTGGCCGCGGTGACCTCTGCCTTGGTGGGGTCCTTTCTAGGCGTTGCCGGGACGCTTATTGGCGCCGCACTCGGCTCCATCGTTGCCACGGTGGGCGCCGCCCTGTATGCCCGGACACTCAGTTCGGCCGCCACCGTGGCAATGACGAAAATCCCAAAGCGACGCAGGGGTGGACTGCCCGCTGACGACGCCGGCGTGCTGGCCGCCAGCGCCCCGGCCGAAAGCGACGGACCTCAATCCAACCGGCTGAAGAGGCAGGTCACCCCAAAGACCTGGATTAAGATCGGGGCGGTCAGTGCTGCCGCATTCGTGATCGCGATGGTCGGTGTCACTGCAGTCGAATTCGGAACCAATAAGCCCATCTCCAGCCTGGTCTCGTCGGCGTCGAGCATCGACGGTGCGGCTGGCCCCACGACGACGCTGGGCACGGCCCTGGGTGGCACTCCGACTGTCCCGGACAAAACGGATGCATCGACCAAGGACGTGAAGGATGGACCCGGGCAAGTCGCGCAAGTGCCCGGGCAGGTCGAGCAAGGTGCCACCAAGACAGATGGCCTGACCACGGAGGGTAGCCCCAGTGGCACGGACAGCGGCTCGGCCGGAACCGCAGTGCCGGGAGCCGGCGCACCAAGCGACACCACGCCGGCGGACGTCGCCCCCGAAACCGGCCAGAGCCCGGAGCCTGCCCCCGCAACCGAACAGACCCCGCAGCCCGAGGTGTCCTCGGATTCGGGATCGGCCGAGCAGCCCGCACCGTAATGGCGATGATAGGGATCAAGGACCGATAGGAACCTGTTAGGGCCGGCGGGGCCGGGCGGCGGTGTTGTGGCGGCTGGCTCATCCCACGAGGACCACCGTATTCTCAGCGGTCAGCCGGCATTTCGTTGCCGCGTTGAAGCAAGGGCATTCACGAGCTCCGGCTCAGTTGCCGGGGTCAACGCGACTGCTCGCCCGCAGGTAGTTTTGCCTGATGGCCGGGTGGAAGTCCGGGGCGGGTGCGGCGTCCACCGCGACCGGCCAATCCGGCCGGTTGCCGCTCGAGGCCCAGACTGCCTGGACGGCAGCACCCCGGGCCACGTACTCCCCCGGGCTCGGGACCACGACCGGCAGGTCGAAGACCTGGGCTGCGATGGCCTGCACCGCGGGGTTCTGCACGGCGCCGCCGATCAGCAGGAGCCGTGTTGCGGGGCTCCCTTGCGCCCGCAGGGCTTCCAGCCCGCCGGACAGTCCGCACATCATGCCTTCGATGGCGGCCCGGGCCAGATTGCTCCTGGTGCTGGAGGCAATGCTGAGCCCGTGGAAGCTGGCCTTGGCGTGGGGCAGGTTGGGCGTGCGCTCACCTTCGAAGTAGGGCACGAGCACCACGCCGCCGGCGCCGGGTTCGGCGCCCAGGGCAAGTCGCGCAAGTTCGTCGAAGTCCACGCCCAGGATGCCTGCCACGGAGCCGAGCACGCGCGCGGCGTTCAGTGTGACGGCGATGGGCAGGTACTCGCCGCTGGCGTCCGCGAAGCCCGCCACCGTTCCGCTGGGATCGGCGACGGCACGGGACGCCACCGAGAACACCGTGCCGCTGGTGCCGACGGACACCACCACGTCCCCGGGTTCGGCCCCCAGACCCAGGGCGCCGGCCGCGTTGTCCCCGGCGCCGGCACCAAGGAGAATGCGGTGCCCGGGTCCGGCCGGGCCAGCCAATTCCGCTGTGCCGGAACCGAAACAGTCGGGGTGGACCGCCCCGGCGGCGTCCCCGGGGCCGAGCACCCGCGGCAGAATCACGGTTCCGGGATCCCGGTGCCCGGCACCCCCGCTGGCCTCCCTGGCGTCCCGGCCGAAGGCCAGTTTGAACAGCTCCAGATCGTATTCGCCGGCCGAAGGGCTCCAGTATCCGGTGCCGCTGGCATCGGAGCGGTCGGTGGTGAGCTGGTCCAGGTCCGGGCCCAGCGGGCTGGTTGCTGCCGGGCCGTAACCGCGGAGCCGCCAGGTCAGCCAGTCGTGGGGCAGCGCAACAGCCGCCACCCGGTCCGCCAGGTCCGGTTCGTGGTCCCGGACCCAGCGGATCTTGGTGATGGTGAAGGAGGCCACCGGGACCAGCCCGGTCCTGCGGGCAAAGTCCTCCGCCCCCACTTCGTCGGTGAGAGCGGCCGCTGCCGACGCCGATCGGGTGTCGTTCCACAGCAGCGCCGGGCGCACCACGTTGCCGTCGTGGTCCAGCAGCACCATGCCGTGCTGCTGGCCCCCCACCGAGAGCGCACTGACGTCCGCCAGCCCGCCGGCGTCGTCGAACGCCGCTGACAAGGCCCGCCACCAGTGATCCGGGTGGACTTCGGTTCCGTCCGGGTGGGCGGCCCGGCCCTCGCGGACCAGCGTTCCGGTGCCGGCGTCGAGGATCACCACTTTGCAGCTTTGGGTGGAGGAGTCGACGCCGGCAGCAAGGTTCATGGAAGCAGCCGTCACGGTCTTAGCGGGCGCCGAGCAGGTGCTCGATGAAGAGCTGCTGCAGCTTCACGAAACCGAAGCCCTTGCCGCCGAAGTAGGCGTCGGCGTCGAAGTCCTCGTAGGAGGCGTGGTCCGCGCGGAGCTGTTCGTAGCCTTCGCCCGGGTTGAGGGTGGGTTCGTTGATTTCCGCCACGCGGGAGGACTGCAGCGCGGCCTGGACCTCGGGGTCGGCGCGGAAGGCCTTGGCGCGTTCCTTGAGCAGCAGGTAGGTCTGCATGTTGGCGGCCGCGGAGTCCCATACGCCGTCGATGTCCTCGGTGCGGCTGGGCTTGTAGTCGAAGTGGCGCGGGCCGTCGTAGGCCGGCCCGCCGTCGGGGCCGCCGTTTTCGAGCAGGTCCACGAGGGAGAACGCGTTCTGCAGGTCGCCGTGGCCGAACACCAGGTCCTGGTCGAACTTGATGCTGCGCTGGCCGTTGAGGTCGATGTGGAAGAGCTTGCCCTGGTAGAGCGCCTGGGCGATGCCGTGGGTGAAGTTCAGTCCGGCCATCTGCTCGTGCCCGGTCTCGGGGTTGATGCCCACCAGTTCGGGGCGCTCCAGGGTTTCGATGAACGCCAGGGCGTGGCCCAGGGTGGGGAGCAGAATGTCGCCGCGGGGTTCGTTGGGCTTGGGCTCGATGGCGAACCGGATGTTGTAACCCTTGTCAGTGACGTAGTCGCCCAGCAGGTTCACGGCCTCGCGGTAGCGTTCCAGGGCGCCGCGGATGTCCTTGGCGGCGTCGTATTCGCTGCCTTCGCGGCCGCCCCACATGACGAAGGTTTCGGCGCCGAGCTCGGCGGCGAGGTCGATGTTGTCGAGCACCTTGCGCAGGGCGAAGCGCCGGACGCCGCGGTCGTTGCTGGTGAAGCCACCGTCCTTGAAGACGGGGTGGCTGAACAGGTTGGTGGTGACCATCGGGACAATCATTCCGGTGGACTTCAGCGCGCCCGTCAGCCGGTCGATTTCACGCTGGCGGTCAGCGGCGGAGCAGCCGAAGGGAAAGAGGTCGTTGTCGTGGAAGGTGATGCCGTAGGCGCCGAGGTCGCTGAGCCTGTTGACGGCCTCGACCGTGTCCAGCGGCGGGCGGGTGGCCGATCCGAACTGGTCCTGGGCCTCCCAGCCCACCGTCCAGAGGCCGAAGGAAAATTTGTCGTCACGGGTGGGCTGAATCGTCATTGAATGCTCCGAAGGTAGTTGTGGCTGCTGTTGCGCGGCTGGCGGGGAAACCAGAGGGAATTGTTCTAGAGCCAAACATATTACGAATTTTGGCAGAGTCAACCCCAGCAAGCAAGGAATTGCTAACCGGTTCTGGCGCTGCGGGCGGGTGAATGTTAAGTTGTTCATAATAGCAATTTGGCCGGCAGATCAAGCAATGAGGCCCTTGAGTGAAGGATCCCACCGTGATTGATCAGATGGTGACCGAACGCAATTGGCCGGAAAACCTCAGCTACGAAACCCATCCGCGCACTGCGTCGGAACCGCAAGACCTCCGGCTGGATTCGGATGAGAAATTCCGCAACGCCTTCCTGGACCGCGCGGTGGCCGGCCGCTGATAGTGTCACGATGATGCCTCCACGTACTCTTGCTTCCGCGGCGGCGAGGGAGCCGGATCCGTCCCGCCGCAACAATTTGTCGCTGCTGACCTCCCTCGTCCACCACCACGGCGTCCTCAGCCGTGCCCAACTGACCCGGCACACGGGACTGAACCGTTCCACCGTCGGGACGCTGATCGGACAGCTCGTTGCGTTGGGCCTGGTCTATGAAACGGCGCCCGCCGGCGAAGGGCACGTCGGCAGGCCGAGTCCGAACGTCCATCCGAGCCCGTCGGTCGCGGCGTTGGCAGTCAACCCAGAGATCGACGCCGTCACTATCGGCCTGGTCAGTCTCGGGGGGAAGGTGCAAAAGAAGATCCGCTTCGACACGGAACGGATTCCGAGCGCCCGGGAAGCGGTGAATATCGCATCGGCCGTGATCGCCGGGATGCGCTCCGAGCTGGATGCGTCCTACCGGATCACGGGCATTGGCATGGCCGTGCCGGGCCTGGTCAACCGCGACGACGGCGTGGTCCGGCACGCGCCGCACCTGGGCTGGCGGAACGAGCCGGTCGCCCGAATGCTGAGCGAAGCCACCGGCTATCCGTGCCAGGCCGCGAACGACGCCTCCCTCGGCGCCGAAGCGGAGCTGATTTTCGGCGCCGGCGCCGGGCAGGGGAACCTGATCTACCTCAACGGCGGCGCCAGCGGCATCGGCGGCGGAATCATCTCCGACGGGCAATTGCTCAGGGGCGCCTCCGGCTACGCCGGGGAGATCGGCCATACCTTTGTCCGCTCCGAAGGAAAGCGCTGCCACTGCGGCGCCACCGGCTGCCTGGAAACCGAAGTCTCCCAGTCCCGCCTCCTCGAACTGGCCGGCCTAAGCCGCGGCGACACCGCCGACCTCGAAAAGGCGCTGGCGACCAGCAGCAGTGCTGAGGTGAACGACGAAGTGGCACGCCAACTCATGTTCCTGGACATAGCCCTGCGCAATGCCGTGAACATTTTCAACCCCGAGGCAATCGTCCTGGACGGTTTCCTGGGAACGCTGTACGCCCTCGCACCGGAGTCTGTGGACGGAGTGCTGCTATCCCAGGCAATGGACGGCCCCGCCGGCCAGGTCGAGATCTACCGTGCAGCGCTCGGTTCTGACCTGATGATGATCGGGGCCGCGGAGCTGGCGTTTACCCCGTTCCTGGCCGACCCCGCCGGCCTCGGCACAACCACCCGCACCGCGCCCGCGGCGGGCTAGGAACCCGGCACTGGTTCACCCGACACTGGTTCAAAAGCCGGAGCAGCCGGTACGGCGTTGCGCGCGGATCGACCCCTCAGGCCAACTATCTGCCATACAAATAGGTGGCATCAGTAAACGCCTCTTCACCGAATACTTCTCTTGCCTCAGTCTGGTTACTAGACCTGCAGCGACCCCACTCAAGGCAATCAGTACTTAGAAGGAATTCAACGTGGAAACTCCCCTCTCCCATCTTGCCCACCTCGAGATCACCACTCCCGACGTCGAAGCCTCGGCACGGTTCTACGAGGAAAAGTTCGGCATGCGCATCGTCGACCGGGTGGACGGCAACGTCTACCTGCGCTGCTGGGGTGACTACTACCGCTACAGCCTGGTCCTCGCCGAAGGTCCGGAAGCTTCCCTGGGCCGGATGGCCTGGCGCGCCAACTCCCAGACCGCCCTGGCAGCCGCAGCCCAGCGCGTCGAAGCAACCGGTGTCCAGGGCAGCTGGACCGCCGGCGGCCACGGCTACGGCAAGGCCTACGAATTCACCGGCCCCTACGGCCACCCCATGCGCCTCTTCTTCGACGTCGAGAAGTTCGTGGCTGAGCCCGGCTTCGAGTCCACCTACCCGGACCGGCCGGAGCGCCGCAGCAGCCACGCCGCAGCGCCCCGCTTCCTGGACCACGTCACCGTGGCCTCCTCCGATGTCCGAGGCTTCGCCAAGTGGTACAACGAGGCCCTGGGCTTCCGCGTCATGGCCTTCGTGGACCTGGACGAGGCACCCATCACCGTCTTCTCCGTGCTCACGACCAACGAAAAGTCCCACGATCTGGGCGTGGTCCTGGACACCTCCAGCCGCGCGGGACGCGTCAACCACATCGCCTTCTGGGTGGACGCCACCGAAGACCTGCTCCGCACCGCGGATGTCATGATGGAAAACGGCACCGCCATGGAATACGGCCCCTCCATCCACGGCGTGGGCGAGCAAAACTTCCTCTACTTCCGCGACCCCTCTGGCCTGCGCGTCGAGCTCAACTCCGGCGGATACCGCAACTACGTCCCGGACTGGGAAGCCAACACCTGGAAGCCCTCCGAAGGCTCCAACAACTTCTACAAAAACGGCGCCATGCCGCACTCCATGACCGAGTCCTTCCCTCCCGCGGAAGGCTTTACCGCCACCGAAGAAGGCGCCTCCCCCGAAATGAAGGAAGCCCTCCTGAACCCCTACGCCAAGCAGGGACGGGGCTAGGACACCATGGCCGAAACACAATATGCACTCATCCGGTTCCAGGAGACCGGTGACAGCAAGGCCCGCGCGGGCCTGCTGGTCGGCGACCGCGTCGTGGCCCTGAATGAGGAGATCAATACACTGATCGAGCACTGGGACACCACCGAGAGCCAGCTGGACGCCATCGCCGCATCGGCCGGCGAGGACACCGGCCTGGCGATGGCCGACATCGAGGTCCTCGCCCCGGTAGAGCCTGTCCAGGTCCTTCAGACCGGCGCCAACTACCGCAAGCACGTCATCGACCTCGCCGCAGCCCACCGCGAACCCGGCCAGGACGAGGACGAAGTCCGGGACCGGACCGCCGCGATGATGGACAAGCGCGCGGGCCAGGGAACGCCGTACTTCTTCATCGGGCTGCCGACGGCGATCGCGTCCGCCACGGACGACCTCACTCTTCCTGCCTACTCCAAGTCCCACGACTGGGAACTTGAACTGGCCGCGGTGATCGGCAGGACGGCGTTCCGGGTCACCCCCGAGGAAGCCCTGGACTACGTCTTCGGCTACACCATGGTCAACGACATCACAACCCGTGAGTACGTGTTCCGCAAGGACATGCCGGCGATCGGCTCGGACTGGTACCGCGCCAAGAACGCCCCCGGCTTCCTGCCCACCGGACCGCTGCTGGTACCCGCCAAGTTCTTCGGCGACCCGCAGGACGTCCAGGTCACGCTGAAGCTCAACGGCAAGGCCATGCAGGACGAGTCCACCTCAGACATGATCTTCGGTGTCGCCAAGCTGATCAGCGAGGCCTCCCAGATCATGCCGCTGCGCCCGGGAGACCTGGTGCTCACCGGAAGCCCCGCCGGCAACGGCCAGCACTGGGGAAGGCTGCTCCAGGACGGCGACGTCATGGAGGGCACCATTACGGGCCTGGGCACCCAGCTCATCCATTGCAAGGACGAAGTTGTCACTGAAGGCAGCCAGCAGTGACCAGCCAGGACACAGCACCAACCACCACCGGCACCGGGGAATCAGCCACCGATTCCCCGGTCATCCGGCGTGACGATCCGCTCGGCAGCATCCGCGCCATGGCCGAATCCCACAACAACTGGGGCCGCTGGGGCCAGGACGACGTCCTTGGGACCCTGAACTTCATCGACGCGGACAAGCGCATTGAAGCAGCAGCCCTGGTAAAGACGGGCGAGGCCTTCTCGCTGTCCCAGCCGTTCGACACCAACGGCCCGCAGAAGGGCTGGCGGCGACGCACCAACCCTGTCCACACCATGACCGACACCGGGGTGGACGCCGAACGCGGCAACCAGGGCTTCCCGCACGGCTTCGGCGGCGCGGACGACGTCATTGCCATGCCGCTGCAGTGCTCCACCCAGTGGGACGGCCTCGGCCACATCTTCGACCAGGGCAAGGCCTGGAACGGCCGCGCCGCAGGGGACGTGGTCACCTCCGAAGGCGACCTGGTCACCGGCATCGAAACCGCCGCGGCCAAGATCGTCACCCGCGGCGTCCTGCTGGACGTCGGCCGCGCGCTCGGACCCGAACTGGGAAGGAACGACGGCGAGCTGCCGGACGGTTTCGCCATCACCCCCGAACACCTCCAGCGGACCATCGACCTGCAGGGCCCCAGCTCAAAGGTTGGCCGGGGCGACATCCTGGTGATCCGCACCGGACAGCACACCCGGGTGCGCCGCGACGGCTGGGGCGACTACGCCGGCGGCTCAGCCCCGGGGCTGTCCTTCAGCACCGCACCCTGGCTTCACCGCAGTGAAATCGCGGGGATCGCCACGGACACATGGGGTTTCGAGGTCCGGCCCAACGAGTTCGACGGCGCCTTCCAGCCCCTCCACCAGATCGCCATCCCCAACCTTGGGCTGTTCCTCGGCGAAATGTGGGACCCGGACGGCCTCGCGGAGGCTTGCGCGGCAGACGGCAGGTACGACTTCCTGCTCACCGCGGCGCCCCTGCCCATTACCGGCGCTGTCGGATCGCCCGTCAACCCGATCGCCCTCCGGTAGCTTTCAGTACAACAGCACCACAACCATCATCAGTCAGGCCGTCAATACAAAGGAGTCAGCGATGGCAGCAGTACAGAACGTCGGAATCGTCGGGGCGGGAGCCGCGGGGCTGACCGCCGCCATCCTGCTGGCCGACGCGGGAATCCAGGTTGAAATCCTGGAGAAGGCCGATGCCCCGCAAACCCTTGGCTCTGGAATCACATTGCAGGGGAACGCCCTGCGGGTCCTCCGCCAGCTGGGCGTCTGGGAGCAAATCGAGGCGAAGGGCTACGCGTTCAGCACCCTCGGCCTGCGCGCCCCGGACCCCGCCGGCACCGTCATCGCCGTATTGGATGACATGCGGACCGGCGGCGACGACCTCCCAGCCACCCTGGGCATGTACCGCCCCGACCTCACCGCCATCCTCCGCGAGCGTGCCGGGCAGGCAGGCGCACGGATCAGCTACGGCAAGACGGTCGCCGAAATAACGGACGACGGCGGTTCCGTCACCGTGAGCACCTCCGACGGCGGCACCGACCGCTACGACCTCCTGATCGGCGCCGACGGCCTGCACTCAGCTGTCCGCAAGGCCATCGGCATCGATGTTGAACCCCGGTCCACGGGCATGGGCATCTGGCGCGCGTTCGTGGAACGGCCGCAGGACGTGGTCCGCACCGACCTGACGTACGGCGGCCCTTGCTTTATTGCCGGCTACTGCCCCACCGGCCCTGACACCATCTATGCCTACCTCGTGGAAAGGGCCCAGGAGCGCAAACACGAGGACGGCCCGCGCATTATGGCCGAACTCGCCGCAGCCTACGGCGGCCCATGGAACGAGATCCGCGCCAACCTGGACCAGAGCGCCCGTATCAACTACACGTGGTTCACTACCCACCTGGTGGACGGGCCGTGGAACCGCGGCCGCACCGTCATCATCGGCGACGCCGCCCACAGCTGCCCGCCAACCATCGCGCAAGGTGCTGCCATGGCAATGGAAGACGCAGCCGTGCTGGCCGAGCTCCTGATCGGCGCCGACGAGATCACCGAGACACTCTGGAAAGAGTTCGCCGACCGCCGACTGGACCGGGCAAAAGCAGTGGTCGACGCCTCCGTCCAGCTGGGCCAGTGGATGCTCGACGGCGTCCGGGACGCCAATGTGCCGGGCCTGATGCATTCAGTCTCCAGCTTGGTTAGGGAGCCCGCATGAGCACCGGCCCTGCTGAAAGACCCACAGTGGACGTCCACGCCCACATCCTGCTTCCGGCCCTGCAGCAATTGGTGGCCGAAGCTGATCCCGAGGGCTTCGGCGCTCAACAGGCTCTGGAAGGCCGGCGCAACGGACCAGAGTCGATGGCCGCTTCGGGAAAGATGATCAAGGAGCGCTGGCCGCAGCTGACGGACCTGGACCGCCGTCTTGCGGACATGGATGCCCAAGGCGTGGACGTGCAGCTCGTCTCGCCGTCGCCGTCGCACTTCTACTATTTCGCCGCGGAAGAGCTGGCCCTGCAGGTTGCCAGGGCCGCCAACCAGGCGGTGCGGGAGTTCGTGGACCGCGCCCCGGAACGGCTGAACGGCCTGGGCCTGGTCCCGCTGCAGCATCCTTCCTTGATGGTCGAAGCCCTGGAACACGCCATGCTGGAGTGCGGGTTGCTAGGCGTGGAAATCGGCTCGTTCGCCGCCACCCCCGCCGACCCGGAGCGCAGCACCGTTGAGCTGTCCGACCCCAGGCTGGAACCGTTCTGGAGCCGGGCCGAGGAGCTTGGTGCCCTGGTCTTCCTGCACCCGTTCGGCTGCTCGCTGGACGAGCGGCTGGACCGCTTCTACCTCGCCAACACCGTCTCCCAGCCCGCGGAAAACGCGGTGGCCCTGTCCCACCTGATCTTCAGCGGTGTCCTGGACCGGCACCCGAGCCTGTTGGTTCTGGCCGCGCACGGCGGCGGCTACCTTCCCACCAGCCTTGGCCGCTCCGACCATGCCTGGAGGGTCCGGCCGGAGGCACGCGGCTGTGCTGAGCCACCGTCGTCGTATGTGAAGAAGCTGTTCTTCGACTCCCTGGTCCACAGCCCGGCTGAACTGCGGGCGCTCGTGGCCGCCGCTGGCCCGGGGCAGGTGCTGCTCGGCTCGGACTACCCGTTCGACATGGGCTCCGACCGCCCCGCGGCCGAGGTCATCGAGGCGCGGCTTTCCGCCGAGGACGAGGCCAGGGTGCTGTCCGGCAACGCCGCTGCCCTGGGCATCACGCCCGCTTCCCTCCTCGCCGCCCGCCGCACAGCCTAAGGACGTTGTTATGGTCAAGATTGCTCGCTGGAACCACGACGGCGGGACGCAGTCCGGCTTCGTTGACGGCGGTACCTGCTACGCCCTGCCCGCAGGCCACACGGTCCAGACACTCCTGGAAGCAGGGCTCGAGGAGACCCTGGGTTTGGCCCGGCGGATCATCGGGTCTGGCCCGGCCGTTCCGCTGGCGGACGTGCGGCTGCTCGCCCCACTGGCGCCCGCCACCATCCGGGATTTTGTCGCGTTCGAGGAACACGTCGAAGGCGTGCGGAAAAGCATCGACGGCGTGGCCGGCGTGGTGCCCGAATGGTACGAGGCGCCCACCTTTTACTTCACCAACCCGCATACGGTGACCGGCACCGGCGAGGTGATTGGTATTCCGGCGGGCTGCGAGGACCTGGACTTCGAGACCGAGGTAGCCGCCGTCGTCGGGCGCGTCCCCGGAAGCGACGGCCGGAACCTGACTGCAGCGGAGGCGCACCGGCACATTTTCGGCTACACCGTCCTCAACGACTGGTCGGCGCGGGACCTGCAGCGCCGGGAGATGAGAGTCAGCCTGGGGCCGTGCAAGGGCAAAGACTTCGCCAATACGCTGGGGCCTTGGATTGTCACCGCGGATGAGTTCGAGGACCTGCACGACGCCGAGGGGTTCCTGCCGATCTCCATGGCCGTGGAAGTCAACGGGAAAGCCATCGGCCAGGACCTGCTGTCCAATATGGGTTGGCCGTTCGCCGAGCTAGTGGCCTACGCCTCGCAGGACTCCGTGGTCCGGCCCGGCGATGTGCTGGGCTCCGGCACCTGCGGCAGCGGTTGCCTCGCGGAGCTCTGGGGACGGAACGGCGCGAAGACTCCCCCGCCGCTGAAGACGGGAGACATGGTCCGCATGACGGTGGAAGGCATCGGGACCATAGAGAACACGGTAGGTGAACGCCGTAACGCCGGGACTCTGGTGCGTGCCCGGCAGCGTCCGCGCAACCGGGTTGCCGCTGCGGTTACGTCCGGTATCTAGGGTGCTCTCCCTTCAGCTCGATGGCCGGACCGTGGTGGTCACCGGCGCTGGCCAGGGCCAGGGCGCTGCCGAGGCGCGCATGCTGGTGGAGGCCGGGGCCCGCGTCATTGCCACAGACCTCGCAGCGGACATACCGGCCGAGCTGGCCGCCGTGTCATCGTCTTCGGCCGGTGCGCTGGTGTACCGGCAGCTGGACGTCAGCGATGCCTCCGGCTGGTCCGATCTCGCTTCCTGGATCGAGTCCCAGGGGTGGCAGGTGGACGGGCTGGTCAACAATGCGGGCATCACCCAGCGGAGCCGGTTGCTGGATGCCTCTGTGGCTGACCTGCAGCGCGTCTATGAAGTCAATGTCGCCGGAAGCTTGCTGGGGATCCAGGCGCTCGCACCGCTGATGGGCAGTGCCGCATCCATCGTCAATGTCGGTTCCGTCGCAGGCCTGACCGCGCACTATCCGGTGGCCTATACCGCCAGCAAGTGGGCGTTGCGGGGCCTCTCGCAGGTGGCGGCCATGGAACTCGGCCCGCGGGGGATCCGCGTTAATACTGTCCATCCGGGCTTCATCGAAACGCCCATGACGGCGAGCGCTAAGCCGGAATTCAGGCAGGCCACCCTGGCCGAGACCCCGCTGGGCCGCACTGGAAGCGTGGAGGAAGTGGCCGGCGTCGTGCTGTTCCTCCTCAGCCCGCTCTCGTCCTTCGTGACCGGCGCCGAGATCCCGGTGGACGGCGGCCAGTCGGGCCACGGCGGAGCAAAGTCTGTCTCCGACGCCATGCGCTGACGCGGTGCACGATTCCAACTAGCCCGGCAGCACGGCCGACCAGCCGCCGTCGACCATCAGGTTGGCGCCCGTCACGTATGACGCTTCGTCGGAGGCCAGGAACAGCGCGCATTTGGCCACTTCTTCCGGCGTGCCGATCCGGCCCAACGGGATGCTGCCGGCGATGGACCGCATGGGGTGGTCGGCGGCCAGGAGGTTGCCCTCGGTCGCTGCGGTGCGGATCATTCCGGGGCTGACAGTATTGACGCGGAGTCCATGCGGAGCCCCTTCGGCCGCGAGCTGCCTGGTCATGGCCACCACGGCCCCCTTCGTGGCGGTGTGGGCCAGCCGGCCGTTGGTCATGGAACCGGTAACTCCTGCCGTGGATCCCACCAGCACGATGGCGGCGTCCCGCACCCGGATCAGTTGTGGCCAGAAGTATTTGACCGGCAGGAACACCACATCCATCTCGTGTTCGACATTCCACTTCCAGTCGGCAAACGTGAGCTGCTCCACCGGGGCGAAGCGGGTGACCGCCGCGTTGGCATACAGGATGTGCACCTGGCCGTGGTTTGCGGCTACGTCCTGCGCCCATGCCGCCACAGCGGCCTCGTCTGTGAGGTCAACCCGGCTGCTGCTCATCCGGCCCCCGGCGGCGGTGACCTGGCGGACGGTGGCCGCGGCGCCGTCGTCGTCCATGTCACAGCCCACCACCACGGCGCCCGCCTCGGCGAAGGCGAGCGCCGCCGCCCTGCCTTGGCCGCTGGCCGTTCCGGTGATGACGGCGGTCTTGCCGTCGAGGCGCTGGCTGGAGACAGGCATGGGGGATCCCTTTCGAAAGTACGTTTCTTCGACTTTCGCAGGGATGGTCCGGATGGGGAACGGCGCTTTGGTTCTAGGTGGTATCCGCCGCGTGGATAGTTACCGGGTGCGCGGTGATGGGGAAGAGTTCGTGCAGCCGCGAACAGGCCCGCTGGACCACGGAACGCAGCCAGACGCTGGCAGGGTCCTCCGCCTGGGACGGGTGCCAGTACATCGCTTCCACGAGGGACGCTTCAGCGCCTTCGGAGAACCCCAGCACAACGATATCCGCGCCGCGCTGGGCCCGTGCTGCCAGCATCCCGGGGACGAGCGCCACGAGGTCTGTCCCTTCCACCAGGAGTGGCAGGGGCAGGAACCCGGCCACCACAGCCGCCACGCGGCGCTGAATACCTCGCGATTCGAACAGCTTGTCCGCCGGGGTGCTGATTCCCTCACCGAAATAGCCGACGGCGTGGGGAACGGTGGCCAGGTCCTCCACGGTGAGCCGGGGCCGCTGGAGCAGGGGATTTCCGGTGTCAGCCACAGCAACAAAGCTGTCCCGGAACAGCTGCTTGCTGGCTCCCTGCATCTGGTATCCCGTGGGCCCGACGAGCAGGTCGATTTTTGAGTAGTCGGCCATCTGGCCCTGGATCCCGGACTTGGCTGTGGGAACGAAATCCACCGACACTCCGGGGGCCTCCTCGCGCAGTATCCCCCGCAGCGGCCCCACGATCAGGGCCGCCGCGTAATCCGAGGCGGCGATAATGAACTCCCGCTCGCTCGTGCCGGCGTCGAAGCCGGACCGCACCCGCGTGGCCCGCTGGATGTGAAGCATGGCTTCATCAACCAGCGGGACCAGGGACTGTGCGAAGGGCGTGAGGTCATAGGCGCGGCCGTTCCGCACCAGGAGTTCGTCGTCGAAATGGCGCCGGAGCCTGGCCATTGCGGCGCTGGTGGCCGGCTGGCTGAGCTGGAGCCTCTCGGCTGCCCGGGAGATATTCCGCAGTTCCAGCAGGACCTGCAGCTGGGGCAGCAGGTTGAGGTCCAGGTTCTTCATACCCACAGGTTATCCGTGCCTCGACGTCAGCCCGGCCACAGCTGGCGGGCGTCTGAGCCCCAACGAGCAGCTGACCTAGGCACTCTGCGAACCAAGCTCCTCAGCAACCTTCCGGGCACCGCGGACGGCGATGGCCACGCTCATCAGCGTGGGATTCATGGCCGTGGCCGTCGGAATGAGCGCATTTCCGCCCACCACCAGGTTGTTGTAGCCCCACACGCGTGACCAGGGATCCGCCACCGAGGTGCCATCGTCGGTTTCACCCATGCGCATGGTGCCCTGGTAGTGCAGGCTCGAGCCGTTCGGCATTAGCCTGGGCTCGGCCACGAAGGCGCCCAGGGCCTTGCCGGCACGCCGCAGCCGCTCGGTTGCCTCGGCGATTTCCGCGTTTTCCCGTTCTGTGAGCGCATACTCGATTCTCATGTTGGGGAATCCCCGGTAGTCCGGCTCATTGTCGTCGAACGTGACGGCATCCTCGTAGCGCGGGTGCTTGCGCATGCCGTAGCCCATGTTGACGTAGCCCCAGCGGTTCTCGGAGTACGGGGTTCCCGGCTCCATTGGGAACGGCGTGGTCTCTGTGTACATGACCTGGACGGAGAAGGGGTGTTCCGGCTCTGAGAACGGGATGCGGTTGACCGCCGCGACGGGGTCTGCCGGGTTCAGTGCGCGCCGGGCCAGCTCGGCCTTAAGGTCTTCTTCGGTGGCGTACCGCCCCATCCTTTCGGCGTCCAGCGCCACCGTGGAGATGACCACGGGATGCTCGGTCAGGTAGTGGCCGAGGGCCTGCGGCCGCACACCGGATGCCCAGAGGAGCTGCGGGGAGCGGAAGGCATCGGCGGCCACCACCACGATGTCTGCTGCCACGAATGACTTCTCCCCGGTGCGGAGGTCCTCGACGGTGACACCGGTGACCCGGTGTCCGTCCAGTTCCACGCGGCGGACCAGGGTGAGGTCACGGAGTTCGAACTGCTTCGAGAGCGGGCTGTCCTTGTCGATCAGCGGGCCGAGGACGACGTCGGCCCCCGCCCAGCGCACCGAGCCGTCGGGCTGCGGGTCCCCGGCAACCGGAAGGGTGCCCACGCCGTACCCTTCCGGCAGCTCCGCGCCGAACTCTTCATCGAGGAGGGTCCGAATGGCCTCACCAACGGCGGAGTCGGCAAACGCTGCGCTGTGGACGTGCAGCAGCTGCTTCGCGTCCTCAATCAGACCGTCCCATTCCTCGTCAGCTATGAAGGGGACTTTTTCACTGAAGGCGGGCGACGGCGTCGCGCAGGTCCAGTGCGCACCTTGGCCACCCACGTTGGTGGCCGCAGCCGCCGCGGGAAAACTCGAGGCGTGGGCGGAGCCCGCGCCGCCGAAGTCCAGAAGGTGGGTTCCCTGGCGGGCGGTGAACATGCCCTCGGTGACTGTGGCTGCCGGGATGCCGAGCGACTCCCGGTAGGCGCCGGCCTGCGGCCCCTGCGACATTTCGCGCGCACGAGCCTTTTCGCCAGGGTCGGCAATGTTGCGGACGCTTTCGCCGGGAACCTCCGTCACCTGCGGTCCGGCTTCGAACATCACCACCCGCGCGTTCGGGACCTGCTCGAGGAGCACCCGCGCATAGGTGGAGCCGATGGGCCCGCTGCCGACGATGGCGATGGTTGGGTTGGACATGATGTCTCCTTTGAAATCAGGCCGAAAGGGATTCGGAAGTTGTTTGGGGGGCGGGAACGGGTTCGTCGGAGAGGCGCCCGTGCGGAAGCAGGACCGCCGCGACTATTCCCACGGCGTACGTGGCCGCCAAGGCAATAAAGATGGGGGCGAAGACTGAGCCGTAGATCTGAGCCACGCTGGCCTGCACTGCCGGAGCGGCCCCTTTGACCAGTTGCGGGGTCAGGGTGGAAGCGTCCAGGCCCGCCGGCAAGAGGGCCGCCACGCCGAAGCCGATCACCCCGCCGATAATCGCCGTCGCCACTGTTGAGCCCACCTGCCGCACCAGGTTGATGGTCGCGGTGATGGTGCCGGTCTGGCTGGCAGGAACAGCTCCCTGGACCACAGTGACGATCAGGCTCATGAACGCGCCGGTGCCCATCCCAACAACGGCCATGACGATCATGGGAACCCACAGCGGAAGCCCGGCGGGCAGCACCGCCATCACAAAGAGTCCGGCGGCCCCCAACGATGTTCCCAGGATGGGGAAGATCCGGTACCGCCCCGTCCTGCTGGCCAGCCATCCGGTGAGCAGGTTGCTGGTCAGCATGCCGAACACGGTTGCGATCGGCACGAGCCCGGACACGGTGGCGGTTGTCTGGTACGCCATTTGGACGTATGTGGGCAAATAGGCGGTGATGGAGAAGAGGCCGACGCCGATAATCGCCGAGAGTGCGGTGCCTGCCGCGATGGTCCGGTTGGCGAAGAAATGCAGGGGGACGATGGGTTCGGGTGCGCGGCGCTCAACAAAGTAGAAGGCAACAAAGCCCAGCATGCTGACCGCGAGCGCGGCAGCGGTGGCGGGGCCCGCGCTGCGTTCTGCGGCCCAGGTGGCGGCGAGGACAAGGGCCACCAGTGCGGCGGTAAATACAGCCGCCCCGGCAACATCGAAGTGGCGGGGCATGGGGCCAGGCTCCAGGTGGGGAACGGCAACCAGGGCAAGGGCCAGGGCTGCAGCGCCCACCGGGATGTTGATCCAGAAAACCCACTGCCATCCCCAGTAATCGGTGATGGCGCCGCCGAGAACGGGTCCAACCAGGACCGCGATGGGGAAAGCTGCGCCAATGATGGCCATGTAGCGCGGACGTTCCCGCTGCGAGGTGACCCTGGCGATGATGGTCTGCGACATCAGCTGCAGGCCCGCGGAGCTCATCCCCTGCAGGACGCGCGCGGCGATAAGCCAGGCCATGTCCTGCGAGAAGCCGCAGGCCAGGGAGGCCGCCAGGAACATCACCAGCGAACCGAGGAAGATCCGGCGGGCTCCCAGGACATCACCTAGTTTGCCGAGCACCGGCAGCAGCACTGTGCTCGCGAGGGTGTATCCCACAACAACCCAGCTCATGAGCTTCAGCGCGCCCAGCTCACCCGCAACCGTAGCCAGGGATGTGGACACCACGGTGTGGTCCAGGGCCCCGAGGAACGAAACCGTGAGCAGGGAGATAACAAGGAGACGGAGTCTCAAAGGTGAAAGTGGCATAGTGATCTACCCGAACGATCGGGCCGTCGACGCGACGTATTGTGCCTCCGGCGCACCATCACGACGGAGAACGGGTTCGGAAGGAACCCCGGCGCCGTTACTCATGCTACCGCACTTTAGTTTGAAAGCAACAAAAGAATGCGTGAATTAGACGCCTATGGCGGGTGCCCATTTATGTAGCAAGCACGGCGCGCGTGAGGGACATGTCCTCGAGCAGCTCATCCAGGTCCGTTCCGGGCTGACCGGAAGACCGCGCCTCGATAGCCCGGCGCAGCGCCAGACGGGCTGATGATTCATAGCGCTCCGGAGCCCTTAGTGTGCCGTCCCCGGTGGACGTCTCCAGCCGCGTCAGCCCGGCCTGCTGGTCCATGGTGACTTCGGTTCGCACCTCGCCGAGGGCCAGCACCTGGAGCAGGCCGTCGGCGTGAAGGCCTGCTGCCGCCGTCGCCCCCAGGGTGACGGGCATTGCCCCGCCCGCGGATCCCCCTGAATCCAGCAGGGCAATCCTGGCTTGCGCCGTGGCACTGCACACCTGGAGCGTCAACGGGCCCCCGACCAGTGACCGGGCCCAGCCCAAGCCGTCGCGGATTACCGCTTCAACGCCTGCCGCGGGGGCAGCGCACTCGACGGTGACGATCCGGGCCGGCCTGCCTCGTCTGGCCCGGAGGGCATCGGCAACCACATCCGGGCGCAGCCGGGGACGCTCAACGATGACCGGGATGTCACCGGGCCACGGGTAGGCTCCGATTCCTTTCTGCGGGAGCGCAGCAGGGTCCGCAATCACCACGGCCGCCGCTCCCCTGGCCCGGGCGTCCAGCATGCCCTGCCACCAATCGCCGGATCCAGGCACCACAGCCACCGCCCCGCTGACGCCTCTGGTGAGTGCAGCACTGACGGAAAGCTCGGCGACAGCCGCGACATAGGAAGGTAACACCGTGAAGATGCCGAGCCCTGGATCTGCCGAACTCATTGCGACACCCCTTCCAGAACCTTCGCTGCGGCAGCATCGGCCAGGTCGATTGCAAACTGCGAGTCAGCCAGCAGCTCGTCGTACTCCACCGGGACCCCGCCTTCAAGGAGCGAGGCAAGCAGGCGCCACTCAGCCATATAGCCGTCTTCCGGATCCCGCCTGTACTCCGTCCACTGCCCGTCCGTGCTTCGCACTCGGGTGGCCGCGCTTCCGGCATGGACAAAGGCGGGCGGGAAATTCACCTCGATGCGGTCGTGGGAGGTGGCGATATTCATCCTCCAGAGGGCATCCGGTCCTTCCGGAAGCATGGTAAGCGCCAACTGGACCAGGATTCCGCCGGCCCGATACCCCACAAGGTAGCCGACTGGCGGAGCGACCCTGGCGTAGACAACCTCGTCGATGCCTGGCGCGATGTCCCTCACGGCCGGGAGATCATGGATCGCAAGACCGGTCAGCAGCTGCCGCAGGACGCCGGCCGCAACCACAGGACTGTCGAGGTCCAGGCGTCCCCGCCGGGCGGCCTGGAAAGGGCCGCCCTCGGCGACCAGCCGGTGGTACCTGTCATTCGGCGGGAGCGCCAGCGTCACGGAGATCGCCTGTACCCGGCCCGCGAGGGCCACAAGATGATGCCTGGCCCGCCCCCACGCGGCGTCAAACAGGTGGTTCGTCCCCACCAGAAGGACCGTTCCCGCGAGCCGGCAGGCAGAGATGACTTCGTCGGCTTCTTCCCTGCTGGTGGCCAACGGCTTCTCGCAAAAGATTGCAGGCTTCCCCGCGGCTACAGCCGCCAGGATTTGGCGGGCATGTTCAGCGGGCGGGCTGCAGATGGCCACCAGGTGGACAGCCGGGTCCGCAAGCAGGTCCGCCTCCCCCACTGACCACCGGGCACCAAGCCTTTCGGCCAGGCCCTGGGCGCGCCCACTTCCCGCATCGGCAATGTGCACCACCTTGAACAGCTCCGCCAGGCGCCCCAGCACCGGCAGATGCAGGGCCGCGACGCCCGGCCCGGCCCCAAGAACTCCTATATTCCAAGGCATCGTCGCCCTCCCCCTTTTGTCCTTATTATTCATAAGTACGGAAATATCCGGCTATAGTCGCGTTCAACCCCACCTTAGTCCCCTCTTATGTGTGAGAATTGTGATCATGACGACAGAGTCCACACTCCGCTTTGGAGCACAAACGGATGAAGTGACGAGCCTGCTGAGGATCGTCAACCTGGTGCGAACGGGCGAGGCGACAACGCGCCCGGAAATCGGCAAGGTCACCGGGCTGGGCAGGGGCGTTGTCAGCCAGCGTGTGGACCAGGCCATTGAGATCGGCTTTCTCGGGGATGGAGAATTCGGCGCCTCCTCCGGTGGCCGCGCACCCCGGACCCTTCGCTTCCGCGCGGAGCAGGGCCGGATCGTCATATGTGCACTCGGAGCCGCTCATATAAGGGTTGGCGTCACTGCCCTGGACGGCGACATCCTGGCACACACGCACCGCACCTGGGACATCGCTCAGGGCCCCGAGAAGACAATTGACGCCGTGATGGCGCTCGTTGACGACGTGCTGAAAAAGGATCACCAAGTGCCCGTCTGGGGTGTGGTGGTGGGCCTCCCCGGCCCGGTTGACTTCGCCACGGGACAACCGGTGGCACCTCCGATCATGCCCGGGTGGAATGGATTCGATGTCCGCACACCCTTCGAGGACCGCTTTAACGCACCGGTGTGGGTGGATAACGACGTCAACCTGCTTGCCCTTGGTGAGCGCGCCCGGCGTCGCGAATCCCTCGCGAACCTCATCTATTGCAAGATCGGTTCCGGCATCGGTGCCGGCCTGCTGTCCCAGGGCAGGATCCACCGCGGCGCCAACGGCGCGGCCGGCGACATCGGCCATGTCCGGGTTTCCGACTCCCATGCCCAATGCCGCTGCGGCAAGATCGGCTGTCTCGAAGCGGTGGCCAGCGGCTGGGCCCTTGTCAGGGACGCGGAAGAGGCTGTCAGGGAAGGCACCCACAGCTCCCTGGCTCCGCTGGCAAAAAAGGGGACACTGACCCTCGAGGAGATCACCCTCGCGGCCCAGGCCGGGGACCCGCTGGCCATCACACTGATTCAAAAGTCGGCCCGGGTAGCGGGTGAGACCATTGCAGCCCTGGTGAACATGTTCAACCCCGGAATCATCGTCATCGGCGGGGCCATGGGATCGGCCGGCGAAGTATTCCTGGCCGAAGTGCGCCAGCGGGTCTACGAACTGTCCCTGCCGCTCGCCACCCGCGACCTCACCATCACCTTGTCCGTCAACGATGAGCGCGAACCCCTGCGCGGAGGAGCCGAGCTGGCGCGCGAGCAGCTGTTCGATGTCACCTTCCCGCGCTGGTTTGCTGACGGCAGGCCCTCACCGGAACGGCATGCCGTTACCGCATAGGGTCCACTGCGTGGCCTGGGCATAGCCGCTCAGGCCACGTCGCGGGAAACGCTGGGTACCGGCGCCCGGTCAAGCTCCAGCTGGGCCTCCAGATGGAACGGCAGGACCAGCGGAGAACCGGGACGCGCCTGAAGGTAGGGCACCAGCAGCTGGAAGTCGACGGCGATGGCGTGCACCCCGCGGGAAAGCTCGCGCCTGCCGGCCAGGACCAGCCTGTCCTGCACGAACCACCACCCGGACTCCGCCTGCAATGCGTCCGCACCCACGCGCCGGGCCCCCAGCACCACCACCAACTCCCCTGGTGCCACCGGGATGCCGTCGACCTCAACTGCGAGCTCAGCCACGCTGGAAAGGGGCATTGAGCGGATCCACGACAGGCCGAGCCGGAGTTCAAAGCCTTCCGGCGTGGCCGTCAGCGCATCTTCGCGCAAAGCGGTTTGCAACATGGCTTCCGTCCTTTATCCTAAAAGTGACATAAGTTTGTCATTAACAAGCATAAATGGGAAGGCATCACATGGCCCCCGCACTTCCTGAGAACTGGACCCTCTGCGCCAGCTCGTTCAACTGGACTCCGGAGATCACGGCAGCCCGGCGGACAGCCTCGGACGTTGTGATTGGCATCGCGGATTCCGTGACGAAGACAATAGAGCTCGAACCTGGGCTGCTGTGGCGGTCCTTCCCCGCTCCGCAGGACGCCGAGGTAGACGAACTGCGGGATTCGCTGGCGGCAAGAGGGGGACGCGTCAGCATCGTTGGCGCCAGCCTCGACGACTTCACGTCCCCAACCGACCGCCGCTCGTTGCAGGAGCGCCTGGACTTCCTGGTCCCCCAGCTCAGCGCCGCCAGCCGAGTGGGTGCCCGCGGGATCCGGTTACCGATCGGACAGGCGGGCACGGAACTGCTCACGATGCTGCAGCCGCTGCTGCATGAACTCGATCTGGTGCTGTACGAAGAAATCCAAGGGCAGCAGACTCCAAACAACCCTTCGGTGGCACCAGCCCTGGATGCGATAGCCGGGCTGGCAGATGAGCGCGTTCGGGTACTCGTTGACATCAGCATGCTCATGCCGGCCCTTCCCGTCACGTACCTTCATGAGTTGCGGCAGGGCGGCGTTCCTTCCGATCTTCTGGCGCGCCTGGAGAATGACTGGCGCGATCCCGCCACCCTCGATGCCGTTACCGCCCTGCTCCGCGCAGGGAAGGTTCCGCCGCGCATCCACACGCTCTTCATGAACCTGCTCATCCGCTTCGGCCGCAGTGACGCCGCAGACCTGCAGGGCATCCTCCCCCTGGTGGGCGCCTTCCATCTGAAGTTCTGGGATCTGGACGACGACGGCGGCCGGGTTTCCCGGCCGCTGCATGACCTCGGCATCCTGCTGCGCGGGACCGGCTTCAGGGGCACGCTGACCAGCGAGTGGGGCGGCCACGAGTGGCTGCAGGACGACCCAACGGAGATGACGCGGAGTCACCTGGCCCTGGCGGGGGCAGCCCTCACGTAGCCAGCATTGGTGGAGCCGGCACCAGCGGCCCGGGCTGCCCTCTGACCGATATAAAACGCTGACCGGATACAAGAAGCTCATGGCACAGGAAAGGCCGGCCCCGCGGGGCCGGCCTCACTTGTCTGCGAATTATTTCGTGCTGAATGCGGCGTCGAAAGCTGCGGCGGAGGGTTCATAGCCGGAGAGCCGGCGCACGAAAGCCAGCGCCTCGGGGGCGCCCTCCAGCCGGTCCATTCCGGCGTCCTCCCACTCCACGGACAGCGGCCCGCGGTAGTCGATGGCGTTCAGCATCCGGAACGCATCCTCCCACGGCACGTCGCCGTGGCCGGTGGAGATGAAGTCCCAGCCGCGGCGCGGATCAGCCCAGGGCAAATGAGAGGACAGCCGGCCGTTGCGCCCGTTGGACAGGCGCTTCTTCGTGTCCTTGCAGTGCACATGGTAGATCCGGTCCTTGAAGTCCCACAGGAACCCCACAGGGTCGATGTCCTGCCACACCATGTGGCTCGGGTCCCAGTTCAGGCCAAAGGCCTCGCGGTGCCCGATCGCCTCGAGGGCGCGCTGCGTTGTCCAGTAGTCGTAGGCGATCTCTGACGGGTGCACCTCATGGGCGAACCGGACGCCCACCTCGTCAAAGACATCGAGGATGGGGTTCCACCGGTCGGCAAAATCCTGGTAGCCGGCGTCGACCATCTTTTCGGAGGCGGGCGGGAACATCGCCACGTACTTCCAGATGGACGATCCCGTAAAGCCGGTCACCGTTTTCACGCCCAGCTTTGCGGCGAGCCGTGCAGTGTTCTTCAGTTCCTCGGCGGCACGACGGCGGACCCCTTCAGGATCGCCGTCGCCCCATACGACGTCCGGCAGGATGCCGCGGTGCCGTTCGTCGATCGGGTCGTCGCAGACGGCCTGGCCCTTGAGGTGGTTGGAGATGGTCCACACTTTGAGGCCGTGGCGTTCAAGAATGTCCAGCTTGCCCTGCACATAGGCGTCGTCGTCCCAGCGCCAGGGATCCAAGTGGTCACCCCAGCAGGCGATCTCCAGCCCGTCGTAGCCCCACTCGCCGGCGAGCCGGGCCACCTCCTCGAACGGCAGGTCGGCCCACTGGCCGGTGAACAAGGTAATTGGTCGTGCCACGTACTTCCCCTCCTCAACTGGCCGGCACGGGAACGCCGGCGGCGACCCGTGTCCAGGCGGAATCATTTTCGGAACTGCGCTCGACAGCGTCGAGCACCCGCTGCACCCTCAGCCCGTCGGCGAACGACGAATGCGGGACGGCGCCGCCCACGATGCCCTCCACTAGGTCCTTGACCTGGTGGGAGAACCCGTGCTCGTAACCGAGCATGTGGCCTGCCGGCCACCACGCCGAAACGTAGGGATGCTCCGCTTCCGTGACCAGGATCTTCCGGAAGCCCTGGCGGTCCGCAGGGGCCGTGCGGTCGTAGAACTGGACGCTGTTGAGGTCCTCCAGGTCGAAGGCCAGGGCGCCCTTGTCCCCGGAAACCTCAATCTGCAGCGCGTTCTTCCGGCCGGTGGCAAACCGGGTGGCCTCGAACGACGCCAGTGCGCCGGATTCGAAGCGGCCCGTGAAGATGGCGATATCGTCCACCGTCACCTGGCCGGAGCCGACACCGGCAGCGCCGGAAAGCCCGGTATCGGAAGGTCCAGTGCCTGAAGTGGAGCCTTTCAAAAGAGGCCGCTCCTTCACGATGGTGTCGATAACGCCGGACACCTTCTCCAGGTTCAAGCCGGTGACGAACTGGGCCAGGTCGATGGCATGGGCACCGATGTCCCCAAGAGCCCCGGAACCGGCGTGTTCCTTCTGCAGACGCCACGCCAGCGGCATCTCCGGGTCCACCAGCCAGTCCTGCCGGTAGGAGGCACGCACCTGGGTGATCGTGCCGACGGCACCTTCGGCGATGAGGTTGCGGAGGAAGGTGACGGCCGGAACGCGGCGGTAGGTGAACCCGACCATTGCCTGGATGCCCCGGGCAGCCGCCCGTTCGGCAGCTTCGGCCATCGCTTCGGCTTCCGCCACCGAGTTGGCGAGTGGTTTTTCGCACAAAACGTGCTTACCGGCCTCCAGCGCGGCGATCGCGATTTCGGCGTGGGAGTCGCCGGGGGTGACGATATCGACGACGTCGATATCGTCACGGGCGATCACGTCCCGCCAGTCTGTTGCTGACTCTGCCCAGCCCCACTTGCTGGCAGCGGCGGCGACCGCTTCAGCGTTGCGGCCGACAACAACCGCCATTTCCGGTTCGGCAGGCAGGTCGAATACCCGCGGCGCCGTCCGCCAGCCCTGGGAGTGGGCAGCACCCATGAAGCCATAACCGATCATGGCCACGCGCAGGGTTTTCATGCGAGCACCACTGTCCGTTCAACCGCGACGCGGTTGCCCACGTAGCGCATCGGCGCGATCTGCATATACAGCAGGCGCAGGGTGAGGATGACCTCGACGTCGATCTCCTCGCCGGCGTCGGGGACGCGGTCCAGCGGGATGATCACGTCGGGCTTGTCTGCGACGAACCACAGGGTTTCCCATTGCTCCGGGAGTTCAGCTATGGAGTAGGACTTGTCCTGCAGTTCGAAGCGGAGGGACTCCTTGGGAATCTCCACGCCGTTGACCGTTGCAACGACGTCGTCAACGGCGGACAGCCAGAGGCTGCGGTACCAGGGCAGCTGCACCGATACGGCAATCCCCTCGGGGTGCCTGCGGACGTCGGTGTCCTGGAACAGGGAATTGTGAGTTGCCATGGCTTTCCTTACTTAACAGTCTCGACCAGGGTCGCGTGGGAGTCGGATGCATTTGGATCAGCGGCTTCTTCGATGGCATGCCGCATCAGCGTGTGCTGCTTCTTGACGAGGTCGATCGGATCGGATTCGCCCAGGTCGGCGAACGCGTGGCCCTCCCACTCGCTGGACAGGTAGCCCTGGTAGCCGCCCTTGACGAACTGGCGCACAATGCGGGGAATGTCCATCGCGGGTTCATTGCCGTGTTCGTCGATGTCGTAGAACTTCGCGTGGACATGGAAGATCTGCGGCATGATATCCAGCCATTCCTCGGGCGGAACCAGTCCATGCATGTTGAACGCCAGCCGGGTGAAGGGACCAAGGCGCGCGGGGTCGAAGTTGTTGGCGTTCAGGTAGTCCTCGAACTCCTGGTTGCGTTCCTGCATCGGCAACGGCTTGCGCCAGATGTCCTGCATGACGGCAAAGTGCTCCTCGGGCAGCCCCATTTGCGTCAACGTGCGGAAGAGGGTCGGGGAAAGGCTGTGCATCGTCGAGCTGAAGTCTGCGGTGAAACCGAGCCGGTCGCTTCCCAGTTCCTCGTACATCTCGCGGATCTGCAGGATCTTGGGATCGTTCGGCCCCTGCGGCGCGTGAATTTCGTAGCCGAGCTTCTGATCGTACTTCTCGGCCAGGGGAAGCAGCCGGCGGAGCAATTCCTTGCCCGCGGAGCGGATCACCACGCGGTGGAATCCAAGCTTGTTGGCCGTGTGCAGCTGCGCGGCGAAGAAGTCGTACTCCTCATCGGGTGTCATGTCCCGGTCCTTGCGGCGGCCCATGTCCAGGTTGGTGCCCACTGCGCTGGGGGTCAGGCCGTAGCGGTCCATGCTGTCGCGCCACAGGCGGACGAAGTCGTCGTCGACGTCCGGGTAGGTGCGCAGCATCTGGGCGATGTTGAACTCAACCCCCGGGCCGAGGCCTTCATCTGCAACAGCTTTGATCAGCGTCTCAGGGGTGTAGAGCCCGGCGGCGAACTCGGAGGTGAGCGAATAGAGGGTAATGCCAAGCTCGATGCCCGAGCCTGCGATGCCTTCTGACATAATTTCTGGTTCCTTCGTTGTCAGCCGCGGACGGGCTGGGCGAGATGGCTATTGAGGATGCGGCGGGCTTCTGAAGCGTCGGTGATCATGGCCGAACCGGCGTTGGCGGCCGCTGAGCGCTGGACTGCCTGCTCGCCGCGGATAATGTCGAACGGGTCCTGCCAGTTGTTCCAGTGCCAGCCTTCGTACTCGCTGGAGATTGCGCCGGAGTAGCCGTGCTCAACCAGTTGCCGGACAAGGCTCCGGACCGGCACCGAGGGCTCTTCGCCGGTCTCGTCGATGCCGAAGAACTTGCCGTGCACGTGGCGGACCCAAGGCATGATCTCCAGCCAGGTGTCCAGCGGGGCAGGACCGAAAAGCCCTGTTCCGTTGATGGCGAAGTCAATGCCAAGGTCGGGCCGGCCGTTCCGGGCGGCCAGGCCGATGAAGGCACCGAAGCGTTCACCGTGAACCTTTTGCGTGTTTGGCGGTCCGTCGACGTAGAAACCATTCCACAGGTCAACCACCTGTCCGAGAAGTTCCTCCGAAGCACCACGGCGGCGGTAGGCCTCCAGCAGGGAGGGCGCAAAGCCGGTAACGGTGGCACCCCAGTCGGCGGTGAAGCCGAGCAAGGGGGAATTGAGTTTCTCGTAGCGGTCGCGAAGGGCCAGGACACGCTCGTGGGCGCCGTGCTGGTCCGCGTGGACTTCGAGGGCCAGGGTGACGCCGTACTTCTCGGCCACGGGCAGCAGGCTTTCCATGGCGTCCGGAGTCAGGGAGATCTGCACCCGGGCGATCGGGAAGCCGAGCCTGGCGGCTACTTCGATCTGCTTGCGCATGTATTCGACAAGCTCGTCATGGTTCATCAGCCGGTCGCGGCGGATACCGGTGTCAACGTTGACTGCGAGCGAGGTGGGGACCAGGTCCACCTCGGCCACAAGATCGCGGAACTGGCCCACGAAGTTGTCATCGATCCGGTCCGGGAAGCCGCGCAGGCTGGAGAATCCGATGACTTCGAGCCCTGGGCCGAAGCCTTCGGCCGCTACTTTGCGGATCAGGCCATCGAGGTCGTACTGCCGGGCGTGGAAGGCCCGGGTGAAGCTGTAAAGGGTGACGCCCTGGATCGGCGTGCCGAGGCTGGTCATCGCTGTCCCACCTTCATGGTCTTGGTGTCGTGCTCTTCGATGTGCAGCACGCCGTGGTCGGTGATGATGTAGGGGATGTAGAGCTTCAGGTCCACCCTGACCTCGTGCTCGGTCCGGCTGTCCGGGACGGGAAGATCGCCCGAAAGGACTGCCGAGTCCAGCGGGAACCACCATTCGCCGGTCTCGTCCACGAGTTCCTCGAAGCTGAAAGTGCGGTTGTTCATGGTCCAGCGCAGTGAGCCCTCGGGGGCGGCGACGCCGTCCACTGTCAATGCAGCTCCAGCGATGCAGGAACCCGGCAGGGCCCGGTACCAGGGGATGCGGACTTCGACGGCGGTACGGCCGTCCTGGGTGATCAGTGTTCCCTGCTCGATTATGCGGTCGGCGATCATCGAGACCTCCTTGTCTGCGGCATGCCTTGCCTGTGGTTGAACGAAATAGCAGCGGCATCGCACCACTTATTCATTATTTAGTCAGTCTATTGTCTGATTCAGACATAAGTAAAGAGCTGTTGAGTTCTTCTCTGAGTTTCCGGGCGCCGCGCACTGCGAGCGCCACAGCGGTCAGCGTGGGATTGCAGGCCGTGGCGGTGGGAATGACGCCGTTGCCGGCCACGAAGAGGCCGGGGACCTGCCACACCTGGCTGTCGGGCGAACACACGCTCTCGCCGTCGTCCCTTGCACCCATCCTGGTTGTGCCCTGATAGTGAAGCGAAGCGCCGGGCGGCATGACGAACGGACGCTCGTCGAGCGGTTCACCCACCGCCTTGCCCAGGCGGACAATTTCCTGCTTGGCGCGGTCCAGTACCTCGTGATCCCGCCCTGTGAGTCGATAGTGGATGCGCATGGCGGGCATCCCGTACGAGTCGCGGACACCGTCGTCGAACGCCACCCGGTCATCGCGCTGCAGATCCTTGGCGCAGAACAGGCCAAGCCCCACGATAGAGCCCGGGACAACGGGGTCATCGTCGGCCAAGGGAACCGGTGACGCATCCAGTTGCATGATCTGGCCGTGGAAGGGTGCCCCGTCCGTGTAGGGAACCCAGGCAACTCCGCTCTGCTCACTGAGCGCGCCGTTGGCGGCTGCCCGGCCCTGCGGAGCCGTGACATCACGCAGCCGGCTCGCGAACACCACCTGCGCCTGGTCGTTGAGGTAACGGCCCAGGGCGTCGGGCCGGATCCCGGAAGCCCACAGCAGCTGCGGCGTGCGCAGGGCATCCGCACCCACCACAACGTAGCGGGCGGTCACCTGATGGGTTTCGCCGCTGCGGCGGTCCTGGACTTCGATGCCGGCAGCAGCTCCGTCCTCCAGGAGCACACGCGTTACCAGCGACTCATCATAGAGTTCAAACTGCGGATTTTCCCGGGTCACATCCCCCATCACGACGTCGGAACCTGACCAGACCAGGCCGCCGTCCTCCCGCCGGTGTACAGCAAGAGGCATGGGCTGGACGCGGTAGGCGGTGCCACGGCCCGCGTCCACGGCGGCGGCGAGTCGTTCCCGGACGAGGTCAGAGAACGGAGCCCCGTCAAAGGCGCGGGTGGTCACCCCCAGCAGCCGGTCGGCGTCCTCAAGAAGCTCTTCAAGGTCCGGCAGGAACGGAATGCGCTCTTTGCCGCCCGGGCGGGGGCAGGCAGCGGTCCAGTGAGCGGCCATGCCGCCCACGTTGCTGGACATGGCGGCAACGGGCATCCCGTCCTCGCCGGGGAAGACGTAGCCGTCCTGGAGCAGGTAGGTGCCGGGCCTGGCCCTTCGCTCCCCGCTTTTGACGGCGCCGGGTGAGTTCACCGTTTCGGCACCTGCACCGGGGCCTTCCGATGCCCGCTGCGCGAGGCTGCGGCGTTCAGGATCCTCAATGTTCTTGACGTGCGCCCCGGGTGGATTGCTGACCGTGGGGCCCACCTCGAACATGGCGATGGTGGCACCAGGGGCTTCCTCGCTGAGGATCCGCGCGTATGCCGATGCCGTGGGGCCACTGCCGACGATGGCGACGTCGACCGCAGCGGGATACCGGTTACCGCTCACCATCCCGCCACCAGTTCCTGGATGCGCCGGACGGACTTCGCCGAGTCGATCGTGGGGTAGTACTCGAGCCCGATGGGGCCGGCATACCCGCTGTTCCCCAGGTCCGTGAGCCGGGCGTGCCAGTCGATGGATCCCGAGCCGGGTTCGCCGCGCCCCGGCGCATCGGCGATCTGAACATACTTGATGAGGTCGCCGGCGTTGGCGAGCTCGGCGGCCACGTCCTCGCCCTCGACCGTGGAGTGGTAGAGGTCGTAGAGAACGCCGAAGTTGGGCGAGTTGACGCCCTTGGCGACATAGACGGCTTCCGAGGTCCGGTCCAGGAGGGCTCCCGGGTGGTCAACCCTGACGTTCACCGGTTCGAGGACCAGGGTGATGCCGGACCCCTCGATGTGCGCGACGCCTCGGGTGAAGATCTCGATCAGTTCGTCCAGCTGGTCCTGCCGCTTGCGCCCGCCGAATCCTGTACCGCTGCCCACTACCATCCGGGGGCAGCCGAGCTGCTGTGCCACTTCGACGCCGGCGTCCAGCCCGGTGTAGAAAGCATCGTGGTTGCGGGGCGGGATCATGAACTGCATACGCGGTTCCGCCAGTTGGGAGGTGAGCTGGACTCCGGTTTCGTCGAGCGCGTGCTTCAGGGCCGGGATGTCTTTGCCCGTTGGGCCCCACATTTCGACGGCGTCGAAGCCGGCCGCTGCCGCCGCGCGAACCCGGTCAGCAGCACTTTCGCCTGCTTCGGCGAACAAAAGGTCGATATTGGGCGAAAGTTGAAACATGGATGTCTCCTAGGGAATTGAGATGGTGGTCTAAAACATGGGGTGGTCGTGGACCGGGTGCTCGGGAACCGGCTGAAGCACGTCCCAGTGCTCAACAATCCGCCCGTTTTCGAAGCGGTAAATGTCTGCGACGGCGGCGTCGGGACGCCCGGGACCTGAAGCGCGTACATGCACCAACGCCAGGTCACCGTCCACCAGGATGCGCTGAACCTCGAACCGGGAGTCTGGCGATCCGTCGAACTTCGGCGTCAGCATCCTTACTGCCGCCTCAGGCCCGTCAGGAATGGTCGGGTTGTGCTGCCGGTAGTCGTCGGCCACAAGGAAGTCGAAGGCTTCACGCACCCGTTTTTGGGTGTAGAAGATCTCCACGAAGCGCTCGAACGCTGCGCGGTTGTCAACCATCGCGGGTCAGCCCTTCAGGCCGCCGGAGAAGCCCTGGATGAACCGTTTCTGCGCGAACAGGAACAGCGCCAGGATGGGAATCATGGAGACGATCACTATCGCGAAGATCGAGTTCCACTGGGAGACCAGGGAGCCGATGTAGTAGTACATGGCCACCGGCAGCGTCTGGTTGGCGGAGCCGCCCAGGAAGATCAGCGACGTGAAGAAGTCGTTCCACACGATGAGCCCGGCGAAGATGGTGACCGTTCCCGTGGCTGGGGCCATCATGGGGAACACCACCTTGGAGAAAATCTGGGATTTGCTGGCGCCGTCGATGGTGGCCGCTTCTTCGTAGTCCGTGCCGAGGCCGCGGAAGAAGTTTGCGTAGAGGAAGATCGACAACGGCAGGAGCATGCCCGTGTAGAGGATGATCAGGCCCCAAGCGGATCCGGTGAGCCCAAGGGCCCGTGCACCCATGTAGAGCGGGACGGCGCCGAGCTGGCCGGGGAGGATGATGGCGATCAGGAAGAGGTAATACGCGCCCTTGCTCCAGCGTCGGGTGCTGCGGGAGATGACATATCCGGTGATGGAACCGAGTGCGATCAGCCCAACGATGCTGCCTGCGGTGATGATGGCGCTGTTGACCAGGCCCATCACCACGTTGGAGTTGCCGGTGGCGGTGAGGACGTCGATAAAGTTGCTGAAGTCGGGGCTTGTTGGCGGAGCCAGGGCCGAGGTGGTGAACAACTCGTTGTCCGGCTTCAGGGCAGTTGTCACCAGGAAGTAGAACGGCGCGAGGAACACCAGGGCCAGCGCCCAGAGGCCGACTTCGCGGAGCAGGGTGAGCTTGGTGTAGCGGAACATGGCTTAGTCCTCAGGGTTCGAACGCGTCAGCCGCTGCTGGAGAACGGCGAAGATCAGGATGATGGCGGCGAGCACCAGGGCCAGGGCGGCACCGCCGCCGAAGTTCCCGAGCGCAAAGGCCTGCTTGTAAACCAGCGTGGCCAGCGTTTCCGTCGCTCCGGCCGGTCCGCCGCCGGTGAGCGCCATGATGGGATCGAAGACGCGCAGCCCCTGGACGATTCCCAGGGTGGTGGCGATGGCGACGGCGGGGCGGATGGCGGGCAGGGTAACGTTGCGGAACCGCTGCCACAGGTTGGCGCCGTCAATGGCCGCCGCCTCCTCCACTTCCACGGGGACACCGGCCAGGCCGGCCATAAAAATCACCATGGCAAAGCCGGTGGAAGACCAGACCAGTACCACCAGGACGGTCCAGATGGCCCACTGCGGGTCGGCCAGCCACGGCTTGGCCTGGTCGCCGGCGCCTATTGCCGTAAGGAAGGCATTGAGCGGACCGTCGAAGTCGAAGATGTATTTCCAGATGTAGGCCGTGGCTAGCGGGCTGAGCACCACCGGCATGAAGAAGAGGGTCCGGAGGATGTAGCGCGTCTTGACGACGCGGTTCAGGCCCAGCGCAATGACCAACCCGGCGATGTTGCCCAGGAGAACCGAGCCAAAGGCCAGAAAGAGGGTGTTGAAGAGGGCTCCGAGTTTCGTGGGGTCCTTGAAGATGGCCTCAAAGTTTGTCCAGCCCGTGATTTTGAACGAGCCGATGCCCGTCCAGTTGGTAAAGGCGAAGAATCCGCCGATTCCGGTTGCCACGTAGTGGATGGCAAACACCAGGGCGATCCCGGGCAGCGCCCACCACCAGTGTCCGAACTGCATGGGCCCCCGCCGGGGACGGGTGTTCTCACCCGCCCCCGGCGTCCGCTTGCCTCGCCGGGGTGCTTCAGCTGCTTCGCTTTTCGGTTGCATCGTCGCAGTCATTGGTATTCCTTGCTTGTCCCTTTGAGTCGTCGGAACGTTGATGGTCAAGAACTGCTACTGATCCCAGGCCGCGTCCATGGCCTGCAGGACCTGGTCAGGGCTCTTCTGGCCGGTGATGATGCCCTGGACCCCCGTGGCCAGTGCGTCGTAGACGGCGGAATTCGGCCACTGGATGTTGGGCAGGGGGCCGTACTTGCCGTCCTTCATCAGGCCTCCGACGTTCTTGTAGGCGCCGCCGTCGAAATCGTACTTGTCGAGTCCGCTGACCGGCAGGGCACCGTCGATTTCTGCGAATGCCTTGGTCTGCTCAGGCTGGGCGGCCCAGTCGAGGAAGGCCTTGGCAGCGTCCTTGTTCTTGGAGGCCGCGTTGATGGAGAAGGCGTAGTTTGCGCTGGCAAATACGTAGCTATTACCTGAGCCCTGTTCCGCCGGGAACGGCCGTACGGCGAACTGGGAGCCCCCAGCGGCGGACTGCAGCTGCTTCCAGCTTGGGGCCGGGATGAAGCCGCTCACGGACGATCCGCTGGCAAGCCCCTTGGTGATGGCATCGAAGCCGCCGCCGGCAGCACCCTTCTGGAAGCAGCCCGCGTCCTTCAAGGTATTAACTGCTTCGAGGGCTGACTTCCAACCGTCCGAGCCGGCGAAGGTGGTTTCCTTGGCGGCGCGCTTATCGTTCCATTTCGGGTCTTCCGCGTAGACGCGCGAGGCTGCCAGGGACATCGCCATCAGCCCTGTGTTGGGAGGGGCTGATCCGGCAAGGGCAAAGAGGGATTTACCGGAGGACTCCAGAGCCTTGCACTGCTGCTGGAGGGAGGAATAGTCGGCAGGGAAGCCACCGGCTGCAGCTGCAGCCGTCTCATTACTCACCAAGGCAGAAATCGTAATTTCCGTGGCCTGGCCGTACACCTTGCCGTCGGTTCCAAAGGTGCTGGCGCTTCCCTCGGGGAGCAGTTGCTTCGCGGCATCGTCAAGCGGCTCAAGGAAACCTGCCTGGACGAGCGGCAGGATGCTGCGGCCGGTGCCGGAGCCGGGTGAGGTCACTACGACGTCTGAGGCGTTTCCGGCCTGGAGCTGTGTGCGCAGGGTCTGGTCGTAGGAGTCGTTCGGCTGAGGATTGAAGGTGATTTTCACGTTCGGGTGTGACTTCATGTAATTTTCTGCCAACACCTGGAAGGGGCTCTCGATGGTGTTGGATGTCGCGAAGGACAGTGAAAATTCCTGGGAACCACCCGAAGAGGAGCTGCTGCCGGTGGAGGCCGAGCAACCGGTAAGAATGAGTGCTGCGACGGTGGGGACGGCGAGGGCGCCGACCTTCAGGCCTGAATAGCGACGGTGCTGTGTCATGTCCAGCCTTTCTGACTTCATTGTCCAAAATCCGGGTGTCGTGACCCCGGTCACTCACAAGTATGCAGGAGATGTGCCTAAAAGACACATAAGTCTTTGCTATGACGGACATAAGTTTAACGGGGGTCCGCGGAAGGTCTATTCAGACGCCTGATGGCTTCGCCTAGGTTATTGATCCCGCTGATAAGCTCCCTTGAAACGGTTCCACTTTCAAAGGATCGCTGCGCCGTGACGAAACATGTCCTGCTTTCCCGTCTCGACCTCAACCTGCTGATCTCGCTGGATGCCCTCATTACCGAGCGAAGCGTTACCAGGGCGGCCGAGCGGCTCCACCTCAGCCAGCCGGCGCTCAGCGCCTCGCTCGCCCGGCTCCGATCCCACTTTGGGGACCCGATCCTGGCCCGCCGCGGCAATGCTTACGAGCTCACCCCCTTCGCCCTCCGGCTCGCGGAGCACACCACCACCGCGCTGGAGGCCGCACGCCGCGTCTTCGAAAGCCAGGCCACCTGGGAACCCACAGAATCCGAGCGCGAGTTCTCCATCTACGGCTCGGATTACGGCTTCACCACCATTGGCCGGGTTGTTTCCGAGCTTGCAGCCGAGCGCGCCCCAGGTGTCCGGTTCCGGTTCATGCTCCACAATCCGATGGTGGTGGAGGATGCAGCCAACCGCCTTCGATCGGTGGACGGCATGGTGATTCCGCATGGATTCCTCACCGGGCTGCCCTACCTGGACCTGTGGAGGGACGGGTGGGTGGCCGTGGTCTCCACGTCAAATGAAGCCGTCGGCGAGCAAATCACCATGGAAAACATCGCTGAACTTCCCTGGGTGATGACCTATCAGACGCGCTCAGCCTCAACGTCGGCGGAACGGCAGATCCAGCAGCTGGGCGTTGAGCCCCGCGTGGACGTGGTTGTTGAAAGTTTCCAGTCCTTGCCGCATTTTGTGGTTGGGACCAACCGGATCGCGCTCATCCAGGCGGCCCTGGTGCCGTTCGCCCTGCGCGTGGGCGGGATTCGGATCCTGCCGCTGCCCTTCGATGCCACGCCGCTGGTTAATGCCTTGTGGTGGCACCCCGTGCACAACCGCGACTCCGAGCATGAGTGGATGCGGGGCCTCTTCAAAGAGGCTGCCGACATCGTGGCAGCCGCCGCAACCAAGGAAACCCCTTAAATGCCTCGATGCCCGGCCGGCTAAACGGACGGGCATCGAGGCTATGGGACGTCGGCCTTTCAGGTCAGGCTGATGCCAGCGCCGTACGCATGCTCTTGCGGATGAGGTCATGCTGCTTCCGCACCAGCAGCAGCGGATCCACCTCACCGAGCTCAGCGAAGGCATGGCCTTCCCATTCGCTGGACCAGTAACCGCGGTAGCCGCCTTCGACGAATACGCGGACCAGTTCCGGATAGTCGATGGCCGGCTCGTTGCCCTGCTCATCAATGTCGTAGAACTTCGCGTGGACGTGCATGATTTGCGGCATGATGTCAGCCCACTCCTTCGGGCTGACGTGGCCGTGCATGTTGAACGCCAGGTGGGCGAAGGACCCAAGCCGGGCAGGATCGAAGTCACGTCCCCGCAGGTACGCAATGAACTCCTCCTGCCGCACCCGCATCGGTGCCTCGGTGCCCCAGATAGCCTGCAGCCTTTCCACAGCTTCATCGTCCAGCCCGGCACGGCGAACCGCGCGCAGGAGCGTGGGAGACATGCTGTGCATGGTTGAGGAGAAGTCAGCCACGAAGCCCAACAGCGGTGAATCCAGCTCGGCGTAGACGTCGCGGACCTTCATGATCTCGGGCGAGTTGGGTCCCAGCGGTGCATGGATCTCGTAGGCAAGTTTGAGTTCGAGGTCCTCGGCGAGCGGCAGCAGCCGGCGAAGCAGCTCCGGCTTCGCGCTCTGGATGCGGACGAGCGGGAAACCGAGCTTCTTGGCGCCGTGGAAGAGTGTCTGCGTGAACTCGTACTCCTCGTCCGGGGTCATGTCGCGGTCACGGCGGCGTCCCATGTCCAGATTGGCGCCGAAGGAGCTGGCGGTGAAGCCGTGCTTGTCGAAGGCGCGCTGCCACGAGCGCACGAAGTCGTCAGTCACGTTGGGATAGGCAGGCAGGACCTGCGATGCCACAATCTCGATCCCGGGGCCGATGCCGAGCTCGGCCACGCGGTTCAGCAGACCGTCGAAGTCGTACCAGCCGGCCCGGAATTCGGCGCTTGCCGAGTACAGGGTGAGCCCCAGCGAGAACGGATCTTCCTCCGCTTTCGGTGGGGGCGGCGGGACCGCCGTCGTCAGTTCCGGTGCCGCCGCAGCCCTGTCCGTGACGGTCAGCTCCAACGTCTGGTTCACGAAGTTGGGAACGTACATGCCGGGACCGCCATCCTGGCCGGGCGCAATCTGCATGTAGGGCAGGCGCAGCTCACCGATGAGCCGGACGGTGTGCTGCTCGCCCAAGGCAACAGGGCTCTCCGTTGTGGCGATGAGCAAGGGATGTTCCTGGAGGTACCAGAGCGTTTCGCTTTGAGCGGGCAGGTCCGGGAGCGCATAGCGGACACCGCCCAGTTCCAGGGACAAGTTCCCGGCGGGGATATCCTGGCCGTCGACGGTGAGCCGCAGGCTGGAGACCGAGGAGAGCCACAGACTTCGGTACCACGGCAGGGTCAGGGCAAGCGCGAGACCGTCGGGATGGGTGCGGAGGCTTGCATCGTCAAGAAGTCCGTTTGGCATTGTTGCTCTCTTTACTGGGAAAAGGGGATGGGTCAGGTAAGTTCGCCGGTGATGCGGCGGATCAGGGCGTGTTGGCGCCGCACTTGCTCAAGGGCGTGCCATGGCGTGCGTTCGCCTTCATATTCACTGGAGAGATAACCGGTGTAGCCGCAGTCCTTGAGGGCCTTGAGCACGGGCAGCCAGGGAATCTGTTGGTCTTCCAGCTGCTCGTTGATGTCGTGGAACTTCGCCTGGACGAACACCACATACTGGGCGATATCGGCGAAGTCGGCGGGGTCGACGCCGATGCCGTCGAGGAAGGCGGGCCGGGTCTCGCGGGTCTCACCTGCGCGCAGCGGAATGGGCCGGTCCTGGAAGATTCCGGTGTCGATGAGCAGGCCGAAGTTCTTGGTTCCGGTCCGTTCGATGAGTCCGATGTAGTCCTCGACGACGGGGTGCCTGATGGGCGTCGGCGAATGAATCTCCGGGCAGATGATGATCCCCAGCTCGTGGGCCAGATCAAGGGAGCGTTCCACGGACTCGGTCCAGATGGGGTCTGGGACCAGATCGCTGGACACCACGCCGATCTTGGGGCGCACGAAGCCGAAACCCAATTGGTTGGCAAGCCGCAGGTCCCGTTGCAGGGCCTCCGCACCCTCGGCGACCGTCATGGTGCGGCCCGGGTGAAGACGGGTGTCTATCCAGGAACCGTAGTTCGTCGGCTCCAGCGAATACTTCTCCAGCAGGCCGAACCAGTTATCGATCCAGGCCGGGGACGGTTCCGGATAGTTGGGAACGTGGCCCTCGCCGAGGATCTCGACGCCGGTGGCGCCCACGTCAGCGACGGCGGCCAGCGCCGCCTCAAGGTCCATCACTGTGCCGTAATCGCCCATAAAGCTGTAGAGGGAAACGCCGTAGCGGAAGGTACCTTCGCCGCCTTCCGGCGCGAGCGTCACCTTGCGGCTGGTCCGGTGGGTGGTGGGCTGGTGCTCGACTGGTATGTAGGACATCCGCAGCCGCAGCTCGATGGAGAGCTCGTGGACGCCCTGCGGCAGACCGCCGTCGAGGGGAACGGTGACCACTGCCGCTTCCTCAAGGGGCCAGCGCACGCCATCACTGTCCCAGAGCTGCTGCAGGGTGTAGGTCCGCCCGCCGAAGGTCCACAGCGGAACGTCAGGTCCGACGTCGACGATGCCGCCGATGCGAACGGCGATGCCATCGATGAGGGACGCGGCCATGCCCCGGTAGGAAGGCATCCGGACCCGGAACTGAAAGCCGGTTACACGTCCGCCGTCCGTTACGTTGCGGAAGCCGACGGACTGGATGAGGTCTCTTTCGAGAAGCATCATTGCTCACTCTCTGTAGGTGCAGAATCCAGAGTAGCAATCATTCTGTCGCTTTTGCACCTAAGTGAGCACCTAACCTACAAAACATGCCAGGGGCTGGCCGGGCTGGCCGCCTCGAGGGCCTCAGCTCCTTTCGGCCCGTTCCGCGAGGACGCCGATGGCCAGAGAGAAGCGGCCAGGTAACGGCGAAAGTGCCAGACGGAGCCAGACGGCGTCCGAGTACGCATCGAACCGGGCTGGACTGACGCGCAGTTCCTCGGCCACGGCCAGCACCTGCGTGTGAGCGGTCAGATATCGTGCCGGCGTCATGCGGTTATTTCGTAGATGAAGCTCCAGATGGACGTCCAGACCGGCCAGATCCCGGGCAGCCTCGTGCCGGGCCGTACTGTCGAAGTCCAGCAGTCCGGGCGGGATGTCGCCGTCGGGAACGATGATTTGCCTGTCGTACAGGTCTCCGTGGGCCCATACCACCGGATCCGGTGCCGTCCCTATCAGGTTCATGGCCACGTGCTCTGCGGCGGCGCGCAAGACAGCGCGCTGAGACGACAACTCGGGGACGTTTTCATTGTGCCGCAACCAGTCGTCCACCCGTCGACACACCTTCGTCGCTTCCCACTCTGCTGAACGGAGCGGAAGGCTGTCGAGAGCACCTCGTGCTGCTGGACCATGGGAGCCGTTCAGTTCCGCGACCCAGGCGCGCGACCATTTCTCCCATGCCCTGGCGAACGCTTCATCGCAGACGGCCGCTCCCACCCGGCCCAGCTCGTTCAGAGTCGGTCCCGGCATGGCGCTGAAAACGATGACGTCCGCCTGGGAACTCTGACGAAGGATTCTGGGCGTTGTGAAATTGCCGGCGTCCAGCAGGACGTCCATTTGCGCGCAGCGCTCGGCCGGTACGACGGCGCCCCCGGCCCCGAAGATCTTTATATAGCGGCCCTCCGCCCGGACGACAGCCTGGTGGTACGGCCAATACGAAATCAATTCCCCCTGCTGCGCTTCCCCCCGTAAGGCGGGAAGTCCCGGATCGTCCAACGGGATAAGTTCGAACTGCCCGTGACGCAAGTAAGCTCCCCGGACGCCGGGCACTCCCGGCGTCCGGACCTCCAGTACAAATTCGCCCGGTGTCTTCTCTGGCCACGCCCGCTGAACCAGCCAGGACGTGCCGGTAGCGTCGTCGGCAGACGCCGGAACGGCGGAGGGCCAATCCATGGAATCAATTCCATGGACCGGCGGAGACACCAGCGAGTGGTGCGACGCAGCAGATTGACGCGTTCCAGGCGTCCCGGGCCCCCGAACAGTAGACAGCCATGCTCCGTCCACCATGCCCCCGCTTCCCCATACCCAGGCTCTTCCGGCGCAAGCCGTTCGTGTGTCCAGCGTGAACTACAACAATGAGGCAGGGATGAAACGGTCATGAAGAAACTTTCATCAAGGCCTTCTTCCCCGTCCACTCGGCGTCAGGCGTCGCAGGATCGCCGCAGCAGGCAGACCCGACGAACCCGTCCGGTGAGTCGAGATTGACCCGGACCGTGATGGGCGTGGGGACAGTGGCCTGAATCGCGCTGGTCCTGGCCGATCCGGCCTTTCAGGGTCACGGCTCAGGGTCACGGCGGAGGCAGGGGTGCAGGCCAATAGCCGGCTCATCCTTCGAACCTTTCATTGGACGGGGAGGGGAACATGGAGCGCCGATCCTACGCCGCGATGAACAGTGCCCAGTCAGGAAAGGGATCCACAGGTAATGGCGGCCCGGCTTCTCCGGGTCCGACGGCCTCTCCGGGTCCGACGGCGCCGGCAAGTACGTCGAGCCCGTCGGGCGGTTCCAACTCCCGGCCTTCACCCGCGTGGCCGAGGTGCTGCGGCCAGCGTGGTGGTTCCCAGTCTTGTTGTTCGCTTGGATAGGAGCGTCCCGCGGGTGAGATCCAGCCGGGTGACTGGTCCCGGGTGGCGTCAACCGGCCTCCATGCTGTGGTGTGTCTGAGTCGGTGGTGCCGCCGGCATGGCTGGCCAAGGTTGGTGATGCCGGTGCCGCCTCCCTCGGACCAAGCCAACAGATGATCCGCTTCGTTATCCAGGGAATGGTTGTTACAGCCCGGAAAAGGGCACCGGCCATCCCGAAGCCGCAACCATTGGCGCATCGCCTTCGGAACCCGGTAGCTGGTCCGTCCGATTTCCAGCGGCGCTCCATTGCGCGGATCGGTCAGCACACGCAGGAACGATCCGGCGCCATCCCCTACAAGCCGGCGGGCCATGCTCGGCGGAACGGGACCATACCCGTCCAGCGTGGCCGGTTCCGACTCGGCGCCCAAAAGAGACAGCACCGGCACGGTCACCAGGACCTGCGCCTTGGGTGACGGAGTTCCTTCCGCCACCCCCGCCAGCAGCCAGTCGGCGGCGACGTCCGCACGGAGCTGGGTCAGGGTCCGGGATTCATTCGGCTCCTGCAGGGCACGGGCCGCTTCCGTGGCACGGGACCATGCAGCCACCGCCACATCCGCAGTCAGATAGGCCGAGAGCCAGGCCATGCCGTCCCGGTCCGGCACATATTCCAGCCGACGGTCCTCCACACCCTTGCGGTGGCGGGCTTCGATGCTTACGGGATGGTGCAGCTCACGCCATCTGCGCGTCTTGGCCCGGAACCTGCCCTGCACCAGCTCCCCCGCGGGGCAGCCACGCGCGGCAAAGGGAGCTTCGGGGTCCAGGAAATGAGCCTCCAAGGCAGCCGCCGCGGCGGGGTCCAGACCGGACGATTCATCACACATCACCCGCGCGTGTTGCCATGAAATGCTCCCTACTTGCAGCGCAGACAGCGTCAGGGGCAACTTAGTGGTCAGGGTGGCCGACTCTGCCAGGAGCGCCGCCGCCGATCTTTCACTCACGGTCAGGACACAGGCCACCTCTGCTGTCACGGCCATTTCCTGGGCGGTGCGCTCCTGCGGGGAATCGGCTGGGCCCGCCATGGCGACGGCAGCGCGGGCATATCCGGCGGCGAAGTGCACTTTCAGGGCGGCCAGCCTGGCTTCCATGCTGGCGACCTCAGCCATACCGTCCAGGCACGCGTCCGCTTCGTCCCGAAGAGGGTCGGCGCCAGTCGAGGCCGCGTTCCCGGCTCCGCGACCGGCAAATGCAGACAACCTGGCAAGGGAGGCCTCCATGGCCTCCAACGTCTCCGCAGCTGCTTTGCCTTCCACACCCTCAGCATGGCAGGCGCCACTGACATTTAACTCTGGCGTCAGAGTTGCAGGCGAAGTCCGTCATCCAGGATCTGCCTTATCCCGAACTTTCCTACGGCGAACATCCGCGGATTATCGTCGGAGTTGCTCAGCATGGCGGTGGACAGGATGAGGGCCCAACCGCGGGCCCTCATCCAGGTGTCTCCATCTACTGCGGAGCCAAAGGCGCCCATGAAGCGGCGGCGGGTGCCGGCGTAGAACATCAGCCACCACCGCAAGATCGACAGCCGGGTCCCCTGCCCCGACGTCGCCGAAATCGATGACGCCGGCCAGGGAGCCGTCGTCCGCCAGCAGGATGTTGCCAGGGTGGAGGTCTCCGTGGAGCATCATCGCCGGACCATCCCAGGCTTTGGCGGCGCAGGCCTGCGCCCACACTGCTCTCAGCGCTGCCGCCTGCGGGTAGCGTTCGCGGTCCCCGAGCCGTTCTATCAGCACAGCGTCACGGTCCGCCAGCGGCACGCCTCGGAAAGGGTTGACCGGGACGCCGGTTTCGGCGGGCACGTGAAGGGACAGCAGGAAATCGGCGAGGCCCTTAGCCGCCGGCCCGCGGCCTGCCGGCCCGACGTCGGCCGCAGCGGCTCCGGGGACCCACCGCACGATGCTCCACGGCCATGGAAAGTCCGACGTCGGCCTGCCGGCATGGACGGGGACAGGAACCGCGACCGGGGAGCGGCGAGCTATGTCGGGAAGGTAGCGCTGCTCATGCAGTATCAGCGGAACGGCCTCCGCCCTGCGCGGCAGCCGGACGGCCAGGCCGTCACCGAGCCGGAAGGTCTCGTTGTCCCAGCCGTTCGCAACCCGCGCTATCCGACAGTCGGCGAGGTCGGGCCGCTGGTCCCGGACGAGGCGCTGGACGACGCTGTTACTCACTTCCACCGTGGCTGGCGGCATTCGAGCCATTCAGAAATCCGCCTTCCTTTGTGCCGGCAATGCAGTCCGGTCCTTTCCCTTGTCCGAATATAGGTCAAGAGCCCAAGAGCCGACGGGGCGCGGGAGGACATGGAATCCGACGGCGGCGGGATGCCCCGCCGTCGTCCTGGGACAGCATGAAGTTGCGGCTAGCTCATCCGGCGTGGACCACCGGATTCTCAGCGGTCAGCCCGCGCCCTGGCCCTCGCGGGCGACCTCTTCCAGAATCCTGGCTGTCGGCGCTGCCGTCATCAGCTGCCCGATCACCTCGGGTTTGTCCCACACCTGGCTGCGCAACTTTTCCAGAAAGCCGGTCGCGGCGTCCGGAGGGTGGACTTGAACCGTCGCTGCGCCGCCCTCCTGACGCAGGTAAACAAGCGACGGTGGCGCCGTTGACGTTGGTGCCGTCGTCGCTGAGCAGGAAGGTGATGGAGGCGGCGAGCTGCGCGGCGGTGGCGGCCCAGCCGAACTTCACTACCTCGGAGCGAGACTGTGGCGCAACGCAATCACCAAGGTAGTCGGCGGATGGATCGACGACGACGACTGTTCCGAGGCGGACGCCCGCAGGATCGTGCAACTCGTCGGACGCGACCACGCCCGACGCGTGTACGCGCTCCCCGGAGCGCCGACCGAGATCCCGAGCAAGCAGAACGGACATCATGCTGAACCCCGGCCCAGCAAAGTCGAACCAGTCTGAATTCGACGGACTCTGATGCCGTCGTCTTGACCTTCTATGGAGCCCAGTCGGCGTCGTCCGCTGGCGTTTTGTCAGTTTCCATAGGACAGTGCCTGCCACAGGATCACTGCCAACAGGGCACCGGCCGCGAGAATGACAGCCCAGGTTTCCCTGCGCAACCGCCGATCAGCGCGCTTCCGGTGCGATGACTCGCGCGCTGGCCGCGGCCGGCTACGCGCTAATTTCGACCCGAACATAATCCTCCCGGTGGAACATTCGCCGTTCGGACCAGCCGTCAAGGACAACCCAGATGATGGATCCGTCTGGCGTGGTTCCGTCCACGGTGCCGGAGCCGATAGGGCGGCCGTCCTGCGAGAGCCTCACCGGCTGCCCGACGGGCAAGGCGTTCCACGACACTGGGCGCCAGCGCGGCACATTTGTCGGTTTCATGGCCTACCGCAAGATGACGGTGCGGTTGCCGAGCAGCAGGATCCTGCCTTCACAATGCCAGCGGACGGCGTTGCGGAGGGCCGCGCATTCGGCGTCCCGGCCCACCGCCACCAGGTCATCAGCGGTGTACGTGTGGTCCACCTCGATGACCTGCTGGGAAATGATCGGGCCCTCGTCGAGTTCGGCGTTGACGTAGTGAGCCGTGGCGCCCACGGTCTTGACGCCGCGGTCGTAGGCCTGGTGGTACGGCTTTGCGCCTTTGAAGCTGGGCAGGAACGAGTGGTGGATGTTGATGGTCCGTCCCGCCAGCTGTGCCGAGAGCTCATCGCTCAGGACCTGCATGTAACGGGCCAGGACCACGAGTTCCACGTCGAAGGCGTCCACCAGCTCCATTAGCCGGTCCTCCGCCTCGGGCTTGGTGTCCTTGGTGACTGGCAGGTGGAAGAACGGGATGCCGTGCCACTGGACCAGGCCCTCCTGGTCGCGGTGGTTGGACACCACCGCCACGATTTCGACCGGGATGTCGCCGGTGCGTGCCCGGAAGAGTAGATCGTTGAGGCAGTGGCCCATTTTGGACACCATCACCAGGACACGGCGTTTGCGGCCGTGCGGTTCCAGCTGCCAATTCATCTCCCACTTTTCGGCCACAGGCGTGAAGTCGCGGCGCAGGTCCTCGGTGCTGAAGGAATCCTGCCCTAAGGAGGCGTCGGAGGAGGAACCCGAGGAAAAGTGGACGCGCATAAAGAAGTGCCGTTGCCCCTTGTCCCCGTACTGCTTGATGTCCAGGATGTCGCAGCCGTGGTTGAGCAGGAATCCCGAGACCGAATGGACGATGCCCGGCGACTCAACACAGTCGACGGTCAGGATGTGCTCTGCCGTGGCACCGGGTTCCACAGCTGCAGGCTCGGGGCTGTTTGGGGTCTGTGCGGTCATTTCTGCACCTTCTCAAACTTTCGCGCAACAGCTGATTCCTCGTCCTGCGCGAGCTCAGCCTGGAAGCTTTCATAGCGGGCCAAGTGCGCGGGGCGCCGGCGCAGCACGAACCACGCGGCGCCGAGCAGAATGAACCAGACCGGCGTTACCAGGAGTGCCAGAAGTGTGTCCGGCTGCGTGGTCAACGCCCAGAGGACGAAGGCGAAGAACGCGAAGACCACGCAGACCATGGGGATTCCGCCGGGCATCTGGAACTTGGACGCGTCATGCAGGTGCGGGCGGCGACGGCGGAAGGCCAGGTAACTGGCCAAGATGATGGACCATACGAACACGAAGCAGACGGCCGACACGGTGGTCACCATGTCGAAGGCCTTGCCGATGTCCTGTCCGGCGTACATCAGCACCACGCCGGAGAGCAGGAGGACGCAGGACAGGAACAGGGCGTTCTGCGGGACCTTACGCCGGGACAGGCTGCTGAAGACTGACGGCGCGTCGCCCTCCTGGGCCAGCCCGTAGACCATGCGCGACGTGGAGTAGATGCCGGAGTTGGCCGAGGACATGGCCGAGCTGAGCACCACCAGGTTCACGATCGTTGCCGCGGCTCCGAGCCCTGCCAGGGAGAACATGGCGATGAACGGGCTGTGGCCAGCCTGGAACTGGGTCCAGGGAGTGACAGACATCAGGATGATCAGGGCGCCCACGTAGAAGAGCAGCACTCGGATCGGGATGGAGTTGATGGCCTTCGGCAGGCTCTTCTCCGGGTCTTTGGCCTCCGCGGCGGTGGTGCCCACCAGCTCAATGCCCACAAAAGCGAACACGGCGATCTGGAAGCCGGCCACAAAACCCATGAACTCGTTCGGGAAGAATCCACCGTGGCTCCACAGATTTGTGAAGCTGGCAGGGCCGGCATCGGACTGGAACCCGCTGAAGATCATAAACAGGCCCACCACGATCAGCGCCACGATAGCGACGATCTTGATCAGCGCGAACCAGAACTCCGTCTCGCCGAACGCCTTCACCGTGGTGAGGTTCAGGAGCAGGAGGATGGCCACGGTGGCCAGGCCCGGGATCCACAGCGGCAGCCCCGGCCAGAGTTCCTTGGAGTAGCCGGCAATGGCGATGACGTCCGCGATCCCCGTGATCACCCAGCAGAACCAGTACGTCCATCCGGTGAAGAAGCCGGCCCAGGGCCCAAGGAGGTCCGCTGCGAAGTCGCTGAAGGATTTGTAGTTCAGGTTGCTCAGCAGGAGCTCGCCCATGGCTCGCATCACGAAGAACAGCATGAAGCCGATGATCATGTAGACGAAGATGACGGAGGGTCCGGCCGCGGAGATGGTTTTGCCCGAGCCCATGAACAGGCCGGTGCCGATGGCGCCGCCAATGGCGATCAGCTGGATGTGCCGGTTGCTGAGCTGCCGCTCAAGATGCGGTTCCTGGTGGGAAGTTACGGTTTCAGTTGTCACGTGCTGCTCCTCGAATCAATGCTGTCTGGAGTGCTGCTGAGATGGGCGCCTGACCCGGTCCGCCGGGAACCGAGCCAAGGCTGTTGAAGCTGTAGAGATGTATGCCCGCGAGGTTGCCAGGCTGGTTTTCCAGCCCGGACACCAGGCTTTGCGGCGAGTAGTGGTCGCCGCTCAGGAGTTTGCGGGCCAGCGGGCCCTTCCGGCTCAGGAACTTCAGGGAACTTCCGACGCCGATCTGCGTAGCCAGCGAGACCAGTTTGGTCCGGGGCACGGACCCCGCCACCCCTGCCCAGATGGGCAGCTCAACGCCTTCGCGGCGCAGGAGCGCCGCGTAATCAAGGATTTTCTCCGGGGCGAAGCACATCTGGGTCACAACGTGCGAGGCTAGGTGCTGTTTTGCCAGGAGGGCGTCCAGCACCTCCACGGGGCCGGCGGAGGGGTGGCCCTCCGGGTAGCCCGCAATGCCTGCCCGCATCAACCCGCCTGTGTACTGCGCGATGTCCTCCAGCAGAGGAAGGGCGGACTCATACGGGCCGGCCGGCTGCTTCCGGTCCCCGCCGATGACAAAGACCTCGCGGATGCCGGCGGCATCGCAGTCGCGGAGGATTCCGGTCAGCTCGGCCCGGTCATGCAGGGTCCGCGCGGCGAGGTGCGGGATGACGGTGTAGCCCAGCACACCAAGCTGCACGGCAGTGCGCATGGTCCGCTCGATGCCGTGATGGGGCAGGCACGTCACCGTGAGCGTCGTGGTCAACGGCACCAGGTCCGTGACGCGCTCAACGATTCCCCCGGAAGGGATGATTTCTATTCTGATGGGGAACATCATTGGTCCTCTCTGAACATCAGATTTTTTGGGCATCAGGTTTTTGGGTATCAGGTTTTGGGCATCAAGGTTGGGTTGTTCAGGCCGTAGCTGCCAGCAGCGAGCTGGCTTCCTGGCGGGTGCTGCCGGAGCTTTCGATGTGCGCGAGTTCGGCCGGGATTTCCCAGCCCTTCTTGCGCATCGCGGTGGCCCAGAGCCGGCCGGCGCGGTAGGAGGAACGCACCAGGGGCCCGGACATGACGCCCAGGAAGCCGATCTCGTCGGCTTCGTGCTGCAGGTCCACGAATTCCTGCGGCTTGACCCAGCGGTCCACCGGCAGGTGCCGTTCGGACGGGCGCAGGTACTGGGTGATGGTGATCAGGTCGCAGCCGGCCTCGTGCAGGTCCCGCAGCGCCTCGGAGATTTCCTCGCGGGTCTCGCCCATGCCCAGGATCAGGTTCGACTTGGTCACCATGCCGAGCTTGCGGCCCTGGGTGATGACGTCCAGGGAGCGCTCGTAGCGGAACGCCGGGCGGATCCGCTTGAAGATCCGGGGCACGGTYTCGACGTTGTGGGCGAASACCTCGGGCTTGGAGTCGCAGATCGCCGCGATGTGCTCGGGCCTGCCGGAGAARTCSGGGATCAGCAGTTCGACGCCGGTGCCCGGGTTCAGTTCGTGGATCTTGCGGACCGTCTCGGCGTASAGCCAGACGCCCTCGTCGGCGAGGTCGTCGCGGGCTACRCCGGTCACGGTGGCGTAGCGCAGSKSCATGGCCTGGACCGAGCGGGCCACCTTGGTGGGCTCGAACATGTCCACGGGSGAGGGCTTGCCGGTGTCGATCTGGCAGAAGTCGCAGCGMCGGGTGCATTCGGAGCCGCCGATCAGGAASGTGGCCTCCTTGTCTTCCCAGCATTCGAAGATGTTCGGGCAGCCGGCCTCTTCACACACGGTGTGGAGGCCCTCCTTCTTCACGAGGTTCTTGAGCTGGACGAACTCGGGGCCCATCTGGACCTTGGCCTTGATCCATTCCGGCTTCCGTTCCACCGGTGTGGCCGCGTTTCGCTGCTCAATGCGCAGCATCTTCCGGCCTTCTGGTGCCAGTGTCATTAGTTCTCTTTCCTTCAGCATTCGACGACGTTGACGGCAAGGCCGCCCATGGCCGTTTCCTTGTATTTGGAGGACATGTCCTTGCCCGTTTCGCGCATGGTCACGATGACTTCGTCGAGGGAGACCCGGTGCGTGCCGTCGCCCCAGAGCGCCATCTTGGCGGCGTTGATGGCCTTGGCGGCGGCGATCGCGTTGCGTTCGATGCACGGGACCTGGACCAGCCCGCCGATCGGATCACAGGTCAGGCCCAGGTTGTGCTCCATCGCGATTTCCGCGGCGTTCTCCACCTGCTGGGGCGTGCCGCCCATGACTTCGGCCAGGCCGGCGGCCGCCATCGACGACGCCGAACCCACCTCGCCCTGGCAGCCCACCTCGGCCCCGGAAATCGAGGCCTGCTCCTTGTAGAGCACCCCGATCGCGGCGGCGGTCAGCAGGAACTTGACCACCACGTCGTCCCGGTCCTGTTGGGTGGCTTTGTCCATGCCGGGGGCGAAGTGCAGCGCGTAGTAGAGCACGGCCGGGATGATGCCGGCGGCGCCGTTGGTGGGGGCGGTGACCACGCGCCCGCCCGAGGCGTTTTCCTCATTCACGGCCAGGGCGATCAGGTTGACCCATTCCTGCCAGTACTTCGGGTCCCGGTAGTCGGGGTCCTCACCGCGGGTTTCCTTCAGGAGCCGCTCGTGCCAGTCCGGGGCGCGGCGGCGGACCTTGAGCCCGCCGGGCAGCAGGCCGGTGCGCTTGAGGCTGACCTCGACGCAGCCTTCCATCACCGAGTAGATGTGCAGCAGGCCCTCCCGGATCTCCTCTTCCGTCCGACTGTCCTCCTCGTTGATCCGCATCACCTCGCTGATGCTCAGCGAGGTCTTCCGGCAGTGTTCCAGCAGTTCGGCGGCCGTGCGGAACGGCAACGGCAGTTCCTTCTTCGATTCGTCGAGTTCCTTCAGGGCCGCGTCCTCCTCGCCCTCGCGGACAATGAAGCCGCCGCCGACGGAGAAGAACGTGGCCTGGTGCAGGGTCTGGCCACCGGCGTCGGAGACCGTGAACGTCATGCCGTTGGTGTGCCGTGGCAGGATGGTCAGCGGCCGCAGGACCATGTCCTTTACCCCATACGGCAGGGGCACAGCCCCGCCCAGCTGCAGGGTGCCGGTCTCGGCGATCGTGGCCAGCCGGTCCTCCACTTCCTCGGGCAGGATCTGCTCGGGGTGGAAGCCCTCGAGCCCGAGCAGAATGGCGGTCATGGTGCCGTGGCCGTGGCCGGTCGCGGCGAGGGAGCCGTAGAGGTCCACCCGGAGCGACGCCGCCTCTGCCAGCTTGCCGAGGGACTTGAGTTCTTCAGCAAACACGGCGGCGGCCCGCATGGGGCCAACGGTGTGGGAACTGGATGGCCCTATTCCGATGGAAAAGAGGTCGAAGACTCCAACTGCCATGATGCGTACCTTCCGCGGAGAAAGAGAATGATGGTCAATGACTAGAGGCGGGGCTCACCGCACCGGTCCCGGCCCCCCAATGACCCTGGACCGGTGCGATGATGCGCCCATTGAGCGCTAGGCGAGGTTAGCAACCGAGGGGTAGAGCGGGTGGGCGGCGGCGAGGGCCTCCACCCGGGAACGCAGACCGGACAGGTCCGCGCCGGCGTCGGCGATCAAAGCCTCGGCGATGATGTCGGCAACCTCGGTAAAGGCCGCCTCGCCAAAACCGCGGGTCGCCAGCGCCGGGGTGCCGATCCGCAGCCCGGAAGTGACCATCGGCGGACGCGGATCGAACGGCACGGCGTTGCGGTTGACGGTGATGTCGATCGCCGCGAGGCGGTCCTCGGCTTCCTGCCCGTTCAGCACGCAGTTGCGCAGGTCCACCAGGACCAGGTGCACGTCGGTGCCGCCGGAGATCACGTTGATGCCCTTGGCGGTCACGTCGTCCTGGACCAGGCGCTCGGCGAGGATCCGGGCGCCGGCCAGCACACGCTCCTGGCGYTCCCTGAACTCCTCGGACGCGGCGATCTTGAASGCCACGGCYTTGCCGGCGATGACGTGCTCCAGCGGSCCGCCCTGCTGGCCGGGGAACACCGCCGAGTTGATCTTCTTGGCGATCTCGGCGTCGTTGGAGAGGATGATGCCGCCGCGCGGACCGGCRAGGGTCTTGTGCGTGGTGGAGGTGGTGACGTGCGCGTGCGGGACCGGGGACGGGTGCAGCCCGGCCGCGACCAGCCCGGCGAAGTGCGCCATGTCCACCATCAGGTACGCGCCCACCGAGTCGGCGATCCGGCGGAACTCGGCGAAGTCGAGCTGCCGGGCGTACGCGGACCAGCCGGCCACGATCAGCGCCGGCTTGTGCTCCAGGGCCAGGGCCTCGACCTCGGCCATGTCGATCCGGTGGTCCTCCTCACGGACCTGATACGGGATCACGTTGTAGAGCCGGCCGGAGAAGTTGATCCGCATGCCGTGCGTCAGGTGCCCGCCGTGCGCCAGATTCAGGCCCATGATGGTGTCGCCCGGCCGGATCAGGGCRTGCATCACCGAGGCGTTGGCCTGCGCACCGGAATGCGGCTGCACGTTCGCGAACCCCGCGCCGAACAGGGCCTTGACCCGGTCGATCGCGAGCTGCTCCACAACGTCCACGTGCTCGCAGCCGCCGTAATAGCGCTTGCCCGGGTAGCCCTCGGCATACTTGTTCGTCAACACCGAACCCTGCGCCTGCATCACAGCCCAGGCGGTGTGGTTCTCCGAGGCGATCATCTCCAAACCGTCCCGCTGCCGGGACAGCTCGGCGTCGATCTTCGCGGCGATCTCCGGATCCAGCACGGACAGGTCCGCGTCCAGGCTCGGCGAAACGACCTGCTCAAACGCGACGGTACCCGTCGCGGCGCTCACAGCTCGCCGCCGTTCTTGGACGCGTACTCTTCAGCCGACATCAGTGGGCCTTCTTCGGTCACGGCGACCTTGAACAGCCAGCCGGCCCCGTACGGATCGCTGTTGATCAGCGCCGGATCGGAAACGACGGCGTCATTGATCTCCACCACCTCGCCGGTGACCGGCGCGTAGAGGTCCGAGACGGACTTGGTCGACTCGACCTCGCCGCAGGTCTCCCCCGCGGTCACCGCGGAACCGACCTCGGGCAGGTCCACGTAGACGATGTCGCCCAGGGCGTCGGCGGCCACGGCCGAAATCCCAATTCCTGCAGGGCCAGATCCGTCGGCAGCAACCCACTCGTGTTCAGCGGAGTACTTCAGTTCGGCTGCAACTTTGCTCATTTATCTCAATCCTTAAGTTCGTATGTGGTTTCGGCAGGCTCAGCCAGCGGCGGCCGGCTACTTTTGGCGCTTGTAGAACGACAGTGCGACGACTTCGAAAGGCTCCGTCTTGCCGCGGAGGTCAATGTCCAGGGCTGTGCCCGGTGCGGCGTGTTCGATGTCGACGTAGGCCATCGCGACCGGGTAGCCGAGGGTGGGGCTGGGCTGTCCGGAGGTCACTTCGCCGACGACGTTGCCGTCCTTGAGGACCGGGTAGTGGCTGCGGGCGGCACGGCGTCCGAGGCCCTTGAGCCCGACGAGTTTGCGGCCGGTCGTGGAGCCTGCGCCGGCTGCCTTGAGCTCGCTCAGGGCGGCCTTGCCGACGAAGTCCGACTCCTTGGCGAGCGAGACGACCGGGCCCAGGCCTGCTGCGTATGGGTTGCCTTCGCGGGAGAGTTCGTTGCCATAGAGCGGCATGCCGGCTTCCAAACGCAGCGAGTCACGGCAGGCCAGGCCGGCCGGGATGAGCCCGTGGCTGGCACCGGTTTCCAGCAGTGCTTCCCAGAGACCTGCCGCATCCTCGTTCGAGATGTAGATCTCGAAGCCGTCCTCGCCGGTGTAACCGGTGCGGGCGAGGAGCAGATCTTGTCCGTAGATCTGAACCTCAACCGCAGCGTAGTACTTCAGCTCGGTGACCAGGACATGCTGCTCGGCCGGGACCAGCGTCAGCAGGATGGCTTCGGCGTTCGGGCCCTGGACGGCGATCAGCGAGATCTCGGCGGAAACGTCTTCCACCGTCACGTCGAACCCGCCTTCTTGGGCAGAACCGGCCCTTTCGGCCAGTGCCGCGGCCACGACGTTGGCGTTGCCTGCGTTGGGGACCACCAGGTACTTGTCCTCACCGCGGCGGTAGGAGATGAGGTCATCGATGATGCCGCCGTCTTCCTGGCAGATCAGCGAGTACTTCGCCTTGCCGACGGCCACGGCCGACAGCTTCCCGGCCAGGGCGTAGTCGAGGAACGCCGCGGCGTCCGGGCCGGTGACCCAGACTTCGCCCATGTGGGAGAGGTCGAACAGGCCCGCGGCGTTGCGGACGGCGTGGTGCTCGGCGAGTTCGGAGCTGTACTTCAGCGGCATCTGCCAGCCGCCGAAGTCCGTGAAGGAGGCGCCGGCCTTTTTGTGCTGCTCGTAGAGAGCGGTGTAGTTCTCACTCATCAGAAAATCCTTAGTTTTCGAATTCGGAAAGCGGCGGGCAGGAGCAGACCAGGTTGCGGTCTCCGGCGGCGCCGTCGATGCGTCCGACCGGCGGGAAGTACTTGTCCTGCCTGAGTGTGTGGACGGGGAATGCGGCCTGCTCACGCGGGTACTCGCGGGTCCAGTCGGTGCTGACGACGGCGGCTGCCGTGTGGGGTGCGTTGCGCAGCGGGGAGTTCTCCACCGTGAAATCGCCGTTGGAGACCTGGTCGATCTCCTGGCGGATGGTGATCATCGCCTCGATGAAGCGATCGATCTCCGCAAGGTCCTCGGACTCGGTGGGCTCCACCATGAGGGTGCCCGCCACGGGGAAGGACAGCGTGGGGGCGTGGAAGCCGAAGTCGATGAGGCGCTTGGCCACGTCCTCAGCGGTGACGCCGGTCCTGGCGGTCAGTTCCCGCAAATCCAGGATGCACTCGTGCGCCACCAGGCCGCTCTCCCCCGTGTAGAGCACCGGGAAGTGCTCATCCAGCCGGGATGCGATGTAGTTCGCCGCGAGCAGCGCGGACTTGGTGGCCTCGGTGAGGCCCTGGCCGCCCATCAACTTCACGTACGCCCAGGAGATCGGCAGCACACCGGCGGATCCGTAACGCGAAGCGGAGATGGCAACTCCCTTTCCCGGTTCGACCTTGTTCGCGTCCCCCGGCATGAACGGCGCCAGGTGGGCCTTTGCAGCAACCGGGCCAACGCCCGGTCCGCCGCCGCCGTGAGGGATGCAGAAGGTCTTGTGCAGGTTCAGGTGCGAAACGTCGCCGCCAAACTTGCCCGGCTGGGCCAGCCCGACGAGGGCGTTGAGGTTGGCGCCGTCGACGTAGACCTGGCCGCCGGCGGCGTGGATCGCGTCGCAGACCTCGCGGACGTCGGCGTCGTACACCCCGTGGGTGGACGGGTAGGTGATCATGATGCAGGACAGCGCGTCCTTGTTCGCCTCGATCTTCGCCTGAAGATCGGCGTGGTCGATCGTTCCGTCGGAGGCTGTGGCCACCACAACCACCTTCATGCCGGCGAGCACGGCCGAGGCCGCATTGGTGCCGTGGGCCGAGGCGGGGATCAGGCAGATGTTGCGCCGGGCGTCCCCGCGGGAGTGGTGGTAGCCGCGGATGGCCAGCAGGCCGGCGAGCTCGCCCTGGGATCCGGCGTTGGGCTGGATGGAGACCTGGTCGTAGCCCGTGATTTCGGCGAGGTCAGCTTCGAGGCCGCTGATGAGTTCCCGCCAGCCCTCGGTCTGGGAGTCCGGGGCGAACGGGTGGATGGAGGCGAATTCCGGCCAGGAGATCGCTTCCATCTCGGCCGTGGCGTTCAGCTTCATGGTGCAGGAGCCCAGCGGGATCATGGTGCGGTCCAGGGCGAGGTCGCGGTCCGAGAGCTTGCGGATGTAGCGCAGCAGCTGGGTTTCGGAGCGGTGCGTGTTGAACACCGGGTGCTGCAGGAAGTCGGAGGTGCGCAGCACCGTCTCGGGCAGTTCGAAGCCCTTGGCCTCCACCACCGGGCCGGCGCCAAAGGCGACGACCACCGCGGAGAGGACCTCCGGCGTCGTGGTTTCATCGACGGACACGCCAACTGTGTCCGCGTCGATGAGCCGCAGGTTGATGCCCCGGGCCTCGGCGGCGGCGATGACCTTGGCGGCCTTGCCGGGCACGCGGACCGCGAGGGTGTCGAAGAAGGAGTCGCTCACCAGTTCCCGGCCGACGATCTTCAGCGTGGCGGCAAGGGCGCGGGTGTTGTTGTGGACGGTCTGGGCGATCGCCTTCAGCCCGTCGGGGCCGTGGTAAACGGCGTAAAACGAGGACACGATGGCCAGCAGCGCCTGGGCGGTGCAGATGTTGGAGGTGGCCTTCTCACGGCGGATGTGCTGCTCGCGGGTCTGCAGGGCCAGGCGGTAGGCCGGGACACCGGCGTTGTCCTTGGAGACGCCGACGATGCGGCCGGGGAGCGTGCGTTCCATGCCCTCGCGCACCGCCATGTACGCGGCGTGCGGGCCGCCGAAGAACAGCGGCACGCCCAGGCGCTGGGTGGAGCCGACGGCGATATCCGCGCCCTGCTCGCCCGGAGGGGTGATCAGGGTCAGGGCAAGCAGATCCGCCGCCACGGTGACCAGTGCGCCGCGTTCTTTGGCCTCGGCGATCACGCCGGACTGATCCCACACCCGGCCGGAGACGCCCGGCTGCTGGAGGACGAGACCGTTGATGTCGCCGTCGGGCAGACCGGCGGAGAGGTCAGCGACCTGCACCTCGAAGCCCAGCGCTTCGGCGCGGCCCTTGACGATGGCAATGGTCTGCGGGAGGCAGTCGGCGTCGAGGACGGTCTTGGCCCCGGCAGCAGACTTGTTTTTGTTGGCGCGGCGCATGAGAAGCACAGCCTCGGCAACCGCGGTGGCCTCGTCCAGGAGGGACGCATTGGCGACCGGGAGCGCGGTGAGGTCCTGGACCATGGTCTGGAAGTTCAGCAGCGCCTCGAGGCGTCCCTGGGAGATTTCCGGCTGGTACGGGGTGTAGGCGGTGTACCAGGCGGGGGCTTCGAGGATGTTGCGGCGGATCACCGGCGGGGTGACGGTGTCGTAGTAGCCCTGGCCGATCATCTGCACGGCCGTCTTGTTCTTGGAGGCGAGCTTGCGCAGTTCGGCCAGCACCTGGACTTCGCTGAGGGGGCTGTCCAGGGTGAGGGGCTTTTCCTGGCGGATGGAATCGGGGACCGCGTTGTCAACGAGGCCATCAACGCTGTCGTAGCCGACGGCCTTGAGCATGGTGTCGATGTCGGCCTGGCGGCGGGCGCCGATGTGGCGGTCTGCGAAGGTGGACGGGGACGATTGAACCGTCATGAGAGGAACTCCATAATTCAGGTGGCATCAAGACGCCACGATGATTCGGGTTCCTCCCCGCTCTGTATTGGACCTGAGAGTTTCCGTTTTGCCCTGCTGATAGCAGCGCGCCACTTGCACCGTCGGTGAGCCCGGTTGCCCGGACTGCTTTCCAGAGTTGCCTTGCCGCGGCGGTACGTGGGCCTGAGAGATTCCTGGGGAGGATTTGCTCCTACGGCGCCTGCTGAACGTACCGGCAGGACTCTCCCGCCGCAGATCATAAGCTGTGCCACTGGTCGGTGACACAGCTCACAATTTATCCGGTTCCCGGGCAGGATGCAAAATTTATTTCAATTGAGTCGCTGTTCCCGCGGACGACGGCGGGACCTCCTGCCGCCGTCCGTTTGCGTTCGGCTCGCTCCCCTACAGCGCGGACCAGCCGCCGTCGGATGCGAGGATGGCGCCGTTGATGTTGGTGCCGTCGTCGCTGAGCAGGAAGGTGATGGACGCGGCGAGCTGCGCGGCGGTGGCGGGGGTGGGGACGGTGGCCTGCATCAGCGGGCCGAGGCGTTCGGCCGCGAGCTGGGATCCCCAGTGGGCCCCTCAAACGCAACTTTTCATCAAATTGGCACAGGCCTGCGCTACGGTGGGCAGCACTATCAATTCGTAGGGGGACAAATGGAGTTTGCAGAAAAACTTTCGGCTTTGGCAGCAAAGGTGCGCCAGCAGCGAGGTGTAATCCAGACAGAAGAGGCAACAAAGAATGCTTTTGTCATGCCTTTCATTTCCACAATCCTTGGCTATGACGTCTTCAATCCCCTGGAAGTGGTCCCGGAGTTCATCGCGGATGTGGGTCTCAAAAAGGGCGAGAAGATCGACTACGCGATCGTCAAGGACGGCGAAGTACAGATCCTGATCGAGTGCAAGAAGTCCTCGGAACCCGTGAAGATCGAGCACGCCTCTCAGCTTTTCCGGTACTTTGCCGTCACCAACGCCAGAATCGCCATCCTCACCAACGGCGAGGTGTACCAATTCTTCACGGACCTCGATGCCCCGAACCGCATGGATGCCAAGCCATTCCTGGTGCTCGACTTGAACGACATCGACGAATCCCTGATTCCGGAGCTGCAAAAACTGTCCAGGGACGTCTTTGATCTCGACTCGATCATCAGCGCGGCCGGCGAACTGAAATACATCGGCGAACTCAAGCGGACCCTGGCGGCACAATTCAAGGAGCCCGAGGACGAGTGGATCAAGTTCCTCACCGGTCGGGTGTATACGGGCCCCTACACCCAGAAGGTGCGTGAACAATTCACCGCTTTGGTGACCAAAGCGTCCAAACAGTTCCTGAACGATCAGGTGAACGAGCGGCTGAAGAAGGCCCTCGGCGCCCCGGCCTTTCCCCAAACTGACGACGCTGCCGCTTCCATCGTCACCAGCGCACCCGTGGCCGAAGCGGATCTGGCCGAGGCTGACGGCCTGGAAACAACGCTGGAGGAAATCGAGGGGTACCAGATCGTGCGGGCCATCGTTTGCAGCGAAGTCAAGCCCGCTCGCGTAGCGCAGAGGGATGCCAAATCGTATTTCGCGGTGCTGCTGGACGACAACAACCGCAAGCCGATCGCGCGACTGCACTTCAACCGCACCCAGAAGTACATCGGCATTTTCGACGACAACCGGGAGGAGACGCGGGTGCCGATTAGCTCGCTGGAAGAGATCTACGAGCACACCGAAGCACTCCGCGCGAGCGTAAAAAGCTACCTGTAAGCGCCGAAACTGGCGGCCCAGTCCAGCCATCTGATTTCACAGTCGGTACAGGCGGACGACGGCGGGACCTCCCACCGTCGTCCGCTGTCCTTAATAGCGCCCCCCTGCTGTGTTGCCGGACCCCGCAGTCACGCGTGGCCGGCTGCGGCCATCCCCGAACACCTGAGCCGGTCAGCCGCAGCGCGAGCGGGCGAGGGCCTATTCGGTTTCGGCCGGGGTCCGCGAGGAGGTTGTCGGGTATCTGTGCGCCGCCTTGATTGACGCGACGTTCGAAGGCGTGGATCCAGTGGGCGCGGGGACGGACCCAGATGCGGTGTCGTCTTTGGTGGCGGCTATTGGGGTGCTGCGGGTGCCTGCGGCTCAGACCTATGGATCACACGCCCGTCGAGGACAGCGGCCCCAAGGCACCCTGCGACGGCCGATATTGGACCTTACGTCAAGTAAATAAGTTGAACTTTAAAGTAAAGTCCTTTGCGTTACCCTAGCTCCCGCAGCCATGACCACCAAATGGCCGACGCTGTGTTTGCACTCCGCGCGAACACAAGCAAAGAGCAGCGGTAGGAACCAACCTGACCGAGCGCTCCCAAGGAAGCCGGGACCGAACGTCCGCCCTGGCCAAAACATGAAGTTATCGCCGATCTCGTCCGCATGCCAACGCGGCTCGCTGCCCTTAGTGAATTCCGAATTATGGATGAGAAGATATCGCGCACTTGTATCTCATCCTTCGCCTGAACGTCCTCAGGTATCGTTGCGCGGAAATCTCTGAATCGCCCTTCCGTGGCACCTGACTCGCCCGGCAGTTGAACATCCTCCAGCCGGCACGGTTCACGTATGGATATTTGCGGACCTGACAAGTGCGATGACTTCCTGAACTCGCTTCTTCAGGTCGAACGGCCACTCGTTGTCCCAGTTCCGCACTGCCATTTTCGAAATGGCGACTTTACTCGGCTGTTGGATTCCGATCCGACCAGTGGCGAGGGGATTCGACCATCGCTCTTGTTCGGGCAGAGCGCGTGCGCGGATGGATGGATGCGCGGCGCGTATCGCGGAGGTGAGAACGTGCTCGGGAACGTAATTCTCGATCGTGTAGCCGGCCGTCACCCAAGCCATACCTGTCGAGGGATCATCGCTCAGGTCACTGATCACACGCTCCTTATTGCGATTAAGGCGGCCGCCGCGGGACTTCCTGTCGGAGTCAATCAAGACCATCATGTACCGATTGAGGTTGCGAAGGGAGATGAACTCCTCCACTTCCTCAGCGTCGAGCGGGGATAGTGCATTTAGCAAAGCTCCGCCGTAGAACATCACTGAGTAGTGGGTTCCTTCAACAAATTGGCCTGGGGCGAGTTGCTCGATCCAGTGCTTGAGGTAGATGCGATCCGAGGGTCCTTCGACCCAGAGGACAGCATTGGTCTGTACGAGGTCCGAGGGACGATACCCGAGGTCTGCACACACAGCGGCCCTTTCTCTGGCAGCGCCGGCATACCGGACGCTCGAAACTCCATTGTCACGAGTAACATGAAAAATGCTCCCGATCTCGGAATCGAGCATGTGGGCCGAATGAGTCGCGATGAAGTACTGATTTGTTGTACTCGACTCAAGATACCGGAGCAGCTTGCGCTGAAGGACTGGGTGCAGGTGCACCTCAGGTTCCTCAATGCACAGAATTGACCTCTGAGTGACCGTTGCGGCAGCTGCGATGATCACCACCTCATGAACGCCGGTTCCGACGTTTTCAATGGGCAGCGTGCGCCCCCCTTGCGTGATGTGGATCGTCGAGAGATCGTGGGGAATGTCGATGGTGATGCTCGGGTCGTCCATTACGGCGCGGACAAAGTCCTGCACCTTGCCGAATAGTTCCTTGTCCTGCAAGCGATCTGTCGACGGGTTCTGCAACTCCAAGAGGCGGCGCTTGATGCTCAGCCCATTCAGATCGGGAGCCTCACCGCTCTCATCAGAGATTGTTCTCACGCCGCCCACTGTAAACGCGGAGGGAGACTGCGGTCGCATCTGAAGAATCCGGCTAAGAACCCTATACGCATCAGCTCCTACGCCACCACCACCGGTACTGGTCAAGGACAAGGACAAGCTATTGGCGAGCGGACTATTGCCTGCTGCCCGGGTTGCTGCCTTCAAAGCTTCCTGATCGATCCCTTTTTGCCCTGTGACACCGACTTCCACCATATCTGCTCGCAAACTAGAGGCGATGCCAGGTAGACGGAGGAAGGCACCAATCCGTTCCAATTCCGCAGACGGCAGTTCCCACGAGAGTATGTCCTCTATACGGACTAGCTCCAGCCGGACGAAAGAGTGCTCCGCATCTCCTAGTGGGCGATCCCACGTGGACCAAGGACTTGCCTCGGCGCCATACGTATCCGCGATCACACGTAGGATATTGGATTTTCCGGTGTTGTTCTGACCCGCGATGAGATTTATCTTGCGCAGAGGAAAAATAATAGCTGGCCGGTCTGAGGGGAAGCTCCGGTAGCCGCGAAAAATAAAGCCGTTGATTAGTGTCACTATCCCATCATGGCTTATCGCTCATGTTTGTTTGCTGCTTACGGAGCAAACGCCGGGTCCTCTCACGGCCCTGACCACCTCCTGCGCAGAACACCCAGATCGCCCGCGCTGCGTACTTAGCACGGAAGACACAGCTGCCATTCGTTCAGGGCACACCCCTTTACTGCAGATGGGCGCAGAGAAACACCGTCATCTCTGCAGTCCTAGAGTGGAGATTAGGGTGGATGGATGCCTAAATACAGGGGCCGGGACTGAGCGTGCGTGGCACTGGTCACGAGTCAGCCATGGCATGAGTCACCTAGACTGGAACACCCGACGATTCTATGGAATTCGGCATATCATCGTTTGGATCCTCTTCCGGCGCGGTGTCACGCTCTTCGATCAAGGTAAGTCGAACGTGTCGATGCAGCTCGGTACCGAGTTCAGTAAGCGTCCAGTATTCGCCCTTATCGGCCACAGCGTGTTTGCGCCCAGAAGGTTCGACAAGACTCAGGGCCATCAGGTCCGAGAGGACGCCTCGTACCTGGTTAATGGCCGCGAGCCACCAGCTCTTGGCCTGATCTTCACGGAGAGACATTGCCAAGTGGTTGGATGCGTCCCTCAGCTCCAGTTCGGTTGCAAGTGACGGTGCAAGTTCGAGAAATATGTCCGCGATTGTGTGAGGCTTAGATCTCACCCACTCAGCATCGTATTGGCTGTACTTATAGTCGAGAACGCGTTCTATATTCATCAGCTTGTCCATAAGACTCTCAACCTCCGATGACTTATCGGCATCTCGCTCGGCAGAGATCGTCTTCAACTCCTCGCGCAGACGAGCATTCTCCGCGCTCAGTCGTGTGAGTTCTTGGGTGAGTTCGGGGCCGGCGGTAGCCGAGGACCTAACCCACCCTTCCCGAGGGTTTGCCGTGAAAGCTTTAGAAAGAGCGATAGAGACCTTGCCGTACAGGTCATCCCCCGACTTCCAGAAGCTAACAGGTTTGGACTTAACCAGCGCTTTGAAACTGGAAAGTGAGCGGCGCCCAGGGGTCCCCTTGTCAATAAACTCGGCGGGCCATGCGACGGAGTCTTCGATAATGAAGCCCATTACCGGGATCACTTTAGACAGCGCATATTCGTACTCTTTATGCGTAAAGCTGATCCCGTCGACGGTCGAACCATACCGATGAGCGACGATCACGCAATAGTAGTCCGACTCGTCGATGTGCCTTGTGATAATTCTCCACTGTTCATCGTCGGCCGCACTGAACATCTCCATGCCTACTGGAATATGACCCATCTCAAGGACTGCCTTATAACGACGTCGCGCTCGGCCTTGAGATCCTCGTACGTGGAACTTACAAACACCTGATATTTGGTTGCCATGTCACCCCTCATAAAGAAGGGTACGAGCCCACAAGCGGTCCCCCGGTCAGAGTCGGGTGCGAGCTTGCCTGCGACACCCGATCGAAGGCCAGGTTCTGGACCGGGTTCACTGACAAGGCCTCGGGCAGGGACACCGCCAGGCCACAACTCACGGAACTGCTTCGGTTCGCCCTCGATGGGGGCACCAGTGGCTGTGCACAGGATGGGCTGGCTCGCCCGCAACCTCGATGACTTGCGTGCACTGGTCATAGCCCTCACGCGCAAAGGCGTGCGGGTGGAGTTCGCTAAAGCGAGAAGGCCGCGGGTGTGTTCTCGATGACGAGTGTGCTCCGTTGGCTTCCTGCTGCTATCAGGCGGGCCTTGCGTTCGTCATAGCCGGTTGCGCGCAATTCGGCGGTGGCGGCGTCCTTGTCGAACTTCAGGTGCCGGGCGGTGAGCCGGCGCAGGCGTTCGTCATGTTCGAGTTTCACGAACCAGGTTTCATCCAGGAGGGGTGCAACCTCGTTCCATGGGCCTCGCCAAAGAGAAGGTAGTTGCCTCGCCAGAAAAACGCCCTATCGGGACTCCCTTCCAGCATCGCTGCGTCCCTCCACCGGACCGCTGACGGCGTGCCCCGGCCATCAAATGGCACTCGGGTGGCCTAGTATTCGAATCTGTGGAGGTCGTTGATTAGCCCTTGGGTTGACCGATGAGCATAAGACTCGGAAGTCTGTCACTACGGGAGTCTGTGAGTCGTTGCCTGCAGGCCGATAGCGGATATTACGTAAAGTTGATCCGCCCAATAGCGAACTACCGATCTCGTCCGGAGCCCGACACTGGAGATGTTGTCTCTAGACCTCCGCCACCGGAGCCGCGAACTGCGCCGCATACAGCGCCGCATACGCCCCGCCCGCCTCCAACAACGAAGCATGGTTCCCCTGCTCCACGATCTGGCCGGCTTCCATCACCAGGATGAGGTCGGCGTCGCGGATAGTGGACAGCCGGTGGGCAATGACAAACGAAGTCCGGTCCGAGCGCAGGGCACTCATGGCCTTCTGCACCAGCACCTCGGTGCGGGTGTCCACCGAGCTCGTGGCCTCGTCCAGGATCAGCACCGAGGGCCGGGCCAGGAACGCCCGGGCGATGGTGAGCAGTTGCTTCTCGCCGGCGGAGACGTTGGAGCCCTCGTCGTCGAGCACGGTGTCGTAGCCGTCCGGCAGGGACCGGACGAACCGGTCCACGTACGTCGCCCGCGCGGCTTCCAGGATCTCCGCTTCCGAGGCACCGGGCCGGCCGTAGGCGATGTTGTCCCGGATGGTCCCGCCGAACAGCCAGGTGTCCTGCAGCACCATGCCCATCCGCGAGCGCAGCCCGTCCCGGGTCATCGAGGTGACGTCCACGCCGTCGAGCGTGATCTGCCCGGCGTCGAGCTCGTAGAAGCGCATCATCAGGTTAACCAGGGTGGTCTTGCCGGCACCGGTCGGGCCCACAATGGCCACGGTCTGCCCCGGTTCGGCCACGAGGCTCAGGTCAGTGATCAGCGGCTTGTCCGGCGAATAGGAGAAGGACACGTCCTCGAACACCAGCCGCCCCCGGCCCCCGTTGGGCGTCACAGCCGGGACGGGATCCGGGCCCTGTTCCTCGGTGTCCAGCAGTTCGAACACCCGTTCGGCCGACGCCACGCCGGACTGCAGCAGGTTCGCCATGGACCCCAGCTGGGCCAGCGGCTGGGTGAACTGCCGGGAGTACTGGATGAACGCCTGCACATCTCCCAGCTGCATCGCCCCGGAGGCCACCTGCAGCCCGCCCACCACGGCGATCCCCACGTAAACCAGGTTCCCGATGAACGTCATGGCCGGCATGATCAGGCCGGAAATGAACTGTGCGCCGAAGCTCGCCTGGTACAGCTCCGCGTTCTTCTGCCGGAACCGCTCCTCCACCTCGCGCTGCCGGCCGAACACTTTCACCAGGGCGTGCCCGGTGTAGGTTTCCTCGATCTGCCCGTTCAGCTCCCCGGTGTGCCTCCACTGCGCCACGAACAGCTTCTGCGAGCGCTTGGCGATCACCGCCGTCGTCACGAGCGTCAGCGGAATGGTCACCAGCGCAATCAGCGCCAGCGTGGGCGAGAGCAGGACCATCATCACCAGCACGCCGGCCACGGTCAGCACCGAGGTCACGGCCTGGCTGATGGACTGCTGCAGGCTCTGGGAGATGTTGTCGACGTCGTTGGTCACCCGGCTGAGCAGCTCGCCGCGCTGCACGGAGTCGAAGTAGCGCAGCGGCAGCTTATTGATCTTCGCCTCGATCCGCTCGCGCAGCCGGAAGACCGTGCGCTGCACGACGCCGTTGAGGATGTACGCCTGCATCCAGCCGAACACCGATGCCAGCACGTACAGCACCAGCGCCCACAGCAGCACGGTGGCCAGCGCGGTGAAGTCGATCCCGGCGCCAGGGGTCAGCGTCATGGCGCTGAGCATGTCCGCCTGCTGGGTCTGCCCGGCGGCGCGCAGCTGGGCGATCACCTGGTCCTGGGTCTCCCCGGGCGGCAGCTGCTTGGACACGACGCCGGCGAAGATCAGGTTGGTGCCCTCGCCCAGGAGCCGGGGGCCGATCACCGAGAACGTCACCCCGACGACGGCGAGCACCAGCACCAGGACCAGCCACAGCCGTTCGGGCCGCAGCTCCCCCAGCAGCCGCCGGGCGGAGGGCCAGAAGTTCATGGCCTTCTCGGCCGGGATGTTCATCCCGGCGAACGGGCCGCCGCGGCCGGGTCCGCCCGCCGGGCGGGGAATCCGCATCGGGGTTTGCGCCGCGGGAGCCCCGGGAGCCCCGGCGGCAGGAGCGGCGGCGGGGGCCGGCGTCGGCGCCTTGTCGGTGCGGCTCATGCTGCCTCCTCCGCTGCGAGCTGGGAGTTCACAATCTCCTGGTACGTCTCCGAGGTCGCCAGCAGTTCCTCGTGCGTGCCGTGCGCGACGATCCTGCCGCGCTCGAGCACCAGGATCCGGTCCGCGTCCACAATGCTGGAGACCCGCTGGGCGATGATAACCATGGTGGCCCCGGCGGTGTGCTGCTTGAGTGCCTGCCGCAGCCGGGCGTCCGTGGCGGTGTCCAGCGAGGAGAAGGAGTCGTCAAAGATGTACAGCTCGGGCTGTTTCACCAGCGCCCGGGCGATCGCGAGCCGCTGCCGCTGGCCGCCGGAGACGTTGGTGCCGCCCTGCGAGATCGGCGCATCCAGCCCGCCCTCCAGCTCCTCCACAAAATCCTGCGCCTGCGCAATCCTCAGGGCCCGCCAGAGCTCGTCCTCGGTGGCATCGGGCTTGCCGTAGAGCAGGTTGCTGCGCACCGTGCCGGAGAACAGGTAGGGCTTTTGCGGGACCAGGCCGATGTGCCCCCACAGCAGGTCCGGGTGGAGCTCGCGGACGTCCACGCCGTCAATCCGGACCGAGCCGGAGGTCGCGTCGAACAGCCGCGGCATCAGGTTCACCAGGGTGGTCTTGCCGGAGCCGGTGCTGCCGATGATCGCCGTCGTCTGCCCCGCGCGGGCGGTGAAGTTCACGTCCGACAGCACCGGCTGCTCGGCCCCCGGGTAGGCGAATCCGACGTCGCGCATCTCCAGCTCGCCACGGGCTGCCCGCCCGGCCGCGCGCGAAACCGGGCGCAGCGGCGGCCGGACGCTGGATTCGGTCCCGAGGACCTCGCCGATCCGGTCCCCGGACACGGCGGCGCGCGGGATCATGATCGCCATGAAGGTGGCCATCATGACCGACATCAGGATCTGCATCAGGTAGCTCAGGAACGCGATCATGGTCCCCACCTGCATGGACCCGTCCTCGATCCGGAACGCGCCGAACCAGATCACGGCCGTGCTGGAGACGTTGAGCACCAGCATCACGGTGGGGAACGCGAGCGCCATGAGCCGGCCGGCGCGCAGCGCGGTGTCCGTGACGTCCTCGTTGGCGCGGGCAAAGCGGGCCGTCTCCACGTCCTCCCGAACGAAGGCCCGCACCACGCGGATGCCGGTGAGCTGTTCGCGCAGCACCCGGTTGACGGTATCGATCCGGGCCTGCATCACCCGGAACAACGGCACCATCCGGAAAATGATCGAACCCACCGCGGCCAGCAGCACGGGGACGCTGACGGCGATCAGCCAGGACAGCTGCAGGTCCTGCCGGATGGCCATGATCACCCCGCCGATGCAGAGCATGGGCGCCGTGACCATGAGTGTGGCGGACATCAGGACCAGCTGCTGGACCTGCTGGACGTCGTTGGTGGAGCGGGTGATGAGGCTGGGCGGGCCGAACCGGGTGACTTCCTGCTCGGAGAACGCGGCGACCCGGCTGAAGATGGCGCCCCGGACGTCCCGGCCCAGCGCCATAGCGGCCTTCGCCCCGAAGTACACGGCCACGACCGTGCAGATGACCTGCAGCAGGGTAACCGCCAGCATGAGCCCGCCGATGCGCAGGATGTATTCGGTGTCGCCCTTCGCCACGCCCTGATCGATGATGTCCGCGTTCAGGGTGGGCAGATAGAGGGAGGCAATGGACGCCGCCAGTTGGAAGACGACGACGGCGAGCAGCAGCCGCCGCTGCGGCCTCAGGTATTCGACGAGCAGTTTCCAGAGCATCCGGTCTCCACTTCACGCGTCACAGACTGTGTCACACAGAACGATGTGAGGGTCAGTTTACGTCCCGAACCCGGGAGTGGGCCGGGTTCCTCTGAGGGCGAATCGGGGGCGGGCCTGCGGCGATGCTCAAATGCGCGGTTTGCTTGCCGACCCGGGCCGCTTGCCGGGCTGCGTTTGCTTGCCGGGGCTGCGGCCCGGGTGTAGCTTGATCCGGATGCTGCGCATTGGCTCAATCGTCATCCGGGTGGACAACCTCGAACGCCAGATGAGTTTCTGGCAGGCCGCCCTGGGCTACGAGCCCCGCTACGAGCCCGACGGCGACTTCGTGATCCTCCAGCCGCCGGGCGGCGTGGGCACCTGCGTCTCCCTGGACCGCGTCCCCGCGGCCGTCCAGATTCCCCCGCGCCTGCACCTGGACCTCTACACGGACACCCAGGACGCCGAGGTGCAGCGCCTCCTGGGCCTGGGCGCCACCCGGATCGAATGGAGCAAGCGGCCCGCGGACGCCGACTACGTGATCCTGGCCGATCCGGAGGGCAACAGGTTCTGCGTGGTGGACACCGCCGGGAGCCCTTGAAACCTGTTGCTTCGCGAGGGAACGGTGTGCCAGCCTCGAAGTGATCCCGTCGCCGCGGCGACGACGGGCGACGGAGAAGGAGCACGGCATGGGACTCATCCATATCGACCTGTTCACCACCCTCGACGGCGTTGCGCAGGCGCCCGGCGGGCCGGACGAGGACCCTGCCGACGGCTTCGCGTTTGGCGGCTGGCAGGCGCCCCTCATCGACGAGGTCGTCGGCGAACAGGTCGTCTCCGGGATGGCGGGGATGGACGCGCTGCTGCTCGGGCGCCGGACCTACGACATTTTCGCCGGATACTGGCCGCACGCCAACGGTGAGATCGCGCGGCTGTTCAACCGCATCCCGAAATATGTGGCCTCGCGCGGGACGCCGGCCCTCGAGTGGGCCGACTCCACGCTCCTCGGTCCTGATATCGTCGCCGCCGTGCGCGAACTGCGCGACCGGCACGAGAACATCCACGTGATCGGCAGCCTCGACTTCGTGCAGACCCTGTTCGCCGAGCGGCTCTTCGACCGACTCACGCTCTGGGTGTATCCGATCCTTCTCGGCGGCGGAAAGAAGGTCTTCGCGGACGGGGTGGTTCCGACGAACCTCAGGCTCATCGAGCCGGTCGTCGCCTCACCGAAGGGCGCGGTGCTGCAGCGCTACGCGCTCGCCGACGGCACCCCTGGCGTCGGCGACATGTCGGCCGTAACCCAGGAGGGCTAAAGCGACACGCCCCAGCCGTTGCCCGCGCCCAACTAGCCGTTCAGCACCACGTTCGCCGGCGGCTCGCCCGCCAGCATGATCTCGATCTGCCGCTGCAGCAGCCGGCCCATCCTCGGGCGCATCGCCGAGCTCGCGCCGCCCACGTGCGGGCTGATGATGACGCCCGGGGTCCGCCAGAGCGGGTGGTCCTGCGGCAGGGGTTCGGGATCGGTGACGTCCAGCGCGGCGCGGATCCGGCCGGAGGCGGTGTGCCGGACCAGGGCCTCGGTGTCCGCCACCGGGCCACGGGCCACGTTTACCACCAGGGCGCCGTCCGGCATGGCCGCGAGGAAGGCGTCATCAATCAGGTGCCGGGTGGAGTCGCTGAGCGGAACCCCCACCACCACGATGTCGTGCTCCGGCAGGAGCGTGTGCAGCTCCGCGATGCCGTGGATCCGGCCGCGGTCATCCGTCCGTTCGGTGCTCGCCACCCGGGTCACGGTGGTCTCGAACGGCAGGAGCCGGTCCTCGATCGCTTTGCCCACCCCGCCGTAGCCAACGATCAGGACGCGGCGGTCGGCCAGGCTGGCCGTGGGCCGGGCGTCCCACCGTCCTTCCTGCTGGTGCTGGATCAGGCGGGGCAGTTCGCGCTGGCTGGCGAGGATCAGGGCGAGCGCCAGCTCCGCGGTGGAGGTCTCGTGCACGCCGGACGCGTTGGCGAAGACCCGCCCGGCCGGCAGGAACTCCGCCACGCCGTCGTACCCGATCGACTGGCTCTGCACCAGGGCCGTGTCCACCGCTGCCAGGCTCCGCAGGACCTCCGGGCCGCCCATGTACGGCGGGACCACGATGTCGATCCGCGGCAGGGGCGGCTCACCGGCGAGGTCCCACTCCAGGACGGTGACGTCCGGGTGCGGCTGAAGGTACTCACGCAAGGTGGGGTCCGGCAGGCTGACAGTAATTTTCCGGGTCATGAATGCCAGCGTAGTGGACCCGCATCTGGGATTTTTGTCCCACTTGGGCCGCGCCCCGCGCGCTCCGTGGACTTCGCCCCCGGCCCGGCCTAACGTCGGAGGCACCACCCAGTCGAGTCCGGAAAGGCCCACGTACATGATGAATCCGGGCCCCCGGCCGGCCGCTCCCACCCACCGCAGGAACGTGGTGCTCGTCTGGGCCGCCGCGGTGCTGGTGCTGGCCGCCGTCGTGGTCCTCGGCGTGATCCGCACCGCACCCGGCAGTGATTCCCACACCCGTGACTTCCTGACCCGCGACTTCCTGACCGGTGACGTCCTGACCGTCGCCTGGCAGCAGGAGCCGGGCCCGGCGGAGACCGCACCGGCAGCCCCGGCGGCCGCCGCCGTCGACCTTCCCGCCGAGATGCAGCGGATCATCGGCGCGCACCCCGATCACCGGATCGGCGTCGCCGTGCTGGACACCCGCGACGGCCAGCTGCAGAGCTACGGCGACGTGGCACCCTACACGGCGGCGAGCACCGCGAAGGTCCTGACGGCCGCCGCCTACTACCACCTCGTGGAAACCGGCGATAAGTCACTCGATGCTCCCCTGGGCGCGTTCAATGCCGCGTTCCAGCTCAAAGCCATGATCAACACCAGCAGCGACGACTCATGGCTCCTGCTGATGCGGGACATCGGCTACCCCAACCTCACCGCCTACGCCGCCACCCTCGGCATCACCTACGATCCCGAACAAAACCTGCTGGCCCCGACGGACATGGCGCGGCTCCTGGCGCAGGTCACCACGGGCAAGCTGCTCAACGCCGGTCACACCGCGGAGCTGCTCGGCTACATGCAGCACACCAATGACGAGGACCTCATCCCGGCCGCCGTCGCGCCCGGCATCACGGTCCACCACAAGTACGGCGTGGTGCAGGGCTACGTCCACGACGCCGCCCTGCTCAGCGCCGCCGACCGCTCCTACGCGGTGGTCATCTACACGTGGGGCCCGGACGACGCCGACAGTGCGGACCGTCTGGACCTCATCCACGACCTGACTCACCAGCTCACAGACGCGCTTTTTGGGCAATAACGGGCCGGCAGGGGCCAGCTACTGCGAGTGAGCTGTTAACAGGCTGAAAATCAACCGATCAGAGGTGGCGCAGGCTCCATTACGGGGGCAGGATGAAAGAAGCGGGAATAGTCTCAGCCGCAGCTGCCCGATGGAACCCCACGCCGTGGGGCCGTCCTCTGGAGGAGCACCAGATGTCCATTCCTTCTGAATCAAGAACGTTCAGTCGCCCCGACGCAGGGGCCTCTTGTCCAGCGCGCGGTCCAGCACGTCCCGCCGCGCCGCCCTGACGGGTCCGCACCAGCTCAACCGCCGGCCCCACACAACGGGGCACGGGTCCGGCCCGCACTACGGGCTGATCGAGGCTGCTGGGGCCCCGGAATTCCTCCCAGTCACATGTAGGAGACGCCGCAGTATTGGAGCAGGCCTAGGATCCCGCGAAGAGGACCGTGCAGATGCGCGGCTAGGGGAGCCTTCCGGAGCCGGGCTGTCCAGGGAGTCACCTTGACCCGCATCCTCATTGCAGAAGACGAAGAACGCATCTCCCGCTTCATCGAAAAGGGTCTGCGCGCGGCTGGCTACGTGCCCACGGTGGTCGCCGACGGCGTCACGGCCGTGGACTACGCCTCCAGCGGCGAATTTGATCTCCTGCTCCTCGACATCGGACTCCCCCGCCTGGACGGGTACGCCGTCCTCGCGGCGTTGCGCCGCGGCCAGGTGGGCATCCCGGTCATCTTCCTCACGGCCCGCGGATCATCCAGCGACACCGTCGCAGCGCTGGAGGGCGGCGCCGACGACTACATCGTCAAGCCTTTCCACTTCGAGGAACTCGTGGCCCGCATCAAGGCCCGGATCCGCAAGTCGGACACCGGCGATGTGCTGGCGGGAAGCGTCATGCGCTACGGGCACTTGGAGCTGAACCTGCTCACCCACTCGGTCAGCGTCGACGGCAGGATGGTGGAACTCTCTGCCCGCGAATTCGCGTTGGTGGAAATGTTCCTGCTCCACCCCGGGCAGGTCCTGAGCCGGCAGCAACTGCTCAGCCATGTCTGGGGCTACGACTTCGACGGCACGTCCAACGTGGTGGATGTGTACGTGCGCCAGTTGCGGATGAAACTCGGCGCGGACCGGATCCTCACCACCCGCGGCGCCGGGTACCGCCTCAGCTAGGCATAGCAAGCTGATCCGCGCAGGAAGGGAACAGAGTGGCCACCTTGGATGAACATCCCAGTGAAGACGGCCAGGCCGCGCCGGCGGTTGCCTTCCCTGAGGCGGAAACCCAGGACCCGTCCGGCTGGGGCGCAAAGATCCACTCGGTGCGTTTCCGGGTGGTGGCCGCCATGCTGGGCATGATGCTCGCCGGGGTGGTCACAGCCGGGATGGTCACGTTCGTGGTCCAGTTCCAGGACTCTGATGCCAGGACCGACCAGGCGGTTCTCGACAAGGCGAATGCCGTGGTCAAGGTCGTCCAGACAAAGAAGAAAACGTCCGGTGACTACGCCAACAGGACGTACGTCAGCGCCCTTCACGAGGCCGCGGAGGATATCGAGCCGCGCAGCAACGAGGTCATGGCAGGGATAGTGGATGGGCATGTGGCATGGACCGTTGAAGGCAACGGAGACAGCAACCTCCTGAACAACAGCATGTTGGCCGATGCTGCCCAGCTCAGCAACCCGGCCGGCGCGTCCTTCGGCGAGCTGAACTCGGACGGCCGTCCACTCAGGACAGTGGTGGTGCCCATGAAGGGCGCCCCCGGGACATTCTTCCTGGTCGGCCGGGACGCCGGCGATCAACGCGAGCACAACGCCAGCTCGGTGCGGACGTATTCGCTGGTGGCCCTCGGCATGCTTCTGGCTGCAGCGGTGATCGGCAGCGTGGTTGCGGGCCGGCTGCTCGATCCACTCCGCCGTATGCGCGAGACGTCCCGGGCGGTGGGCCCGGAGGACCTCACGCAAAGGGTGACGGTGCGCAAGGGCGAGGACGACGTCACCCTGCTTGCCAAGACCTTCAACACCATGCTGGAAAGACTCGATGAGGGCGCCCAGCAACAGCAGCAGTTCCTGGACGACGCCGGCCATGAGCTGCGGACCCCGCTGACCATTCTCCGCGGGCACCTCGAGCTCGTGACGGTCGATGATCCGGACGATGTCATTGCCACCAGGGACGTGCTGCTGGACGAGGTGGACCGGATGCAGCGCCTGGTGGACGACCTCCTGCTGCTCGCCAACTCCGGCGAGATCGGCTTCATCCAGCGTGAACCCGTCCGGGTCCCGGAGCTCCTGGATCAGGTCATGGAGAAGGTGCACGTCCTGGCCGACCGGCACTGGCAGATCGATGAAAGAGCTGGCTACGTGGTGGAGGCGGATCCGCAGCGCCTCACCCAGGCACTGGTCCAGCTCGCCGCGAACGCCGTCAAGTACACCGGGCCGTCCTCCACCATCGCGCTCGGCTCCCGGATTGAGCGCCCGACGGCGAACGACGGCACCTCGCTGCCCCCGCAGGACACCCTCGTGCTGTGGGTGCGCGATGACGGGATCGGCATCGCCGCCGAGGACCAGCAACGGATCTTCGAGCGGTTCGGCCGGGCGCACACGGGCCGCGGCGTGGAGGGCTCGGGACTGGGCCTTGCCATTGTCGCGGCCATTGCCCAGGCACACGGGGGCGTGGCCACGGTGGAATCCGAATACGGCCACGGGGCCACGTTCCTGATCCGGATCCCCCTGCAGTCCTCCGGGGTCCGCGTCTGACCTGCCCCGCCGTCTGACCTGCCCCAGCCCTCTGGCCCCACCTCGCCTCTGGCCCGCACCCGCTGGTGCCCGTGCCTAAGCGCGGCGCCGCAAAAGCGGGCCCTTGGATGAGGAATCCTTAATCTTCCCCTCATCCCACCCTCACTCTCGGGGCGCACGCTGATGCTTAACATCAGACAGCACCTGCCCGGACACAGTCGCGATCGCGGCCTTGTCCGGGGGCACCGGGGGCGGGGGAGGATTGTTGTGGAGCCACTGCGGATAGTGCTGTACTCACATGATTCAGTGGGCCTGGGACATGTGCGTCGGAATCTGGCACTGGCCCACGCGCTGAACAATCAGCTTCCCGGGCTGATCGGCCGCCCCGTCACCGGAATCCTCATCACCGGCACAGCCCTCGCACCGGCGTTCCGGTTGCCCGAGGGGTGGGACTGGGTGCTCCTTCCCGGTGTGGCGAAGGGTTCCGCGGGCTACCTGCCGCGGAACCTGACCTTGCCCATGGGGGAGCTCGTGCCGTTGCGGGCCAGGCTGCTGCAGGCAACGCTGGCCGGCTTCTCCCCCCACCTCGTGGTGGTGGACCGGCACGCCACGGGCGTTCATGGCGAACTCGAAACAGCCTTGCGCCACGCCCGCACCGCCGGGCCCGTGCGCGTGGTGCTGGGCCTCCGCGAGGTCCTCGACTCGCCCGCCGCGGCCCTCGCCGAATGGGCCAGGGTGGGCGGTCCCCGCGTTGTGAAGGACCTGTTCGATGCCATCTGGGTCTACGGCGATCCCGCCGTCCACGATCCCGTAGCCGCCGGCGAAATACCGTTCGCCCTCCGAAAGCTCATCCGGTACACGGGCTACCTGGCCGTGGGGCGCCCTCCGGCCTCCGGCACCAGCTGCATGCCCGGGCGGTACTGCATGACGACGGTCGGCGGCGGCTCGGACGGCTATGCCCTGGCCCGCGTCGCCGTCGCCACCCCGGTCCCGGACGGGCTGGGACACCTCGTGGTCGCCGGGCCGCAGATGCCCGCCGAGCAGCTCGATGACCTCCGGCAGCGGGCCCGCCCCGGCGTCAAAGTGGTCGCTACAGTCGATGACATCGTGTTCCACATCCGGCACGCCGGCGCCGTCGTGGCCATGGGCGGCTACAACACGGTGTGCGAAATCATGAGCACCCCTGTCCCGGCCCTGATCGTGCCCCGCACGCAGTCGCGCGCCGAGCAGCGGATCCGGGCCGAGTCCCTCGCCGCGGCCGGGTACCTGGAGCAACACGAGATTGGCACGCTGACGCCGGAGATCCTGGCGGCCTGGCTGGCCGCCCGGATCGGCACCACCGTGGACCGCCGTCGTGCGGTGCTGGACGGCCTGATCCGGGTTCCGCAGCTGGCCGCCGAGCTGCTGCGGCCGCTGGCCACTACCGAGCTGGCCCAAGCGGATCGGGACGGTGCCGATCAGGTCGCCGCCGAACGGGCCAGTGCCGAACAATTCAGCGCGGACGAAAGCGAGGCCGCAGCGAGCGTGAAAGGTGCCAGCCGTGTCGCCGTTTGAACCCGGGACGGCGTACGTCCTGAAGATGTACCCGCGGTTCTCCGAAACGTTCATCGTTTCGGAGATCCTGGCCCGCGAGGCCGCCGGGGACCGGATCGAAATCTTCTCGCTCCGTCCCACCGACGACCCCCGGTTCCACCCCGAGCTCGCCCGGGTCCAGGCACCGGTGACGTACATTGACCGCCCCATCAAGACTGTGGCCCTGTGGGAGAGCCTCCGGATGGCCGACGCGGCCGGGCTCACAGCCGCCGTCGGCCGGAATTTGGGCGAACTCGCCGCCGCCTCGGCAGACGACGCCGTGCAGGCCATCAACCTGGCCACCGCGCTGCAGAACCGCAACATCCGGCACATGCACGTCCACTTCGCCTCGGGATCAACCACCGTGGCCCGGCTGACGTCCCTCATCACCGGCATCCCGTTCTCGTTCACCGCGCACGCGGTGGATATCTTCCATGAATCGGTCCAGGACGAGGACCTGCGGCTCAAGCTCGAGCAGGCCCACCACGCCGTGACCATCAGCCAATACAACATGCGCTACCTGCGCCGCCGCTTCCCGTCCTCGACCGCCCGGCTCCATCTGGTGCGCAACGGCCTGGAGCTGGAGCGCTTCCCGTACCGGGAGCCCCGGCCGCTCGAAGCCACCCTCCGCATCGCCGCCGTCGGGCGCCTGGTGGAGAAAAAGGGCTTCCAGTATCTGTTGCCCGCGGCCGCCGAACTGCTGGACCAAGGGGTCAAACTGGACCTCCGGATCGCCGGGACCGGGCTCCTGGCCGAGGAACTGGAGGCCGGCATCGGCCAGCTCCGACTCGGCGCCCATGTCCGCCTGCTCGGCCCGCAGACCCAGGACCAGGTCCACGAGCTGCTCCACTCCTCCGATGTCTTCGTGGCGCCCTGCGTCGTCGGCGCCGACGGCAACGCGGACGGCATGCCCACGGTCCTGCTCGAGGCCATGGCCACGGGCGTCCCCTGCGTCAGCACGTCCGTCACCGGGATCCCCGAAGTAGTCCGGAACGGCTCCACCGGGGTCCTGGTCCGGCCGGGCAACCCGCACGCCCTGGCCCGCGGCATCTGCCAGCTCGGCTCCCCGGCCACGGACAGACTTGCCATGTCCCGCAACGCCCGCGCCCTGATCGAGGAGGACTACAACGTCCACCGCCAGGCCGAGCTCCTGAGGTCCCTCTCCCGTTCTGAAAGGAGAGTCGCATGACCCGCGTGGCCTATCTCTGCGCCGACCCCGGCGTTCCTGTCTTCGGCACCAAGGGCTCCTCCGTCCATGTCCAGGAAATCGTCCGGGCGTGGCGCGGGACCGGCGCCGCCGTCACCGTCTACTGCACCCTGCTCGGCACCGAGCGGCCCAGCGACCTTGCCGATCTCGACGTCGTCGAAGTCAAGCCGGAATCCGTCCCCGCCTCCGCGCGGGAACGGGCGGTCCAGGACGCCGCGCTGGGCCTGGCGGACGAGGTCCTGCGCAACGGCTGCGGGCTGTTCTACGAGCGCTATTCGCTGTTCAGCCCGGCGCTGTCCGTGGTGGCCCGCATCCTGGACGTGCCGTCCGTGCTGGAGGTCAATGCGCCGCTGATCGAGGAGCAGCAGCGGTACCGCCAGCTGCTCGACGTGAAGAAGGCTGAGACGGTGTTCCGCCGCAACGCCGCGACGGCCGACGTCGTGGCCTGCGTCTCGGATCCCGTGGTCCGCTGGGTGCGGGCGCGGGTGCCGACCGCCAGGACCGTGCTGGCGCCTAACGGAGTGAACGTCGAACGGATCACGGCCCGCCGCCCCGGCCGCCGGAATCCGGACCACCTCACCGTCGGGTTCGTCGGAACCCTGAAGCCCTGGCACGGTGTCCCCGGCCTGCTGCACGGTGTCGCCCTGGCCAACCAGCAGACCGCCGACCCGGGCCTGCGCTGGCAGCTTCATGTGGTGGGTGACGGCCCCGGCCGGCAGGACCTCGAACGCCTCGCCGAATCCCTCGGCGTGCCGACGGTTTTCTCGGGCCCCGTCGCGCCGGCTGCGGTGCCCGGCCTCCTGGCAGAATTCGACGCCGCCGCCGCACCCTATCCCCCGGACGGACCTGGCCAGGACGATTACTTCTCGCCGCTGAAGGTTTTTGAGTACATGGCAGCCGGGTTGCCTGTGATCGCGAGCGCCGTGGGCCAGATCCCGTCCATCATCCAGGACGGCCGCACCGGGATCCTCGTCCCGCCCGGGGACCCCGCCGCGCTCGCGGACGCCCTCCTCCGGCTCGGCCAAGACCCGAATTTGCGGGAAAGGCTGGGGCTCGATGCCCGCAACGACGCCGTGCAGCGGTTCAGCTGGAGCGGGGTGCTGTCCCGGATCACCGAGGCGCTGCCGCCTGCACGCAGACTGGCCAGGCAATGACCACCACTGCCAGGCATTCGCACCCCCGCAGCTGGCGGACCTTACGGCGACGGACCCGCACCAGCCCACCGGCTGAACTCTCACCGCTGCGGCGGACCTTGCGGTGCGTCCGCCCGCATTTGCGCGGGCACAGGCTGCTCATCACTTGGGGATTCATTGCCATGGCCGTGGAAATCCTCTTCCGGCTTCTTGAGCCGTGGCCGGTGAAAATCGTCCTGGACTCCGTCTCACACTCACTCGGCGCCAATCTCCGCAGGTCCCCGCTCAGCGTGGAGGCGAGTGCGGAGGTGCTGCTCCTCTGCGCCGGTGCGGTGGTTGTCATCTGCCTGATCCGGGCCGTGGCCGGCTACGTGTCCGCGATTTCGTTTGCCCTGGTGGGTACCCGGATTTCCTCCGAATTGCGCGCCCGAACCTTCCGCCACCTCCAGGGCCTGTCGATGCGCCACCACAGCCGCGCCTCCACCGGCGACACTGTCCAGCGGCTCGTCGGAGACGTGTCCCGGCTGCAGGATGTGGCCGTCACGGCGGGGCTCCCCCTCATCGGCAATTTCGTGTCGCTGATAGCAATGATGTTCATCATGCTCTGGCTCGATCCTTTGATCGCACTGGTGACGTTCGTGTCCATCGGGATATTCGTGTTGGTGTCCCGCAAGAACTCGGGATCGATTACTACCGCGGCCCGCAAGTCACGCAAGGGAGAAAGCGCCCTGGCCACCACCGCCGCCCAGACGTTGGGCGCAATGCGCGAAGTCCAGGCGTATGGACTCGAAGACACCCTCAGCTCGGGCTTCAGCAAGAGCAACCAGTCGGCCCTTGGCTCCGGCGTGGTCACGCTGCGGCTGGCCGCCAGCCTGCAGCGGAAGACCGACGTCCTGACGGGAATCGCGACGGCGGTGGTCCTGGCCGCCGGCGGATGGAGGGTGATGCAGCACGTGATGACCCCGGGTGATCTGGTCGTCTTCCTGACCTACCTGAAAACCGGGCTGAGGCCACTCAAGGATGTGGCCAGGTACACGAGCCGCATCGCCCGCGCGACGGCGTCCGGGGAACGGGTTGCGGACCTGCTTGAGGCCCAGAGTGACGTGCCCGAGTCACCGCACGCCGTCGCCCTCAGGAACCCGCACCCGGACATTGTGTTCGATGATGTCTGGGCCGGCCACTTCGAGGAAACCGCGGTGCTCAAGGGAATCACCCTGACCATACCGGCAGGTCAGCACTGCGCCGTGCTGGGGCCCTCCGGGGCCGGAAAGTCCACACTGGCAAGCATGATCCTTCGGATGGTGGACCCGTGGAAGGGGAATGTCAGCCTCGGCGGCGAGGACCTGCGGGACCTCAAGATCGCTTCCGTCCGCGCCCACGTCTCCATCCTGCTCCAGGACTCCGTGCTGTTCGGAACCTCCGCCCGGGAGAACATCAGGTTCGGCCGCCTCGATGCCACCGATGAGGAGATCGAAGCCGTGGCGGCCCTCGCACAGGCCGACGGTTTCATCCGCGCGCTGCCCCAGGGCTACGAAACCGTCCTTGGCGAGGCGGCCAACAATCTTTCCGGGGGCCAGCGTCAACGGCTGGCCGTCGCCCGTGCCATGCTCCGCAAGGCCCCGATCGTGATCCTGGACGAGGCGACCGCCGGGCTCGATCCGGCATCCCGGGATTCGGTCCTCAGCGCCCTGGACACACTCACCGAGGGCCGGACCTCCATCACGATCACCCACGACGTCAACTCGGCCCAATCGTGCGACCGGGTGATCTGGCTCGAAGACGGCCAAATCCTGGAAGACGGGCCGCCGCAGTCATTGCTGGCCGATCCGGATTCCCGCTTTGCCGGCTGGGTCCACCGGCAGCAGACCCCCGAGCCGGGTGAACTGTTCAAGGTGCCGACATGAGCACCCCGCAGGGACAAAGGCTGCAGGAAGAGTGGCTGCAGGCGCAGCGGCGCGACGCTGACCGTGCCTTGGCGGCCCGGGACCCCCGGATCCCGGCCCTGAACTGGGTGCTCGACGACGAGCTGCTCTCCGGGCTCTTGGGCGAAAGTGTCCAGATCATCAGGACCCGCTACAAACCGCACACCTCCGCCCTCGTCGCCTTCCGCCGGGCCGGCTATGGGGCCGGCAGCTACGGCTGGGCATTGACCACAACACCGGAGCACGTCGGGAAACTGCAGCAGCGGGCAGACAGCTCGCAAAAGCGCGACGGCGGCATCCGGCTTGTCCAGCCCGACCGTCCGCACGGTGACGTCGTCGTGGCTGTCGGCCCCATCGAAGAGGACTGGCCGCTGCGCCCCAACCTGCGGTGGCTCCGGGACCACGGACTCGGACGGCTCGGAGCGCTCCCCGCGGCAGGGCGCTTCCTGGACCCCCCGGTCAGCGTGCTGAGATACAACCCGGAGCGCAGGCTCGTTGTCAGGATCCCATCGGCGACACTGCCCGTCGTCGTCAAGACCGCCGTCCAAGCTGACGAAGCTGCCGAAGGTCTCCGCCTGCGGCAGCGGCTTCAGAGCCACGGCATCCCGGTCCTGCCCGAACTCGCCGACCCGGAATGCGCCGCGCACGGCATCAGCGCCTCCCCGGACTGGGGCCACGGAGACCTGGGCGGCGTCGACAACGATCCGGCCGCCTACCGGGCCGGCCAAGCCCTGGCGGCGATCCATGGAATGGACGCGGGAACCGGAGCGGACCCGATGGCGGACATGGAGGACCTTGTACGCCAGCTCATGGCCACGCGGTCCATGATCACTTGCCTGCTCCCCGGGCTCGAGGCTCCGGTGGACGCGCTCTCCGGCCGGCTCCTGGCAGCTGTCGGCGCCGCCGGCCCCCGAAGGCAACAGCCGGTGATGGTCCATGGTGACTTTTCGGCGGACCAAGTTCTGGTGGACGGCCCGGCCGTCCGCATCATCGATTTCGACCGAGTCAGGACCTCCGACCCGGCCAGAGACCTTGGGTCCTTTGCCGCGGTGGAGGACATCGCAGACCCCGCCGGCGTCGGGCCCGTCGCCGGCGGCCGCAAGACGGCCCAGCTGATCGACGGTTACCGCGAGGCCGGCGGGCACGTATCGCAGGCCAGGGTGGAGACCTGGGCGGCCTTCCGGTTGTTCCTGAACAGCGTCGACCCGTTCAGGAACCGGGCCAGCGACTGGCCGGCCGACACGAGCTGGCATATCCGCCGGGCCCTGGAGTTGATCGCATGAGCTGGCACCCGCCGCTTTGGAAATACACCGACGACGCCGGCACGGCGTGGCGCGTCCACAACGCGTGGCCCGACAAAGAACCCGGAGAATACCTGCTTGAGGTCCGGACTGCAGAACGGCCCGGCGTTCGGGGAGCACATCTGAGCCATGGCCACTTTGAGATCCTGCCGGAGGACGATCCCGAACTGCCGGCCCTTCGGACCGAAAGACAGCGCGGGGAAATCATTTCCCACTGGCCCTACACGCGGGCGATCATCCGGGCGGAGGGATGCTACATCAAGGTCTTCCGGCCCGGCAGGGCCGCGGTCCCGGCCGAACGGTACGCCCAGATGGACCTCCTGCTGGACGCCGGCGCCTTTACGGCGCCCGAGGTGCTTCAGAGCTCCCCGGACACCCTCGTTTTGAGCGCCCTCTCCGGACCGACGCTCGGCGAAATCGGCGAGGACTACGTCACGATCGGCGACAAGGAGTTTGCCGGCGCATGGGAAGAATGGTCCAGCGCCTGGCTCGCCCAGCTGAGCGCGGCGTCTGACGTCAGCAGACAAACCGTTCTGGGCGCCCTGCCGGTCCATTCACCGGAGGTGGAAGCGAGGGGCGTGGCCCGTTGGTTGAAACTATGGCTGCGCCACACAGAGAATGTTCCGGAATTGTCCACCCAACGCGGCACCTTGATCGCCATGGCAGATTACGTCACGGCGAACCTGCTCGGCTCGGTACCGGACGCGCTGGTATGGGCCCACGGAGACCTGCATGACCGGCAGATCATCGCTGGCGACGGCCGGTCCCCGTTCGGGCTGCTGGACTTCGACGATACTGCCCGGGCCGAAGCCGCCCGCGACCTCGCCTACCTGGATTTCCATCTGGAGCGGCGCATGTGGCGCAGTAACCTGACGCCGGCGCGATACCTTAAGGCCCACACAAAGGTGCTGGCCGTGGCCGAGCAATTGCAGGTCAGCCCGGATCGGTTCGATGCCTACTCGGACGCACGCTGGCTGCGACTGGCCTGTTCTTCGCTTCCTTCGGGCTCATCGCTGGCGACCCGCGTTCTCGAGGACCGGGTAAGGCATCGTCAGTCCTTCGGATCCACCGTCCTGGCCAGCAGCCGGCCCCTCGGATCCCGGAGCTGATCCACATGGGCTGGCACCCGCCCGTCCCGGCCGCCATCCTGGATGCTGACAACACCGAATGGCAGGTCATCCGCTCCTGGCCCGACGACTCCGCGGAGGACTACGTCCTGGAGTTGGGGGTTCCCGGCCGGGCAGGGGTCCGGGCAGCCCACCTCCGGGCGGGCCAGCTGGAGCTCCTGCGGGACGGCCGCGACCGGCGTCTCCCCGCCCTGAAGCGCGCGTCGCCGCTGGGGGTGGTGGTGGTGCACCGGGCCTATAAGCGTGCCGTGGTCAGAGCCGGGGAGCACCACCTCAAGCTCTTCCGGGCCCGCCAGTCCGACGAAGCGGTGGGCAGGCACGAACGGATGAACGAGCTCCTCGGCGCAGGGGACTTCCTCACACCGGAAATTGTTTCCTCCACCCCTGGCTGCCTCACCCTCATGACGCTGCCCGGCCGTTCCCTGTTCGAGCTGGGAATCGACCCCGCGGTCAGCGATGTGGTCTTTGAAAATGCCTGGCAAAAATGGTCCTGGGCCTGGGTCCGGCAGCATTCCCTGGCCTTGGCGCCCGCGCACCGCCCCACTCTCGAGGCGCTCCCTGTCCGGACGGCCGCCGTCGAACTGGCGAGACTGCAACACACGGTGCACCTGTGGCTGGTGCACGCCGGGGACATTCCGGCGGCGCAAGCGGAGCGCGCGGCCGTCCGCGGGGCCGCGGGGCAGGCCGCCCAAAAGCTGCTCCGGACCGATCCGGATCCGCTGGTTTGGTCGCACGGGGACCTTCACGACAAGCAGATCTTCACCCTGGATCCCGGCGCTCCCCTGGGCCTGCTGGACTTCGATGAAGCCTGCCGCGCCGAGGCCGCCGCCGACCTCGGCAACATCGCCGTGCACCTTCAGCTGCGCCTGCACCAACACCGCCTGACCGCCGAAAGGTACCAAACCGCCCGCCGCCACGTCATCGCAACGGCCGAGGAACTGCATGTCACCCCGGCGCGCTTCGACGCCTACGCCGCCGCGACCCGCCTGCGGCTCGGCTGCCTGTATTCCTTCCGGCCGCAGTGGGCCGACCTGGCGGAGGACTTCCTCGTTCCGGATGGTGAACAGGCCCTGGCGGCGGGAGTTCCGGCCGCTAAAGTGGAGCCCACGTACTGACTGCACACCAGATCGAAACCACCCCACACCGAACCACCCCACACCGAACCACCGAACCACCGCGCATTGCGCCGAACCGGGAGGACCGCTGGCATGGCTTACATCAAGGTTGGAACCGAAAACAGCACAGACGTTGAGCTCTACTACGAGGACCACGGATCCGGCCAGGCCGTGGTCCTTATCCATGGCTACCCGCTGGACGGCTCGTCGTGGGAAAAGCAGACCGCGGCGCTTCTCGGCGCGGGCTACCGTGTGATCACCTACGACCGGCGCGGCTTCGGACAGTCCAGCAAACCCACCGAGGGCTACGACTACGACACGTTCGCGGCGGACCTCAACACCCTCCTGACCACGCTGGACCTGAACGACGCCGTGCTGGTGGGCTTCTCCATGGGCACCGGCGAAGTGGGCCGCTACCTCGGAACCTACGGGTCCGCCCGGGTCTCGAAAGCGGTGTTCCTGGCCTCGCTGGAGCCGTACGTGCTGCAGGCCGAGGACAACCCCGACGGTGTCCCGCAGTCGGTGTTCGACGGGCTGATGGAGGCCGTGACGGCGGACCGGTACGCCTTCTTCACCCAATTCTTCAAGAACTTCTACAACAGCGACACTTTCCTGGGCACTCCCCGGCTCAGCCAGGAGGTCCTGAACGCGGGCTGGAACCTCGCCACCGGGGGTGGGCCCACGGCGTCGTCGGCGGCGCAGCCAACCTGGCTCACGGACTTCCGAGCCGACATCCCCAAGATCGATGTCCCGGCCCTCATTGTGCACGGCACGGCGGACAACATCCTGCCGATCGACGTCGCCGGCCGCCAATTCGCCAAGGCGCTGCCGAGTGCCGAGTACGTGGAGATCGACGGCGCCCCGCACGGCATGCTGTGGACCCACGCCGCGGAGATCAACGAGGTTCTGCTGCGGTTCCTGGCGAGCTGACCGGGGCCGCCGCGGAGCCGCCCTGGTTGACACAGCTCAGACGGGTACGGTTCAATCTTTTGCATATGCTGAAATAACAGTTCCACGATACGAATATTTTGTCCGTATAGCCCTACACCGTGGATGCCAGCATTGACACAAAGGATCTGGCACATGCTGTTGGACGACTTTAATGCCGCCGGACGCGCGGAGGCCGCCGCCGCCCTGCGCCCCTGCCTGGACATCGAGCGATGGATTGAGGAGATCGTCGGCTCGAGGCCCTTCGACAGTACGGAAATCCTCCTCCAAACCGCCCGCCGCGCGGCGGAACCGTTCACCGAGGCGGAGGTGGAAGCCGCGCTGGCCCACCATCCCCGCATCGGCGAACGGGCCGCAGGAGACAGCGCGGAGGCCCGGCTCTCCCAATCAGAGCAGGCGAGCCTGGGCGCTCCGGATCCGGCCGTCGCCGCAGCCATCGCCGCAGGGAACCGGAGCTATGAAGAGAAATTCGGCCAGGTCTTCCTGATCCGCGCGGCCGGCCGGAGCCGCGAGGAGATCCTGGCCGCCCTCAACGCCCGGCTCGCCCACACTCCCGAAGAAGAACAAGTGGTCATCGGCCAGCAGCTGCGCGAAATCGCGGTACTCCGACTCGAAGGACTGATAGGCGCATGAGCACTTCCCACGTCACCACCCACGTTCTGGACACGGGTTCCGGCAAGCCCGCCGCAGGCGTCGCAGTCACCTTGGACATGCTCGACGGCGAACGCTGGGTCAGGATCGCGGCCGGCGCCACTGACGATGACGGCCGCGTCAAGTCACTCGGCCCCGACAGCCTGGGCTCCGGCACCTACCGCCTGGGCTTCGATACCGGAGCCTATTACGCGGCCGCCGGGACCGAGACCTTCTTCCCCGAAGTCACACTGACCTTTGCGGTGTCCGAAGCGCAGGCCCACTACCACGTCCCGCTTCTGCTGAGCCCCTTCGCCTACTCCACCTACCGGGGCAGCTAAGCCCGGAGCAGCCAAGACCGGCTGCCAGCACCACGTCACACCCCTACCGGCCCCGGCACCGCTCCGGGAACAGGCCTCCCTGCCTGGTGGCCGGCGCAGCCATGTTCCGGCGCAGCCATGTTCCGGCGCAGCCATGTTCCGGCGCAGCCATGTTCCGGCGCAGCCATGTTCCCGCGCAGCCCGCCCGGCCCCCAGGGCCAGTCACAAACGACATTTTCGCGGCGAACCGGCCCAGCCGGCCCATGACCCTTGACAGTGGCCCACGTCACTCCTAATCTGAATTTTGGGATCCCAAATCGGGATCCCAAAACAAGAAAGCTTGCCGGGCCCCGCCCTCCCAGATTCTGCACCTGATCCGAACCTGATGTCAGCGCTGACATCAGCCCTATCAACCGCTGCGATCGACACAGGGCCCGCGCACAGGACGCCCCACGCTCCGGCATCCTGACCCTCAAACAAATCCCCCATCACCTGCCGGCATGTTTACTCTCTATCAAGGAGAAGTTGTGTCTCTTCCAAATACCGAAACAGCAGTACAGCCCGATGACCTCACAAGCTCCAAGGACGGCGTGCAACGGCGCACGAATGTCCGATGGAAAATGTTCCTACTCCTGCTGGTCCTCGTGTCCGTGAACTACATCGACCGGGGATCCATCTCTGTTGCCCTGCCCATCATCCAGAAGGAATTCAACATGGCCCCGGAGCTCGTGGGCCTCCTGCTCTCAGCCTTCTTCTGGACCTACGCCCTCATGCAGATCCCGGTCGGCTGGCTGATCGACAAGTTCGGCCCCCGCAAGGTGATGACCGCGTCCTGCGTCGGCTGGGGCGCCGCAACGGCGGCCTCCGGCCTGGCCGGAGGCTTTGTCAGCATGTTCATCGCCCGCCTGGGCATCGGCGTCACCGAGGCCGGGGTCATGCCGGCCGGCGGAAAACTGAATGCCATCTGGATGCACAAATCGGAACGCGGCCGCGGCGCCACCATCCTTGACGCCGGAGCCCCTTTGGGCGCCGGGCTCGGCGGCATCCTCATCGCAGGCCTGATCGCCTCGACGGGCAGCTGGCGGAGCTCCTTCATCATCGCCGGCGCCGCCACCGTCCTCATGGGCCTCGCCGTCTGGTGGTACGTCCGGGACAACCCCCGCCAGCACCGCGGAGTCAACGACGCCGAGGCCGAGTACATCGAGGCCTCCCACGCCGCCGAGGACGCCGAAGCCGAGCTCGACGGCAGCAAGGGCAAGCGCGCCCTGCTCCCCTACCTCAAGTTCCGTTCCTTCTGGGCCATGTGCTTCGGCTGGCTGGGCTTCAACGGCGTCTTCTACGGCCTGCTCACCTGGGGCCCGCTCTACCTGGCCCAGGCCAAGGGCTTTGACCTGAAGACCATCGGCTGGTCCACGTTCGTGATCTTCGGCGCCGGTTTCGTCGGCGAAATCCTCGGCGGCACCATCGCCGACAAATGGCGGGCATCTGGCGCCTCGGCCAACCGCGTCATGCGCACCCTCCTGGGCACCTCCAGCGTCGTAGTGATCGGCGGCCTTGTCGGTGTCACCGTCGTTGCCGACCCGACGACGGCGGTAGTCCTGCTCTCCGTCGTCATGTTCTTCCTTCGCTGGGTGGGCCTCTTCTGGAGCATCCCCTCGATCCTGGGTGGCCGGACCAACGCCGGCGTCCTGGGCGGCGCGATGAACTTCAGCGGCAACATCTCCGGCTTCGTCACCCCGATCGCGGTCGGCCTGATCGTCGGTGCCACCGGCTCATACACCTGGGCGCTGCTGTACTTCGTGGGATCCGCGATCATCATGGGCGCATCCGTGCTGACCCTGAACTACAACAAGCGGCTCCCTGTCTAAGCTAGGCCACGAAACACCAGTTCCCGAAGCCGGGAACGCAGTGCCATAAAGAACCCGAAATGGAGCACCATGCTTACCGCAGAAGAAACCCAGGACAAGGAACGCCCCCTCCGGGAGGCTGTCCGGGACACCCTCCGCAACAGGATCTTTGAAGGGCACTACGTTCCCGGCACCAGGCTGGTGGAGCGCGACCTCGCCGCCGAATTCAACGTCTCCCGCCTCCCGGTCCGCGAGGCGCTGCGAATGCTGCGCCAGGAAGGCCTGGTCAGCGACCGCGGCGCTCGCGGGGCCGAAGTCAGCTCGCTCAGCCCCAAAGACGTGGAGGATCTCTTCGACGTCCGCCAGTCGCTCGAAGTGCTGGCCTGCAGGCTGGCCGCGGCCCGCGCCACACCGGAGGACCTCAGTGCGCTGGAAGCCTTGTTGGACGTGGCCGAGCTCTCTCTAGCCAAGGGCGCCATTATGGACGCCCACCGGGCCAACAGCGAATTCCACGATGCCATCACCCGGATCGCCAACAACGGCTTCCTCAAATCGGCGCTCGAACCCCTCCAGGGCCGGATGCACTGGCTGTTCCGGCATGTGAGCGACCTCCCCGAACTCATCGAAGAACATCGGGCGCTCTACACCGCGATCGCCAGCGGTGACCCTGACCGGGCGGCTGCCCAGTCGGCGTCGCACATCGACAAATACCGGGAACAGTTTCCGGAGAATTTCCGCCGGACGGAACCCGACCTTCATCGGAAGAAGTAATGAAACTCCTTGTCATCAACCCCAACATCAGCAACGATGTCACTTCGCTGATCGAATCCGAAGCCCGGCGTTCAGCCTCGCCCGGAACCGAACTGGTAGTCCGGACCGCCGGCCACGGCGTCGAATACATCGAAACCCGCTTTGAATCGCTGATCGCCGCCGGTGCCGTCGCCGAAATCATCGCAGAGTACACTCGCGACGGCGCCAGCGTCGACGGCGTGGTGGTCGCCGCATTCGGCGACCCAGGGATGCCGGCGCTGAAGGAACTCGCCGACGTCCCCGTCATCGGAATTACCGAGGCGGCACTTTGCGCCGCCGCCCTGCAGGGGCACCGGTTCTCGATCATCGCCATCTCGGACCGTATCCGGCCCTGGTATCTGGACTGCGTTGAACGGTTCGGGCTCGCCGGCCGGCTGGCCTCGATCCGCTCCATCAACGAGAGCCTCAACGGCATCGGTTCCGTGCAGCAGGACTTCAAGGAGACCCTGCTGGCGCTCAGCCGCCAGGCCGTCGCCGAGGACGGGGCCGACGTTGTGATCCTCGCCGGCGCGCCGCTCGCCGGACTTGCCCGCGAGCTTGCAGGCCAGATCCCCGTCCCCGTGGTGGACGGCATTTCCGCTGGCATCCAGATGGCCCAGTCCGTAGTCAACCTCCAGTCCGGTCCGCACCGGGCCGGCGCCTTCGCGCCGCCACCGGTCAAGGCCCGCAAGGGGCTTTCGAAAAACCTCGATGCCGCCCTCACGACGGCGCAGCACGCCACCCGGCTGCCCGCACCGTCCCACTAATTTTCTTTCTCGAAGGAGGACAACGATGTCCCACACCCCAGACCTTGTCATTGCCAACGGCACCGTGGTCAACAGTTTCGGCCGCCAGAATGTGCACGTCGTGGTGCACGGCAGGACGATCGTCCAGCTCGTGGACGCTTCTGAGCCGGTCCCCGCTGCCGCCAGGACCATCGACGCCGCCGGCCAGCTGGTGATTCCGGGTGGCGTGGACGGCCACTGCCATGTCGCCCAGGTAACCGGACGGTTCCGTACCCTGGACGACTACCGGACAACATCCACCGCTGCCCTCTGGGGCGGCACCACCACCATTATCGACTTCGGCATCCCCCGCGACGCCCGCGAGACCCCGCTGGCCGCGGTGTTGCACAAGAAGGAACTGGCACGCGAGTCCCGCTGCGACGTCGCCCTGCACGGCTCGGTGGTCCAGTGGGACGAGACTGTGCCGTGGCAGCTCGAACAGCTCGCCGCCGAAGGTGTCCGTTCGGTCAAGATGTACACCACGAACCGGGGCACCACCATGGCCGACGGGGACACCATCCTGAAGGTCATGCGCGAGATGGTCCGGCTCGACGGCCTTACCTACATCCACGCCGAACACGATCCCATCATTGCCGACTGCACCCAGCAGCATGCGGACGACGGCCGCATCGGCATCGAACACCTGCACCGGACCCGGCCCGAACTCGCGGAGGAGATCTCGGTCAAGGAGACCCTGGCGATGGCCGAGTACACCAACGCTCCCGTCTACTTTGTGCACCAGTCCACGCCGGGGGCCGTAGACCTCGTCGCCGGGGCCCGCAGCCACGGAATGGACGCCTTCTCGGAAACGTGCCCGCACTACCTCACCCTGGACGACACCGTCTACGGCACGTCCTTCCCCGAGTGGTACGCCTGCTGCCCGCCGATGCGCAGCCCCGAGACCGTCGCCGCGCTGCGGGACCGGCTTGCCGCCGGAGCCATCCACACGGTGGCCTCGGACCACTCCTGCTACGATCTCACGCAAAAACGCGAGCGATCCGATGACATCCGCGCCATGCCGCACGGCCTGCCGGGAGTGGAAACCCGCATGCCTGTCACCTTCACCGCCATGATGGACGCCACCGGCGGGGCAGCCCGGGTGGAGGATTTCGTGGAAGTGTTCGCCGCCGGTCCGGCCCGGATCAACGCCCTGCCGGGCAAGGGAACGATCGCAGCAGGGTACGACGCCGACCTCGTCGTCTTCGATCCCGCACAGGAACTCACCGTTGACGGCGCTGCCCTGCACATGGGAACGGATTTCTCGCCGTTCGACGGTAGGACGCTCGCCGGCTGGCCCGCCGTCGTGGTGTCCGCCGGACGCGTCGTGCTGGACGCCGGCGGCTTCCATGACCCCGGCCCCGTGGGCCAGTTTGTGGCCCGAAACGGTTTCCGCGAGCACCAGGCGGCCGCGGCCACCGCCCCCGTCAGCGCCACCCCCGCCCCCGCCGCTGTCTACCCCGCTGCCCGCTAGGAGCACCCATGCCTTCCGCAACCCGCCCCACCCGTATCGGCATGATCGTGCCGTCCTCCAACACCTGCCTCGAGCCGCAAAGCTACCGGATCCTCGGCGACCGCGACGACGTGACAATCCACTTCGCCAGGATCCAGGTCACGCGGATCGCCCTCGACGATTCCTCCGACCGGCAATTTGATGCCCCGGCAATGCGGGCTGCCGCCGAGATCCTGGCGACCGCCGACGTCGACGTCATCGCGTGGAACGGCACTTCAGGATCGTGGCTCGGCGCCGATCACGACCGCGAACTCGTCAAGGGAATACAGGACGCCACCGGCATTCCCGCCACCACCTCCACACTGGCGTACATGGAGGCCTTCCGGTCCTTCGGCACCGAGCGGATCGGGCTGTTCACCCCGTACACGGAGGACGTCAACGAACGGATCGTGGCGTCCTACGAACGGGACGGGATCAAAACACTTGACCACCGTTTCCTCGGCCTGAGCGACAACGAATCATTCGCCCGGGTCTCCGACGCCGAGATGCGGCCCGGATCCCTGGAACTCGCGGCACAGAACCCGGACGCGCTCGTGTACCTCTGCACCAATCTCTACGGTGCCAACATCGCGGAGGAAATCGAGGCGGCCATGGGCGTTCCCGTGCTCGATTCGGTGGCCGTGACCCTGTGGCACTGCCTCAAAATGGCCGGCGCCCCGCTGCTCTCCCCGCGGTGGGGCAGGCTGCTCACCTAAGCCTGACCGCCAAGGCAACGCGGGGTCAGATACGGCCGATGCCGGGCGGCTTTATGGGCCGCATCTGACCCCGCGTTGCCTTGTGTACCGACCTTCCAACCGATTGTGACTGCCGGGCCGCGGTGATGCGCCGCTGATGTTGACGCGTCCCAGCCTCTCTCGATAATCTCGAAATGCAAGAAAGTTTTTCCACATAATGAAAAATATTGATCACCATTCAACGATGAAGAGTGAGGTGGACGTGGCTGCAGGAGAAGATACCTCCCATATCCTCAGCGGGTTGACAAACCAGCTGCCTGATCGTGATCCGGAAGAGACCGCCGAATGGCTGGAGTCCCTGGATACCCTGATTCAGGAACAAGGCACCGAACGTGCCCAGTACATTATGCGAAGCCTGCTCCAGCGGGCCGGCGCGCAGAGCGTGGGTGTTCCGATGGTCACCACCACGGACTACGTCAACACCATCCCGGTCGACCAGGAAGCGGCATTCCCTGGCGATGAAGAGATCGAACGCAAATACCGTGCCTGGCTGCGCTGGAATGCCGCCGTGATGGTGCAC
>NZ_JBFUAA010000010.1:0-176714 GCF_056406495.1 Arthrobacter sp. P1_B9
GCGTTCCCGCGGAACACGGCCGCGAAGACGGCATCGAACACGGGCACTTCTTCGCGCGTTCCCGCGGAACACGGCCGCGAAGACGGCATCGAACACGGGCACTTCTTCGCGGGCGGACACGAGCACCACGCGGCAGGTCCAGTAGAGCTGCTCAAGCCGGGCCGGGGGGATCAGGTGGAGCGCCTCGGCGAGCCGCGCCGCCCGGTCCGGCGAGGTCGCCAGGCCGGCCCTCCGGATGGCCGTGACGAACGCGGCGGACAAGGCGGCCGCCTCGACCAATGGCGGCTGCGGCGGCTGATCGGTGGCACTGTTGTTCTGGGCGGGGCCGTGGTCTTCAGCCATCGGTGCCGTCCACGAGCCAGGCCGCGCCGCGGGAGCCGACGAGTTCGAGGTCATCGCGGTTCTTGACGATGGAGCCCCACGTCTGCTCGGTGGTGCCGGGGTCGATCCGCTCCACCCCCAGCACGGCCAGGGCCGAGACCCAGTCGATTGCCTCGGAGATCCCGGGCGGCTTGGCGAGGTCCAGGGTGCGCAGCCGGGTGATGACGGCAGCGGCCTGGAGGGCCAGCGGGCCRCTGCTGGCAGGAACCCGGCGGCGCACGATCTCGGCAATCCGGGCGGGTCCCGGGTAGTCGATCCAGTGGTACAGGCAGCGGCGGGTCAGGGCGTCGTGAAGGTCCCGGGTCCGGTTGGAGGTCAGGATCACGATGGGGGGATGGGTGGCGCGGATTGTGCCCAGCTCCGGGATGGTGACGGCGGATTCGGCCAGCAGTTCAAAGGTGAAGGCCTCGAATTCGGCGTCGGCGCGGTCGATCTCGTCCAGGAGCAGCACGGCAGGCCGCGGGCCGGGATGTTCCAGCGCCTGCAGGAGCGGGCGCCGCAGCAGGTACTGGGAGGCAAACAGGTCCGTTTCCGTGACCTCGGTGTCGCGGACTTCGGCCAGCCGGATGCCGAGCAGCTGGCGCTGGTGGTTCCACTCATAGAGGGCCTCACCGGCGTCGATTCCCTCGTAGCACTGCAGCCGGTACAGCGGGGTGTCGAGGAGCTCGGCCAGCGCCTTAGCGGCCTCCGTCTTTCCGACCCCCGCCTCGCCCTCGAGCAGGATGGGCTGCGGCAGGCGGACAGCCAGGAACAGGGCCGTCGCCAGTCCGACGTCGGCCAGGTAGTTGGCCCGGTCCAGCGCGGCCATCAGCGATCCGACATCCGGGACCCGGCGCCGCACGTCCTCCTCCGCGCCAGCCCGCGCCGCCGCCGTCATAGGGCCCCCAGCAGCCCGGCAAGGAGGCGCCGGTAGTCGTCTTCGGTGTCGACGTCCGGGGGGACGGGGCCGGCTGTGCGGACCTCGACGACGTCGTCCGCCCGCTGTGCCAGGAGCTTCCAGACGGCTTTGTCCCCGTGCAGGGCGGCCAGGTCCGGCAGCAGGCGCCGGGCAAACGCCATCGGGTGGCCCACGCCGTCGTCGTAGCGGCACACCGCGATGCCGGCAGTGTGCGCAGGAGTGGGCTGCAGGGCGCCAAGCACTGCGCGGACGCTCGCGGCCCGGACACCGGGCTGATCGCCGAGCAGCAGGACGACGGCGCTGGTGCCCGGATGGAGGGCGGCGAGCGCCGTGGCGATCGAGGACGCGCACCCTTCGCCGAAGTCCGGGTTGAGCACCACATCGCAGCCGCTGGTGTCCACAGTGCGCTCCACGTCGGCCGCTGCGCCGCCCAGGGCCAGCACCGTCTGGCCGAAGCCACAGTCCCGGGCAGTCGCCAGGACGGCATCGAGCAGCACTCCGGCGCCGTAGGGCAGCAGCTGCTTCGGCCGGCCCAGTCGCCGGGAACCGCCCGCGGCCAGGATGATGCCGGCGGTCCGGGGCCCGGGGCTTTCTGCCGCCGGCAACGGGTCAGGTCGTAACGGCATAGCGTTCCGGATCTTTGCGGAAGGCGGCCCGGCAGCCGGGCGAGCAGAAGTAGACGGCGGCCCCTTCGTGAACCAGGTGCAGGGACGATTCGAGGGCCGGGACAGACATGCCGCACACCGGGTCGACCGCGCTCGCCGGCCCCGGTGGTGCCGGCTCGGATGGAACTGGCTCCGATGGTACTGGCTCCGTGCCGAAGCTCGTGGCGGCCGCGGCAGCGGACGCCAGGGGCGGGGCGGCGCGCCGCGCCCTGGACCGTTCACCGACCAGCTGGGCGAGGATGGACAGGGCGATCTCCCCGGGGGTCCGGGCGCCGAGTTGCAGCCCGGCCGGTGTGAAAACCCGCCGCCGCAGGGCGTCGTCGACGTCGAGGGATTCCAGGACGGCGGCGCCGCGGGTTCTACTGGCCACGAGGGCAACGTAGGGGACACCGGCCCGCAGGGCGGCTTCCAGGGCACGCTCTTCCGCTTTTCCGTGCGAGGCGACAATCAATGCCGCGTCGTCCCCGCGGGGATCTGCGGATTCGCCGTCCGTCAGTTCGACTTCGAGGCCGACGCCGGAGCCGAGCGTTTCCAGGGCCTGCGCCACCGGCGTCGTGCCCACCACCACGACACGGGGCGCCGGAATCCGCGGCTGGAGGAAGATCTCGATCGCCCCGCCGCTCAGGCACGGGTTGGTGACCTCGACGGCGCCTTCCTCCGCGGTGCGGGACGGTTCTCCGGGCAGCACCCGCAGCAGGAGGGGTTCCTGGGTGGCCAGGACCTGCCGGCTGTACTCGCGCACCGACTCCTCCACGCAGTTTCCGCCCACAAAGCCGTGGATCTCTCCGCCGGGCAGCACCAGGGCGGTGTCCCCGGCGTGGGCGCTCGTCGGATGCTGGGCGCGGACCACCGTGGCATGGACGAACGGCTCGCGGCGGCTGGCGAGTTCATCGGCCCTGGCGGCCAGGGATCCTGCGGTGGAGGCCATCAGATCGGCGGCCGGGCCCGGCCCTGCATGGCAGCCCAGACGCGGGCCGGGGTGCAGGGCATGTCCATATGTGTGACGCCGAACGGCGCCAGGGCATCGACAATAGCGTTGACGATCGCCGGCGGTGAGCCGACTGTGGCGGACTCGCCGATGCCCTTCGCCCCGATCGGGTGGTGCGGGGAGGGCGTGACAGTGAATCCGGTTTCCCAGTCCGGCACTTCCATGGCCGTGGGGATCAGGTAGTCCATGAAGGACCCGGCGAGGCAGTTGCCGTCCTCGTCGAACTCGATGATCTCCATCAGGGCCATGCCCACACCGTCCGTCAGCCCGCCATGCACCTGGCCTTCGATGATCATCGGGTTGATCCTGGTGCCGCAGTCATCCACCGCGATGAAGCGCCGCACTTTGACCTGCCCCGTGCCGGGATCGATGTCGACGACGCAGATGTAGGCGCCGAACGGGAAGGTCAGGTTCGGCGGGTCGTAGGTGACCTCGGCGTCGAGGTTTCCGTCCACGCCCTCAGGCAAGGCAACGGTGCCGTGGGCGCCCATGGCGATCTCGGCCATGGTCTTGCCGACGCTCGGATCGCCTTTGACGAACCAGCGGCCCTTTTCCCATTCGAGGTCCTCGGGGCGGGTCTCCAGCATCGCCCCGGCGATCAGTTTCGCCTTCTCGCGCACCTTCCGGGCTACAAGGGCCACGGCGCCGCCGCTGACCGGCGTCGAACGGCTGCCGTACGTGCCCAAGCCGAACGGCGTCTGGTCGGTGTCCCCGTGCACCACCTCGATGTCCTCCGGCGGGATGCCGAGTTCTTCCGCCACGATCTGGGCGAAGGTGGTCTCGTGGCCCTGGCCCTGGCTCTGCACCGAGATGCGCACCACGGCCTTGCCAGTGGGGTGGACGCGCAGTTCAGCGCCGTCGGCCATGCCGAGGCCCACAATGTCGAAGTGCTTCCTTGGCCCGGCTCCGACGACTTCCGTGAAGAAGGAAACCCCGATGCCCATGAGTTCCCCGCGTTCGCGTTTCTCGGCCTGCTCGCGGCGGAGGTCCTCGTATCCGGCGAGCTGCATCGAGAGGCGCATGGCGGCCTCGTAGTTGCCCGAGTCGTAGACCCAGCCGGTCTTGTTGGCATAGGGGAACTGCTCCGGCTTGATGAAGTTCTTCAGCCGCAGTTCCGCCGGGTCCATGTCCAGCTTGCGGGCAAGGATGTCGACCATCCGCTCCACGAGGTACACGGCCTCGGTAACCCGGAACGAGCACGCGTACGCGACCCCGCCGGGCGCCTTGTTGGTATAGACGCCGGTGACGGAGCAGTGGGCGGCCGCGAGGTCGTAGCTGCCGGTGAAGATGGAGAAGAATCCGGCCGGGTTCTTGGTGGGCTGGGCCGTGGCGTTGAACGCGCCGTGGTCGGCCAGCACGTGGGTGCGCAGGGCGAGGATCTTGCCGTCCCTGGTCGCCGCGATTTCGCCCTGCATGATGTAGTCCCGGGCGAACGAGGTCGACATCAGGTTCTCGGAGCGGTCCTCCACCCACTTGACCGGGCGGCCGGAGACGATCGAACCGACGACGGCGAGGATGTAGCCGGGATAGATCCCGACCTTGTTGCCGAAACCGCCGCCGATATCGGGGGAGACGATCCGGATCTTGTGCTCGGGGATGCCGGCGACGATCGCGAACAGGGTCCGGTGCGCGTGCGGTGCCTGGGTGGTCTCGTAGAGCGTCAGCTTGCCGTTGACGGCGTCGAAATCGGCGACGGCGCCGCACGTCTCCATCGGTGCGGGATGGACCCGCGGGTAGACGATCTCCTGGCTGACCACAACATCCGCGGAGGCGAACACCGCATCAGTTTCGGCCTTGTCGCCCATCTCCCAGTCGAAGATCCGGTTGTCCGTCCGGCCCTCGATCTCATCGCGGATCACCGGGGCGTCCGGGTCCAGTGACTTGCGGGCGTCCACCAGCGGGGGAAGGACTTCGTATTCGACGTCGATCAGCTCCAGGGCGTCCCGTGCGGCGTAACGGTCCTCGGCCACGACAAACGCGACTTCCTGCCCCTGGAACCGGACTTTGTCGGTCACCAGCACGGCCTGGACATCCGCCGATAGTGTCGGCGCCCACGCGAGCTTGAGGCCCAGAAGGTCCTTGCCGGTGATGACTGCGACCACTTTCGGATGCGCGAGGGCGTTGGTGGTGTCGATGGACACGAGCCGGGCGTGCGCCACCGGAGCGCGCAGGATGGCGCCGTGCAGCATCCCCGGCAGCACGATGTCGTCCACGTAGTGCCCCTTGCCGCGCACGAAGCGCGGGTCTTCCTTCCGCTGGATGCGGCCATAGCCGATCGGACGGTCCTCATCGCCTGCGGCCGGGTTTGACGGCCGGTCATGGATGACGGTCATGCCTTCACCTCCGTGTCTTCTGTTTCCGCCGTGACATCCGGGACGCGGGCATCCGGGACGGCGGTGTCCGTGTCGGCCAGGCCTTCCTCGGCTGCCGGCGCATCGTCCGCGCCGCCGCCGGCCGGGTGGGCGGCGGCCCACTGCACCGAGCGGACAATCGTGGCGTAGCCCGTGCACCGGCAGATCTGCCCGGAAATAGCCTGCCGGATCTCGGCGTCGTCCGGGTGCGGATTCTTATCCAGCAGCGCGCGGGCCGTGAGCATCATCCCCGGGGTGCAGAAGCCACACTGCAGCCCGTGCTCTTCCATGAAACCCTGCTGGACGGGGTCGAGGGTGCCGCCGCTGGCCAGCCCCTCGACGGTGCGGATGTCGTGCCCCGCGGCCATGGCGGCCAGGACGGTGCAGGACTTCACGGGCTGTCCGTCCATCAGGACCACGCACGTCCCGCAGTTGCTTGTGTCGCATCCCCAGTGCGTACCGGTGAGGCCCAGGACCTCGCGGATGTAGTGGACCAGGAGCACCCGGGGCTCAATCTCGCTCGTGACGTCGGTGCCGTTCACGGTCATGCTGATCTGCATCGGCTTCAGCCTTCCTGCATCTGGGCGGCGCGGGCACAGGCCCGCCGCAGTACCCGTTGGGTGAGCTCATCGGCGAGATGCCGCTTGTAGTCGACGGGGCCGCGCTGGTCAGCCACCGGATCGCAGGCCTCCGCTGCCAGCCTGCCCGCCTCGGCGAACAGCTCCTCCTCCGGATGCCGGCCGCGGAGCACGGCGGCGGCCCCGGCCAGGGGGTGGTCGAGGCCCAGGGCGGTGAGCCCGACGGCGGCGTCGTCGACAGTGCCGTCCGCGGTGAGGGTGACAGCGGCACCGGCGGCACCGACTGCCCAGTCTCCGACCCGGCGTTCGACCTTTTCATAGGCACTGCCCGACCGGGGGCGGATGCCGAACCTGAGTTCGCAGAGCAGTTCATCGTGCCCGACCGCGGTTTCATAGGGTCCGCGGTGGAACTCGGACATGGACAGGATGCGCTCGCCGCCCGGTCCGCGGATCACTGCCTCGGCGCCCAGGACATCACACACCGTGGAGAGGTCCTCGGCCGGGTCGGCCTGGCAGAGCGAGCCGCCAATGGTGCCGCGGTTGCGGACCACGGGGTCGGCGATCACCCGCTCGGCGTCCCGAACGATGGGGAACAGCCCGGCCACCTCGTCCGACTCGAGCAGGGTGGTGTGGCGCGTCAGGGCGCCGACCCTTAGCTTGTTGCCGTCACGGAGGATGAAATCGAGCTCGTATAAGTCATTGATGTCGATCAGCCATTCGGGCCGGGAGAGGCGGAGCTTCATCATCGGCAGGAGGCTATGGCCGCCGGCAACCACCCGCGATTCGGGTCCGTACCGGGCAAGGAGTTCCAGTGCGTTCTCCACCGTAGTGGCGCGCACGTAGTCAAATGGAGCCGGAATCTGCATAGTCCCTACCTCACTCCGAAAGGCCGGCGGCGTGGAGTAGCAGCTGCCTGGCGCCGGATTGAGGTCAGTCTTGCCCCGGCCTGACAGGGCTGTCAATATCGTCATAAGCGAAAGGTTATGAAGCCGTGGCGATGACATTGGGACAGTTGCGGACGTTCGCCCTGGTGGCCAAGCTGGGTTCCCTCCATGCGGCCGCCGTCCAGCTCGGAGTCAGCGAACCGGCAGTATCGACGGCGCTCGCCGCACTCAGGCAGGATCTGGGCGACCCGCTCTTCGTGCGCGCCCATGGCGGGATTGCGCTGACTCCCGGCGGCCGGGCGCTCGCCGAACATGCCCAGGACATCGTGGGACTGGCGGACCGGGCCCGGTGGGAGGTGGCACATGCCCAGACCGAGACCGGGCGCCTGAAAATCGTGGCGACGGCGCCGTTTGCCGAGCACGCGGCGGGGCGCCTGCTCGACCTTTTCACCCGCCGGGTTCCCGGGGCCTCCGTCGATGTGGTGGTGGAGGAGGCCGAGGACATCGCCTCGCTGATGCGGGAACGCGTCTATGACATCGCTTTGGGGGCCAGGCCCGCCGCCCGCAACGGCTCCCTCGCCAACGGTACTGGCGACGTCGGCATCGACTCCGTCCCGTTCCTGCGGTACCAGCGGATCGTCGTGGCGGCCGCCGGGCATCCGATCGCCGCCCTCCACGGGCCGGTCGCGCCGGCCGAACTGGTGCGCAGACCCTGGTTTGCCGGCCCCGCCGGCATTCAGGCGGCCAGCGAGGAGGGCCGGTGGCTGGCTGCCCAGTCGGTGGCGCCGGAGATCGTCCGGTTGAGCAGCGAAACGGAGGCCCTGGCCGCCGTCAGGGCCGGAGAGGGAACCATGCTGGCGCTGGGGCATATTGTCCGGGCTGAAATCCGCAGCGGTTCCCTGGTCCGTGTGCCGGTAGCCGGAACGCCGATCTCCGGACTCTGGTGGGCCAGTACCCTGGACCGCGGCCGGGCCACCACCATGGCGCGGACCCTCCAACGGTTTGCCGGCACCGCCGACGCCACCGCGGCCATGGTGGCCCCCGGCGGTTCCCGAGGGCTGGAACGGCGGGGATCCAAGTTCCACGTGGCGCTCTGGAGCTGAGGGGCCGCCTGCGTGCCACCTGCCGCCTGCCGCTGTGTCGCGTTGCGCAACGCCGGGGGCGGGTGCTACCCCTTGAGGGTTAGACGATCCATTCACCCTGCGAGAAGGAGTAGCAATGACGTTGTCCCGAGACGAAGACAGCTCGCTGCGGCATTGGAGCAGCCGGCTGATCCAGGCGCTGCAGATCCTCGACCTGGAAGTCGACCACGAAAAGATCGTCCAGGTGGCGGAGGAATCGGTCAAAGCCGTCGGGCCGCATGCGGACGCGATCAGTGCGTTCATCGTGGGCTACGCGGCGGGTACTGCGTCCACCAAGGGCCGCAAGGGCACGCAGGAGGCTGTGCACGCCGCGTCGAACAAGGTCATCGAGCTCTGCGAACATGGCGAGTCGGGCGGCCCGGACGAAGAAGGCTGGACCAAGAGGGCCCAGTAGCCCGCCCCGCGAGCACCCTGGAAGCACGCCGGACCTGGTGCACAGGGATCACGCCATGCGCGCGGTCCGCAGCCACTGGACATGCTCCGCGGTGGGGCGCGGGCATGGGCATGTTGGTGTTATGTCCACTCGCCGTGGCCGGGGCGGGGCATGTCCGGTGGTGCGGACTGGCCCGGCCCCGGCCAGTGGAACCGGGTGCCTACTAGGGCGACGCCACGCCGGCAGGGGCTGTTGCCGCGCCGTCGGGCGTCTGGTCCAGGCTCGGCTCGAGCCGGACGATGACTGCCTTCGAGACTGGCGTGTTGCTGCCTTCGGCCGTGTGGTTCAGCGGCACCAGCACGTTGGCTTCGGGGTAATAGGCAGCAGCGCAACCGCGTGCCGTGGGGTACGACACCACACGGAACTTGCGCACCACGCGTTCCTCACCGTCGTCGTATACGCCGCGGACGTCCACATATTGCCCGTCCGCAAGGCCGAGTTCGGCGATGTCGTCAGGGTTCACGAACACCACATGGCGGCCCTTCTTGATGCCACGGTAGCGGTCGTTGTGCGAGTAGATGGTGGTGTTGAACTGGTCGTGGGAGCGCATGCTCTGCAGGATCAGGGTTCCCTCCGGCCGTTCGACAAGTTCAAGATCGTTGGCGGTCAGCACGGCCTTGCCGGTGGGCGTGGGGAAAGTGCGGGAGTCGCGGGGACCGTGGGCGAGGACAAACCCGCCTTCCTGCCGGATCCGCTGGTTGTAGTCCTTGCAGCCGCCCACCACGCGCGAAATATGGTCCCGGATGAGGTCGTAGTTCTTCTCATAGCCGTCCCAGTCGGCCCTGATCTTGTCGCCCACCAGGAGTTTGCCCAGCCGGCTCACGATGGCCGGCTCCGAGAGCAGATGGTGGGACACCGGCTCGACGCTGCCCCAGGACGGGTGCACGGCGCAGACGGTGTCCTCCACCGACACGAACTGGGGACCGGATTCCTGGATATCGATCTCGGTCCGGCCCATCGTGGGGAGGATCAGGGCCTCGCGGCCCGTCACAGTGTGCGAGCGGTTCAGCTTGGTCGAGATTTGCACCGTCATCTCCGTGTTTTGCATCGCAGCCTCGGCGGCGTTCGTGTCCGAGATGGCACCCACCAGGTTGCCGCCCAGGGCGACGAATACCTTGATTTCGCCTGCGCGCATCTTGTTGATGGTCTCGACGGCGTCCGCGCCGTGTTCGCGGGGCGGCTCGAAGTCGAACTCCTCGCCGAGGGCCTCCATGAAGGACTGCGGCATCTGCTCCCAGATGCCCATGGTCCGGTCGCCCTGCACATTGCTGTGCCCGCGGATGGGGGAGGCGCCGGCGCCTGGCTTGCCGATATTGCCGCGCAGCAGCAGGAGGTTGATGATCTCCTTGATGGTGGCAACACCCTTCTTCTGCTGGGTGATGCCCATGGCCCAGGTGATGATGACTTTCTCGGCCTTGAGGTAGCGGGCGGCCAGCTCATCGATGTCCTCGCTGCGCAGGCCCGTGGCCTCAAGCACTGTGCCTTCATCCAGCCCGGCGAGGTGTTCCTTGAGCTCCTCGAGCCCCTCGCAGTGTTCGGCCAGGAAGGCGTGGTCCAGGACCGTCCCGGGGTTCTTGGCCTCGGCGTCGAGCACGCGCTTGGACACGGCCTGCAGCAGCGCCATGTCCCCGCCGATCCGGATCTGGAGGAACTGGTCCGCGATCTGGACGCCGTGACCGACGACCCCGTTGACCTGCTGCGGGTTCTTGTACCGGCGCAGGCCCGCTTCGGGGAGGGGGTTGACGGCCACGATCTCACCGCCGTTGCGCTTGCACGCCTCGAGTTCGGTCATCATCCGGGGGTGGTTGGTGCCGGGGTTCTGGCCCATGATGATGATCAGGTCGGCTTTGGCGTAGTCGTCGAAGCTGACCGTCGCCTTGCCGATGCCGATGGTCTGGCCCATGGCCCAGCCGGAGGATTCGTGGCACATATTGGAGCAGTCCGGCAGGTTGTTGGTGCCGTAGCCGCGGACCATGAGCTGGTAGAGGAAGGCAGCCTCGTTCGAGGTCCGGCCGCTCGTATAGAACGCCGCCTGGTCGGGGGAGTCCAGACCCTTGAGCTTGTCGGCCACGAGCCGGAGCGCCTCGTCCCAGCTGACCGCCTTGTAGTGGTCCTCGCCGGCGGCCTTGTACACCGGTTCGGTCAGGCGGCCCTGCATGCCAAGCCAGTACTCGGTCTGGCTGCGCAGGTCGCTGACGGCATTCTCGGCCCAGAAAGTTTCGGGAACCACCACCGGGGTCGCTTCCCAGGTGACCGCCTTGGCCCCGTTCTCGCAGAACTCGAATGCCTTGCGGTGGTGGGGATCCGGCCACGCGCAGCTCGGACAGTCGAAGCCGTCCTTCTGGTTCATCGCCATGACGGTCTTGCGGGTCCGGTTCAGCCCCATCTGTTCGATGGCTGGCTTCATGGAGTGGTACACGCCCGGGACGCCGGCGGCCCAGCTTTTCGGCCCGTCTCCGACGACGAGATCCTTTTCGGACGGTTCCTCGATGTGAGGAGTCTTGCGAGTCACGTGAACTTCCCTTCTGCAACCACCACCCGGATGGGGCGGCGTGCTGATCTGCCACTCTGCACCTTACCGTCAGGCCTATCAGCTTGATCGGAGCGCCGCAAGCAATTGACCGGCCGGTGCCCGTAGGCAAGTCCTCCTTACCAAGTAGCGCTCACGCTCATTTACAGGTACCAGCTACTCGTGTTGCCGAGAAAGAAGCCGTGTGTTGTTGGGGTGGAAGGTCTCAGTGGGGGAAAACCAACGGATTCCAGGGTCACGGCCCTGCGGCATGCGGGTTATTCATTTGCGTTCGGCCGCCTCCTGGCGGAGCCGAAGAGATCTGTCCTGCGATGAATTTGCTCAATAAGAAGCCGAACAATTTTGTGAACATGGGGGCAGTGCGATGGAAAAGATTTGGGCCGACCGACTACTTGGCAGAGAGTCGATGCACGTTTACGGGTCTGCTGCGAAAGCTTTGATCCAAGGCAGAATCATCCTCGTGACGGGCGCCGGGGGTTCCATCGGCTCAGAGATCGTGCGCCAGATGCATACGCTGGAAGCTGGCAAGGTCTTCTGCATCGACGACGACGAGTTCGCCCTTTATAACCTGCAAATGGACCTGGAAGGCCTGGCGCTGCTGGACGACGACGTGTACCGGCTGGCCGACATCCGGGACGAACAGCTCATGCGGCGCATCATGCAGGAGGTCCACCCGGATGTCGTCTTTCATGCCGCAGCCCACAAGCACCTGCCGCTTCTCGAGCGGGCACCTGAGGCAGCAGTCAAGACCAACGTCTTTGGAACCCAGTCCGTAGTCCGAGCAGCAATTGCTGCAGGTGTCAGCAGGGTTGTCAACATCAGCACAGACAAGGCGGCCAATCCGACATCGGCATTGGGATGGTCCAAGAGGCTCGCCGAGCACGTGGCCGGCAAGTATGCCGGCACCTCAGAGACCAAACTGGCAAGTGTCCGGTTTGGAAATGTTCTTGGCAGCCGAGGCTCCTTCCTGCCCACGCTGATGACTCAGATTGAGAGGGGACAGCCGATCCGGATCACCGATCCCGGTGTCGCACGCTACTTCATGACCATCCCCGAAGCAGCCGGCCTGGTGATCGAAGCCGCTTGCCTCGGTTCCGGCGGGGAAACGTACGTGCTGGACATGGGCGCCCCTGTGCGGATCGAGTCGCTGCTGCGCCGGTACGTCGAAATGGTTGACTGCCCGATGCCTGCAGTTGAGTACACCGGCCTGCGTCCCGGCGAAAAGATGTCCGAGGAACTTTTCGACATGCGCGAAACCCACTACGCCACGCCTCATCCGCGCATCCTGAAGGTCGATGTTGGAACCTATCCGATTGACCCTGCACTGGAACTTCTTCGCGAGCTCGTCGATCACGGCGCGCATCCTGCACTCGTTCGCGAGGCCCTCGAATTCAATACGGCCGGAAAGGTAAACGATGGACTGGACAGCCTCTCTTCTGGCGCTCTTGGCACTGCCACTTCTCGCAGTCTTAGTTGACGCTGTCGGGGCGGCCCGCAGCAGCCGCTTCGGAACGGCGGTCCGGGAAGCCGGCAGTGAGTCGCTTCAGGGTTTGTCATTCGACGTGCTGGTTCCCATCTATGGCGATATCCGCTATTTGACAAACGTCGACTTTCTCCACAGCTACGGCTCCCAGGTCATCCTCTGTACGACCTCCGGTGAGTCCGACGGCTTCAGGCAGTCGCTCGACCAAATTGCGACGACTCATGGTTTCCGGGTATTCCTCAGCGATTACGTTGCGCCTTCTGCCGGAACTGGTCGCCGAACTGGCGGTACAGTCCGTGACCGAGTCATTCGGGACGCACTGGAATCTGCCGTTGACGCTGAATACGTCGTATGTCTGGATGCGGACACGACGTCGGTCCGCCCGCTGTCAGAGCTGGTGGGAGAGCTTCGGAGGCGGGGTGACGATGTCGCCTCCATTGAACTGGTGCCGCAGGCGGAGGGTCCCGCCTTGGTCCAGTTGCAGCGGCATGAGTACCGCCTGGCCATGCGCCTCAGGTTCGTCATGCCGTGGCTTCTGAGCGGGGCATGCCACGCAGGAACAACATCCGCAATGCGTGCCATCATGGCGCAGCATTCACTCTTCTTCCAGGGGAATGATGTTGAGACAGGACTGCTCGGTGAGCGCCTTGGATACCGTATGACACACATTCCGTTCGCCGTGAACACGGAGGTACCAGCGACGCTGCGGGCCTGGTGGCGGCAGCGCCTGGCCTGGGCGGGCGGGGAATTCCGCTTGTATATTGTGAATATCCGCTTCTGCTTTTGGCATCCGTTCTTCTGGACATACGGCAGCGTCGTACTGTTTGCTTTTCTCCTTCTTCGGTGGGAAGCGCTCGTGCATCCCGGGCTGTCACTGCTGGCCGCGGCCGTTCTTTACTTCGGCATGATTTATGGCATCCACTGGAAAAATCGGAATCGCTGGCTTTTGCTGATGCCTTTCTACACACTCATCACAAGCTTGATCATTCTGCCCCTCGGCATGGTTTGGTATTTTGCCATGGCAATTCCTGAGAAGAACTTCGGACTCATCAGGTTTCGCCGCGGCTCTGGCGGTTCCCGTGCGACGAGCCCACGGCGAAGGAACGCAGTGGGTGTAGCCGGCACATAGCCAGGGTGCCCTTGTCCCTCAAGCTCGCTGCTCGCGGCTCGGCCAGCCAGCGGCATTCGAGCGCCCACCGTCGCCCGCTGGTCCAGAAGGGTCAAACGGTCGCAAAGCCCCCGGGTCTGCCCAGGCAACCCGGGGGCCTATGCCGCCACTATCGAGTGCACCGTCCAGCTCCTGTGCGGGCCACCATTACCAGCACCACCTTGGCGCAAGCTGGGGATCTGCTGTGCGCCGGCCTCAGGTAGCGGAGGCCAAAAAACGGGTCCTCGGGGGGTATCCGTTACTCGGCCGTTATTCGTCGACAGTACGCCCGTGCGGTCGTTCCCGCGTAGGCTGCGGCAGCGCCGTCGAGCACAGGGCGAGTAGCCCAAAGCGTCTGCGCACGTAGCCCCAGAGCATGGTCCGGGTGGCCAGAGGCCCCGGAAAGCACCGGACTGCGGTCCGGATCCGAAGTTACCGACCGGTCCCAGTTTTCCCCAAGGAATCACCCAGCACTGTTGCACCATCACTCACTCTAAGAGGCAGGTGTGCAATGAATTTGTTCGCATGCAGGAAGGTTGAAGGCCAAAGACGTGCCTTTAGCCGGCCGACCCGCGCAGTAGCGGCAGGGACAGCGATGACCTTGCTCAGTTTTGTTGGACTCACCACAACGGCGCTTGGCGCCAGCGCCGCGCCGGCACCCGTCGGCGCAGGCTTCACCGTCACCGCGGCCGACCTGGCCTATATCCTCAAGCAAATCAAGATCGCCGAGGCGCACGTCGCGAATACGACGTCGGCGACCGGCCCTTGCGGGGCGCTGGTCGGGCCGGGCCCCAACCAGATCCCGGACGCCCTCACCTCCTACGGCCTCCGTACGGTTGACGGCTCCTGCAACAACCTGATCAAGGGCCGCGAAACGTATGGGGCCGCCGATCAGCTATTCCCGCGTCACGCGACGCCGTCGTTTAACACCGCCGACGCCGTCCCCGCAGGGTTCGGCCCTGCCGGCACGTCCTCCTACGCACAGAAGTCGGGCAATGTGTTCGACGCCCAGCCCCGCCAGATCAGCAATCTGATCGTGGACCAGACCTCCACCAATCCAGCCGCCGTGGCTGCTGCCGGGTTCCCGGTCCGGACCCAGGGCAACCCCGGTCTGTTCCCCTGCACCACTGATCCTGACCCCTTGGCGACTCCGCCGGTCGAGGCTGTGCCGGCCGGCTGCGTCCCCACGGGTGACACGCTGTTCATCCCCAACGTCACCACCGACGTCGGCCTCTCCCCGCCGTACAACTCCCTGTTCACCCTGTTCGGTCAGTTCTTCGACCACGGCGTGGACCAGACGGTCAAGGGCGGCGGAACGGTGTTCGTGCCGCTCAAGGCCGACGACCCGCTGATTACCGTAGGCCCTGATGGCAAGGCCGGTACCGGTGACGAAGTGGCCCCCAACAGCCCGAACGCGTTCATGGTCCTCACCCGGGCCCAGAACCAGCCCGGCAACGACGGCATCCTCGGCACCGCGGATGACGTCCAGGAAGCCGCCAACACGGACTCGCCCTACGTGGACCAGTCCCAGACCTACACGTCCCACCCCTCGCACCAGGTGTTCCTGCGGGAGTACATCAACAACGCCGCCGGCAGGCCGGTTTCAACCGGCAAGCTCCTGGGCGGTCCTGCCGGCCCCACCGCCGGCGGCATGGCCACGTGGGCGGACGTCAAGTCGCAAGCAGCGATCTTCCTTGGCCTCAAGCTCGAGGACAAGGACGTCACCAACATCCCGATGATCGCAGCTGACCCGTACGGCAAGTTCATCCCCGGCCCCGCCCGGGGCCTGCCGCAGTACGTCACGCTGACCGGACTCGTTGAGGGCAACACGGCAAATCCTGTCCCGGTGCCGGCAAACGTGCGGTACTTCGACACTCCGTTCCTGACCGACATCGCGCACAACGCCGACCCGTCGCCGCAGGACGCGGACCACAACCCTGCCACGCCGCCCGTCGCGCCCACCCCGGACAGCGACAACACGGCCTCGGCAGATTTTGCGAACCAGCCCGCCGGGACTTACGACGACGAAATGCTCAACGCGCACTTCTGTGCCGGTGACGGCCGCGTCAACGAAAACATCGGACTGACCACCATCCACCAGGTGTTCCACTCCGAGCATGACCGGCTCGTCGCGGACATCGAGAACACCCTGACCAACGACACTTCGGCCAAGGGCGTCGCCGCACTGGCGGAGTGGAAGCTGGCTGCCGGTGCCAACGGCTGGAACGGCGAACGCCTGTTCCAGGCGGCACGGTTCATCACGGAAATGGAATACCAGCACCTGGTGTTCGAGGAGTTCGGCCGCAAGGTCCAACCCGCGATCCAGCCCTTCCACGTCTACCACACGGACCTCAACGCGGCCGTGAGGGCGGAGTTCGCCCACGCGGTCTACCGCTTCGGCCACTCTATGCTGACGGAGACGATCTCGCGCACCAACGCGGACGGCACCGACAACTCCATTTCCCTGCTCCATGGCTTCCTGAACCCGCCCGAGTACACCAACGGCGGATCGGCGGGGTCCCTGACCTCGGAAGAGGCCGCAGGCAGCATCGTCATGGGCATGAGCGACCAGGTCGGCAACGAACTCGACGAGTTCGTGACGGGCACGCTGCGCAACAACCTGCTGGGTCTTCCCCTGGACCTGGCGACGATCAACATGACCCGTGCACGTTCCGAAGGCGTCCCGCCGCTCAATGAGCTGCGGCGCCAGATCAACGACGCCACGGGCGACGCTCAATTGGCTCCGTATACGAGCTGGGCCGACTTCGGGCAGAACCTCAAGCACCCGGAATCGCTGGTCAACTTTGTTGCCGCCTACGGCACCTACCCGACCATCACCAGCGAAACCACGCTGGCGGGCAAGCGGGCAGCGGCCAAGGCAATCGTCGATCCGGGCACCCTGGCGACTCCTCCCACGGCTGACATGAGCGACTTCATGAACAGTGCCGGACCGTGGGCCACTCAGGAGACCGGCCTGAACCGGGTCGACCTCTGGGTTGGCGGCCTGGCGGAGAAGACCAACCTCTTCGGCGGACTCTTGGGCAGCACGTTCAACTACGTGTTCGAGAACCAGATGACCGACCTGCAGAACGGTGACCGCCTGTACTACCTGGCGCGCACGCCGGGCATGAACCTGCGGTCGCAGCTGGAGAGCAACTCCTTCGCGGAGATGATCATGCGCAACACCAACGCGCACTCGCTCAAGGCGGATGCTTTCGGAACCGCCGACTGCAAGTTCCAGCTGGGCAACCTGGCCGGTACACCGGCCGGCTACACGGCCTCGGGGGCCACGGTCGCCGACGACCCGACCAGCGAGTGCAAGGAGAACCTGCTGCTCCTGCGCAAGCCGGACGGCACCATCCAGTACATGGAGAAGAACACGGTCGATCCGAGCGGCATCAACGGCCAATCGGTGTACAACGGCACCGCCAACGCTGACCGGGTCACCGGCGGCAACGACAACGACACGTTCCTCGGCAACGAAGGCGACGACGTCATTGAAGGCAATGGCGGCGACGACATCGCACTCGGCGGCGACGGCAACGACAGGATCACCGATCTGTCCGGGGCCGACGTCCTCAAGGGCGGTCCGGGTAACGACTACCTCAACTCCGGTATCGGAGACGACATCAACATGGGCGGCGACGGCCAGGACTTCACCAACGGCGGAGCCAACGACAACGAAACGTTTGCCGGCGAAGGAAACGACTTCGTGCAGTCCGGTGACGGTGCCGATGCGACGTTCGGTGACGGCGGCGATGACTGGATCCAAGGCGGTTCCGGCCAGGACCTGCTGATCGGCGATCACGGTGCTCCGTTCTTCGACGACCCGGCCCAGACGAAGCCCGGAAACGACATCTTCGTTGGACAGGTTGGCGAGAACGACTACGACGCCGAGGGTGGCGACGACATCATGACGTCCAACGCGGCCATCGACCGCTACGCCGGTGCTGCCGGCTTCGACTGGGCCACGCACCAGTACGACACCGTAGCAGCCGACGACGACATGAAGATCAACAACAACCTCGTTGGTGTTCCGCTGCCCGTCGTGGTCAACCGCGACCGGTGGCAGGAAGTGGAAGCCAACTCCGGTTCCAAGTTCGACGACGTCATCCGTGGCGACGACGCAGTGCCCAGCACCGTAGGTGGTGCAGGCTTCAGTGGCTGCGACGTCCTCGACCAGACGGGCATCAACCGGATCGCCGGCCTGCAGGCTATCCTGCCGGCACCGACCACCCCGCTTGCGCCGGTCGAGGCACTCTCACCGATGGGCGTCTGCCCGCTGACCGGTCCGGTCTGGGGCGACGGTAACATCCTTGTCGGCGGCCTCGGCAGCGACAAGCTCGAGGGCAGGGGCGGCAACGACGTCATCGACGGCGACCGGTACCTGAAGATCCGCATCAGCGTGCGGGACAACGCGGGCGCAGAGATCGGCACCACCGACCTCATGGAGCGCCCGTACCAGGCAGGTAACCCGCAGACCCTGGCGGCCGCAGTAGCGGCCGGCGTCGTCAACCCGGGGAACCTGGTGGCTGTCCGCGAACTCGTCACCCCCACCGCCCTCGAAACCGCGGGCAACCGGGACGTCGCGATCTTCTCCGGACCGCGGGCCAACTACACCATCACCACGACAGGCGGCACCGGCACCATCGGTTCGGCTGGCTCAACCACCACGGTGGTGGACAACGTTGGAGTCGATGGCACGGATACGATCCGCAACATCGAGTTCCTGCAGTTCTCCGACACCGTACTGCCAGGCGCTCCGGTCATCGGCACGGCAACCGCCGGCCCCGGGCAGGCAACGGTTCGCTGGACGGCCCCGACGGTCGGGCCTGCCGACGCCTTTTCCGTGAAGGTGCTCGACGTGACGACTAACCCGGCCGGCGTCCAGGTCGGTGCCCTGCGCACCGCTCCGGCAGGCGCCACCAGCCTGGTGGTAACCGGCCTGACCAACGGATCCCAGTACCGGTTCCAGGTGCTGGCCAGCAACGCCCTCGGTGACAGCCCGTTCTCGGCACTCTCCAACACGGTGAGCCCGACGACGGCAACCGTACCGGGAGCGCCCACCATCGGGACGACCACGGCAGGGAATGCCTCGGTGACCGTGAGGTGGACCGCTCCGACGAACACCGGCGGATCGCCCATCACCGGCTACTCGGTGCGGGCCTTCGCCGGAACTGCCCTGATCAAGACGCAGGCAGTCACCGGAAACGTCGGAAGCGTCCTCGTGACGGGCCTGACCAACGGGACGGCGTACACGTTCGACGTCGCCGCAGTCAACGCAGTGGGTACGGGCGGATTCTCAGCCCGCACCGCAGCGGTGACACCACGTACCGAATTCGTGGCTCCCACCCTGACCGCGCGGTCCCCTGCACCGGGGGCATTGTCGGTCAGCCAGGGCGCCAACGTGACGGCAACGTTTAGCGAAGCGGTGACGGGGGTGACGGGAACGAACTTCCAACTGCGGCAGGGCACCACGGCGATCGCCGCCGTCGTTTCCTACAATTCGCTGACCCGCGTCGCGACGCTCAACCCGGTGGCAACGCTGCCGGCAGACCGCCTCTACACCGTGACTGTCTCCGGCGTCCGTGACCTTGCGGGCAACACGATGGCGACGAGCACGTGGACGTTCACGTCGGGACCTCTTCCGGTCATCACCTCCACGACCCCCGCTTCGGGAGTCATAGGGGTGCTGCGGAACAGCAACACGACGGTGACGTTCAGTGAGCCCATCACCGGATTCGCCGCTGCCGGCAGCGTCCGGATCGTGCGGGCCTCCACCGGGGCCGACATCGCGGTCGCGGTGACGTACAACGCCACAACCAGGGTGCTGACAATCAACCCCAGTGCGACGCTTCTCGCCAGCACGCAGTACAGGGTCATCATCACCGGTGGCACCACCCGGATCCGCGATCTGGCAGGCAACCCGTTGCCCAGCCGTTCATGGACATTCACCACGGGAACAGCACTGTAACAGCAGTCTGAGAACGCCGGCTGGCGGGGCCGCTACGGTCCGCCAGCCGGCTTCCTCACTTGTTGGAAAGCCACTTTCCGACACGGTATACAGCACTATTGCCCACTTGGAGGGGCCATGACTACACGACGAGAAATTTTCAAACTGGGCGCTGTCGGCGCCCTCGGCCTTGCCGGTTTCAAAGGCGGCGACGACGACATCCCGACGACGGGCACCACCGCGCCGGCCGCGACGCCGGTCACCGCCAGCCTTCTTGCACCGCAGAACATGCCTGTTCCCTATGCGGGAGTATTCCGCCGCCCGCCGGAACTGGTCCCCTTTCAGACGGGCTTCGACGGCGGCGACCCGGCCCGTCCTTTCGCCCGGTACGCCCTTACCCAGAAGCTCGGCCAGGCCCACTTCCTGCCCGGACTGAACACCACCGTCGCGGGCTACAACGGCATCTTCCCCGGCCCAACCATCCGGGCCACCCAGGGCACCCGGATCGAGGTGCGGATCCGCAACGCGCTGCCCGCCGCCGGACTGGTTCAGCCGGCCCGCTTTGATACCGTCACCCACCTGCACGGCTCAGCGTCGCTGCCGCAGTACGACGGCTACGCCAACGACATCACCGTCCCGGGAAACGTCAAGAACTACCGGTACCCCAACTTTCAGACGGCTCGGACCCTCTGGTACCACGACCATAAGCACCACATCACCGCCCAGAACGTGTATTCGGGGCTCGCGGCCTTCTATCCACTGTCCGACAAGTTTGAGCGTGCCCAACTGCCGCAGGGCGAATTCGACGTACCACTCATGATCTCGGACGCCATGTTCAACGCCGACGGATCCCTCGCCTACAACGACAACGACGTCAAGGGACTCTGGGGCGACATCATCATGGTCAACGGCGTGCCGTGGCCCACCATGAAGGTCAAGCCCCGGATCTACCGCTTCCGGGTGCTCGACGCCTCGATTTCACGGTCCTACCGGCCCACGTTGTCCACCGGAGACCCCATCTACGTGGTGGGCACCGACGCCGGCATGACGCCCAAAGTGGAGGCCGTGAAATCGTGGCGGCAGGGCACAGCGGAACGCTATGAGGTGCTGATCGATTTCCGGAAATACCGGACCGGCCAGTTGATCGAGCTGCGGAACCTCAGCAACAAGAACAACATCGACTTCGCGAACACCAACAAGATCATGCGCTTCCAGGTAGTGGCCGACTCCGGGTCCGGGGCCGGCTCCATTTCCAGCATCCCGGCCACCCTGGACGACGGCGGCTCCGTCAACGCCTCCAAGGGGGGCATCCCCACCATGAGCCTCACCCCGGCGATGGCCAAGGCGAAGCGCGAGCTGAAATTTTTCCGGGACCACGGACAGTGGACCGTCAACGGCGTCACGTGGGCCGACGTGGAGAAGTCCGGGTTCACCAAGCTGTTCGGCAACCCCCAGCCCTTCGACGTCGAACAATGGACCATCATCAACGCGTCCGGGGGATGGTTCCATCCGGTACACATCCACCTCATTGACGCCAAGATCATCGCGAGAAACACCAACGGCGGCCTGCCGTTTGCCTGGGAAAAGGGCCCCAAGGATGTCTTCTACGCCGGCGAGAACGAGTCCATCACCGCCCTCATGCAGTTCGACACAGGTACCGGCGGGGGCGGGCGTTACATGATCCACTGCCACAACCTGGTCCATGAGGACCACGACATGATGGTGCAGTTCTCCGTGGGCGACCTCCGCACCAACGACCCCATCACTTCCGACCCGCCGACCCTGGACACCACTGCTCTGGACGCGTTCCCGCCGGTGTACCGGCCCGGACTGCCGGCGGGGACCTGAGATGGGCCGCGTTGGGACGCTGGGCGCGGCGGCCCTGCTTGTACTGGCGCTGAGCGCCTGCACAGGCGGACCGCCGGCCCCGGCCCAGCCCTCGCCGACGGCAGCGCCGACCGCCGGAGCCGTGCAGAGCGCCGCGCCCGTGTCCCTGGAGACGGGGACCGACGTCGGCAACGGCCGCCCGGCCGTGAGCCACGACGGGCTGATGGTTCGACGCCGCGCCGTCATTGCCATCCACCCCGCCGCGGGCGGAACGCCAGGCGCGCCGCGCGCACGGCTCGAGCAGACCGCGGCTGCCGGCGGCATCGTCCTTTCCGACATCCCTCCGGACGTGCTCGAACCAGCGATCCTGGAGCACCTCGCGCCGGAACTGATCCTGGCGCTTCCGCCCGGAAGCACCAGCGACGACGCCGAGAGACTGGCGGAGCGCGCCTTCGGCCCGGAGGGCAGCTACCCCGGAGTGGAGCATGTCCACGTCGCCTCAGTCCTGGTCCACGACCTCCAGTTCAGCGTCGCTGCCGCCGATCCGGCAGTCCTGGCCGCTTCCATCGCCAGGGAAGGCATTCTCTCGGACGCGCTCGGGAACTACGGCACGTCGGTGGATGGCGGAGCCCTGACGGTCACGTACACGGGACCACTGCTCAGCGACTCGCTGGTGGAATCCGTGCGGAACGGCATGGCCCGCGGCGCCGGGGTCCAGCCAGCGGACGTGACGCTGGCTCCCCGTTCAACCACGGGGGAGGGAGTGGACATGTCCCGCGAACCGGAACCGGCGGAGCCTGAACCGTCCGCGGGGGACAGCGGGACGCACTCGCATGAGGAAGGCGGCGATGATTCGGGCAGCGGCACAACCGCGACGACCCCGGGCCCCGACGATTCAGGACACTGAGGAGTCCGGACACTGAGCGCACCAGTGGCCGGCCGGAGGTAAGCTACCGGCCGGCCACGAGTGTGTCCCGGATCTCGCGGCGCAGGACCTTGCCGATCAGCGAACGCGGCAGCTCATCCACCACGGCAACGCGGCGCGGCACCTTGTAGGCGGCCAGGTTCTCCCGGCCAAACGCCAGCAGCGCCTCCGGGTCCAGGCCGGAGCCCGCGGACGGGACGACGGCGGCAACCACGTCTTCGCCGCCGCCCGGGCGGGGCAGTCCCACCACGCACACGTCCCGGACACCGGGGTACCCGGAGAGGACATCTTCAACTTCCGTGGGGGAGACGTTGAAGCCTCCCGTGATGATCAGTTCCTTGATCCGGTCCCGGACGGTCACGAAATCATCCTTATCTACCGAGACGATGTCACCGGTCCGGAACCAGCCGCCCTCCAGCAGCGCCTCCTCGGTCTCCTTCGGCCGGTTCCAGTAGCCGGCAAAGACCTGCGGGCCGCGGACCAGGAGCTCGCCCTCCTCTCCCGGGGCGCGGTCCAGGAGGACGTTCCGCGGGTCCACCACACGAATGTCCGTCAGGGGAAACGGGACCCCCACGGTTCCCGGTTTCCGGCTGGGACCGAAGGGGTTGCCCAAGGCGATGGGCGAGGTTTCCGTCAGCCCGTAGCCCTCGATCAGGTAGCCCCCGGTCGCCTTCTCCCACGTGTCCACCGTCGCCGTCGGCAGGTTCATCGCCCCCGAGATGGAAAAGCGGATGCTGTCCAGCGCGATACCGCGCTCGGCGGCTGCGGCGGCGATGCGGTCGTAGATCGGCGGCACCGCCGGCAGGAATGTGGCAGGCGACTTCCTGTGTGCCTTCAGCACGAGGTCGACGTCGAACTTAGGGAAGAGCACCAGCCTCGCGCCGATGCTCAGGGCAAACGTCATGCACAGCGTCAGGCCGTAGGCGTGGAACATCGGCAGCACCGCGTACACGGTTTCCCGGCCGTCCTTGAGCCCCGGCACCCAGGCGCGGCCCTGCGCGGCATTGGCCTGCAGGTTGGCATGGGTCAGCATGGCGCCTTTGGGCCGGCCCGTGGTGCCGCTCGTGTATTGGATGACAGCCAGGTCAGTGGCGGCCGGGCGCGGATGCTTTTTCTTCAGGTCGCCTGCGCCAAGGAGGTCTTTCCACGCCAGCACGGTCCGGCGCGCCGGCTGCGCCACGGTCCGGCGCGTGTGCTTGCCGGCGGTCAAGGCGGCGCGGGCGGCGCGGGCCGCCGGCACGGGGAGCCGCAGCGCGACCCGTTGCAGCAGCGGCATCGCCGGAATCAGCTCAACGGAGACGATGCTCTGCAGCCCGACGTCGGCCGGCAGTTGGCGGACCTTGTCCACGGCCTTGTCCCAGACAACGGCGACGGTGGCGCCATGGTCCTCGAACTGGTGGCGCAGCTCACGGTCCGTATATAAGGGGTTGTGTTCGACGACCACGGCGCCCAGGCGCAGTGCCGCGTGGAAAGCGATGATGTGTTGCGGGCAGTTCGGCAGGACCAGCGCCACCCGGTCACCGGCCCGGACGCCGAGCTTCCTCAGGCCCGCGGCCGCCCTGTTGATGGCGGTGCCGAGGTCCCGGTAGCTGGTACGCGCTCCGAAGAATTCCAGTGCGGTCTTCTTCCCGTAGCGCCGGACCGACGAGTCCATCAGGTCAACGAGGGACCCTTCCGGGAGCTTGAGGCTGGCGGGAACCCCGGGGCTGTAGTGGCGGGTCCAGGGGCGGTCGGGACGCCTGGGCCCTGCGGATTTGGTGCTCATGGTGTGTCCTTGCGACTGGGCTGCGCTGTGCTGGGCGGTGCCGGGCTGCCGGCCTCGGGCCCGGCCGGGCCCATCAAGAAATCCTACCGGGGGCGGCCCGCCTGGACGCGTGCCGCGGAGGCCCCGGCGGCGGCCGACGCCGGCCCGGAGGTGACTTTTGGCCCTTGGCACCCGGCAGGCCCGGGCGGAAGCTGGGGCGTACACCGCGAGCCGCGGGTCCGCGCACTTCTCTGGGGTCGTTCAGGACACAGGTTCGCGCTGGTCACAGGTTTGCGCAGGTCACAGGTTCGCGCGCAATTAACGCACAATTTACGCAAGAAGAAGGTCCACGGGGGCGCCATGAAGCAGCAGCAGCCGAGCCTGAACTTCCTTGGTGCCACCGACACCGTGACCGGTTCACGCTACCTGATCGACGCCGGCGGCGGGCGCGTGCTGGTGGACTGCGGACTCTTCCAGGGCTATAAGCGCAGCCGCGAGCGCAACCGGGCGCCCTTTCCGGTGCCGCCGCGGTCCATCGACGCCGTGGTGCTGACCCACGCGCACCTGGACCACACCGGATATGTCCCTGCTCTGGTCAGGGGCGGGTTCGGCGGCCCCGTGTACGCCACGGCCGGCACCACAGACCTATGCAAACTCATCCTGCCGGACAGCGGCCACCTGCAGGAGGAGGAGGCCCGGTATGCCTCGCAGCGGGGGTCATCCGCGCATGATCCCGCCCTGCCCCTCTACACGGCTGCGGACGCCGTCGCGTCCCTCAACAGATTCAAAATCGTCGGGTTTGATGTTCCCCTTGACCTTGGCGGTGGCATGGAGTTGACGTTCGTGCCGGCCGGACACATCCTGGGGGCCGCCCAGGTGCACGTCCGGGTGGGCTCCCAGTCGGTGCACTTCACCGGGGACCTGGGCCGGGCCGATGACCCGTTCATGTATCCGCCCCGCCCGCTCGGCGAAACCGGCATCCTGGTGACCGAATCAACCTACGGCAACCGGAAACACTCCACTGAGGATCCGGAGAAGCTGCTGGGAGAGATCATCAACCGGGTCGCGAAACGCGGAGGGGTCATCATGTTTGCCGCGTTCGCCGTCGGCCGGGCCGAAACGCTGATGCTGTACCTGTCCCGGCTCCTGCGCAAGGGCGCGATTCCTCGCATCCCGGTCTACCTAAACAGCCCCATGGCCATCGACGCCTCCGAAATGTACCAGCGCCACCCCGAAGAACACCGGCTCAAGCGGGAGGAATACGTGGACATGTACAAACTGGCCAAACTCACCCGCACCGTGGACGAATCCAAGTTGCTGAACCTGCGCGGCGGCCCCATGATCATCATCTCGGCCAGCGGCATGCTGACGGGCGGACGGATCCTGCACCACGTCGCGGCGTACGGCCCCGACCCGAAAAACGCCATCATCCTCAGCGGCTACCAGGCCAGCGGCACGCGGGGGGCCACCCTTGCTGCCGGTGAACGCGAGTTGCGCATCTACGGGGAAGACGTCAAGGTGCGGGCCGAGGTTATCCAGATGGAAAGCCTGTCCGCGCACGCCGACGGCGACGCCATCATCGCGTGGATGAGGGCGGCAGAAGTAGCGCCCCGGATGACCTACATCACGCACGGTGACCCGGACGCGTCCGACGCCCTGCGTATCAGGATCAAACGCGAACTCGGCTGGCGGGCCAGGGTGCCCGAATACCTGGAGACGATCGACATCGAGGATCCGAGATGAACCCCGAGGCCGTCACCCGGACCACCGTGTTGAAGGAGGTCCACGATCTCGCCCGGCCGCTGAAAACCGATCGGGACCTCAACGGCCTCGTGCGGCGCGCGGCCGACTGCCGTTTTGTCGCCATCGGCGAGGCCTCCCACGGCACCCACGAGTTCTACACCTGGCGCGACACCCTCAGCAGGCGGCTCATCGCGGAGGAAGGCTACAACTGGATTGGGGTGGAAGGGGACTGGCCCGACTGCCGGCGGATCAACCGATGGGTCCGCGGCCAGGAGGGGAAGGACCAGGGCGTCCACGCGCTGCTGGCCGGCTTCGAACGCTGGCCAACCTGGATGTGGGCCAACGAGGAAGTCGCGGCGTTCCTGGACTGGCTGCGCAGCTGGAACCTGGCCAGGCCGCTGGACAAACGTGTCGGCTTCTACGGGCTGGATGTCTACTCGCTCTGGGATTCGCTGCGCGAAATCATCGGCTGGCTACAGGCGAACGTTCCCGACGCCGTCCCCGCGGCGGAGCGCGCCTGGCAGTGCTTCCTGCCCCACCACGAGGACCCGCACCAGTATGCCTGGAGCACGCGGCTGGTGCCGCAGTCCTGCGAGCCCGACGTCGTGGCCCTCCTGACCGAGGTCAGGAACCGGGCCTTCAGCCCCGGCCGGCAGGAGGAGGACGCCTTCGACGCCGTCCAGAACGCTGAAGTCGCGGCCAACGCCGAGCACTACTACCGCATCATGGTCCGCGGCGACAGGCAGTCCTGGAACGTCCGCGACCACCATATGGCCGACACCATCGACCGGGTCAGCAGGCACCTCGGGCCGGCGTCGAAGGGACTGATCTGGGAACACAACACACACATCGGCGATGCCCGGGCCACCGACATGGCGCAGGACGGCCTGGTCAACGTCGGGCAGCTGCTGCGCGAACGCCACGCGGGCGAAGGCGTGCTGCTGGTCGGCTTCGCATCCCACCGCGGCTCCGTGCTCGCCTCCGACGGGTGGGGCCGCCCCGAACGCATCCTGACGGTGCCGGAAGCGCGCCCGGGCAGCCACGAAGACTTCCTGCATCAGGCCCTGGGGGTGCCCTCAGTGCTGGTGTTCGGCGACGACAGGACCGGGCCGTGGCTTTCGACATGGCTCGGACACCGGGCGATCGGCGTCGTCTACCACCCGGAACGGGACGCCGGAAACTACGTTCCGACCCGGATGGGGGAGCGCTACGACGCCCTCATCTGGCTGGAACACACCGCAGCGCTGCGTCCGGTGCACCATGAACGCCCGCCCCGCGAACCGGAGTTCGAGACCGAGCCCACCGGATTCTAGGCCGGTGTGCATTCCAGGAAAGCAGGAATCAGCATGAGCAAAGCAATCATCGTCGGCATCAACGGGTCCGCGGGCAGCAGCGCCGCCCTGGCCTGGGCCCTTGACCGGGCCGCCCGGGACAAGCTCCCGGTCACGGTCGTCCACGCGGTGGACGACCGCTGGATGTCACCGGATTTTCAGTACCACGAGATCATCCGGGAATCGGGGATGGACCTGCTTCGGGACGCTGAGACGGCCGCCCGTGAACAGGCCCCGGACGTCACTGTCGACATCCAGCTCCGTCATGGCAGCGGCGGCTCGGTGCTCCGGGAAGTCTCCAAGGAGGCAGCCATGATCGTGGTTGGCGGCCATGACAAACATTGGATGGGCGGCGGTCCCATGACGGACCGGGCCCTGCAGGTTGTCTCGGCCTCGGAATGCCCGGTAGCCGTCGTGCCGGCGAAACCGGCCACCGGGGCAAAGGGCGTCGTGGTCGGCGTGGACGGCTCCGAGGAGTCGCTGCAGGCCGTCGCCTTCGCGGCCGCCGAAGCTGACCGGGGTGGAGACGAGCTCACCGTGGTCCTCGCGTTCAAGAGCCCTGCCCGGTGGGTCGAGAAGCAGCTGCCGACCAGTGGTCTCGCCGAGAGCATCGTCGAAGAGGACCGGATTGTTCTCGCCGAGTCGGTCGCCGGGCTCGGCGACAAATACCCCGACCTGGTGGTCCATCAGCGCCTTGAGACGAACACCGAACCGGCGAAGGCCCTCGTGGATATCGCCGCCGACGCCAGGGAGTTGGTGATTGGAAGTCGCGGACGTGGCGGGTTCTCCCGGACCGTGCTCGGCTCCACCGCGCACGCTGTACTCCTGAACGTGCCGTGCCCCACCATCGTGACGAAGGTGCATAAGGTCAAGCACGGCGACTGACCGCCCGGCAAGCAACCCGTGCCGGCAAGGTCCCGGAACGGGCCGGAGAGCCCCCTTTTGGCGGGGGCTTTCCGGCGCCGCCAACGGATGGGAGGATGATGCCGTGGACCCCTTCTTCAATTTCATCACCCACTTTTGGTGGCTCGTCTTTCCCCTGAGCGGACTGGCCGGGGGGTGGGCGCGGTCCTGGTCCAAAGCCGCCGAACGCCGGCACCGCCGCCGCGTGGAGCTTTATACGCTCAAGAACCAGGCGGCGCAGGCAGAGCAGGCCAGCCAGGCCGACGTGCTGGCCCTCATGAAGGCGCACGACACCGTCAACCAACGCTGGCTGGATTACGAACTCGACGTGGGAAAGCTGATCGACTACCCGGTCATGACGGATGTCCGGGAGCCCCTCACCGTGGCCTTCCTCCGGGCCAAACGCGAGGCCGACGGGCTGCGCCCCGCCGCCCCGGCGGAAGTCAGGACCGCCGCGCGGCTTGCGGAGTACCGTGCGGCCGTGACCAGCTTTGAGCTCGCATTCGACGTCGCCGAACGGGAAGCCAAACGGATCAGGGACAGCAAGTTCACCGGTCCCGAACGCCAGCGGCTCGAGACAGCCCGGAAACTTCTGCGGATAGCGTCGGACGCGGCCGCAACTCCCGCCGAGCGGCAGACGGCCTACCGCCGCGCCCGCCGGGAACTCGACGGGCTCATCGTGCTGCCCGAGGCGACGCTAGCGGCACTGGAGGACAGGATCGCTTCGATGCTCGGCGCGGGCCCGGCGCCGGACGTCCGCCGGGCCGTCTGAGCTGGGCCGCAGCCGGCGGAGCCGGGCGGTGCCCGCTGTGACCGGCACCGCACCGCCACCGTGAAGGCCCGTGCCGCACAGGAGGACTGAATTTAGGGACTTCTGGCATGTTTTGCCCAGCCGTCTTTCCCACGTACCATCGATAAGGTTTCAAATCGCGTTAGCGCCACCGAATTCATCTGATCAGGCATCGAATGGACGTCGTGGCCATGCAGCAACGGGGATGTGGAACTGCCGACCGTGAACACTTCAGATTGGGCAACAGGTGGAAATCACCGTAATGGTGGCGCTAGTGATATCGCTGGCGCTGTTCTTCGACTTCACCAACGGATTTCATGACACCGCGAACGCCATGGCTACCCCCATCGCGACCGGCGCCATCAAACCGAAAACAGCAGTTGCCCTCGCGGCGGTGCTGAACCTCGTGGGAGCGTTCCTCTCCACGGAAGTCGCCAAGACCGTCTCGGGCGGCATCATCAAGGAAGGCTCGGACGGGGTCCAGATCACCCCGGACATCATCTTCGCCGGGCTGATGGGCGCCATCCTCTGGAACATGATCACCTGGCTCAAGGGCCTGCCGTCCAGTTCCTCCCACGCCCTCTTCGGCGGCCTGATCGGGGCCGCGATTGCCGGTATCGGCATCCACGCGATCAACTTCGAGTCAATTCTCCAAAAGATCATTCTTCCCGCGGTGTTCGCCCCGATCATCGCGGGCGGCGTAGCCTACTTGTGCACGCGGCTGGCGTACGGCCTGACCGCCCGCCATGACCCCGAAACCGGGGACAAGCTCACGCAGAAGCGCGGCGGATTCCGGACCGGTCAAGTCTTCACGTCGAGCCTCGTGGCGTTGGCCCACGGCACCAACGACGCCCAGAAGACGATGGGCATCATCACCCTGGTCCTGATCTCCGCCGGCCTGCAGCCTGCCGGCTCCGGTCCGGAGTGGTGGGTTATCACCGCCTGTGCCTTCGCCATCGCGATCGGCACGTATTCCGGCGGGTGGCGGATCATCCGCACCATGGGCTCGGGGCTCACCGAAGTGAAGCCCGCCCAGGGCTTTGCCGCCGAGACCAGCACCGCCACAGCCATTCTGGCGTCCTCGCACCTGGGCTTCGCCCTGTCCACCACGCAGGTGGCCTCCGGCTCGGTCGTGGGCTCCGGCATGGGACGCCGCGGCACTACGGTGCGGTGGGGAACCGCCGGCCGGATTGCCATCGGCTGGCTGTTCACGCTGCCGGCCGCCGGAATCATGGGCGCGCTGACGGCTCTGCTCGTGCAGACCGGGGTCGTAGGCGTGATCATCGCGGCAACAGCCGGCACCGCCGCAGTGGCCTACATGTTTGTGCGCTCACGGAAGTCGCCTGTGGGCAGCAACAACGCCGTCGAGATCGAGGAAGTCGGCCAGGCCGTGCAGTTCCGCAAGAAAAAGTCCGCCACCAAGTCGATCAAGAACGGCGGTGCCCAGCGATGAAATGGCTGGAACTGTTCAGCGTGGCGAGTGCCACGCTTGTGTCCGCTGTAACCGTGGTAGTTCTCTACTCCCTCGGCGTCCGGCTCACGGCCATCGCGGGGGACACCCGGACCTCCCCGGCGGCCTGGACCCGACCGCTCGCTTACACGTGCTTCGCTTTGTGCGGCGCCGCCATTCTCTTCGGGCTCTACCTGATCATTCCTTACTTCCACAAATAAGACGTCCCCGCGGCCGTGCAGCCGTTGCGTTCGGGGGATGGGACACCGGCCACCGCAGTGGCTAGGCTGGGGCCATGGTGAGCTTCCAATACTTCGTGGCGTCCTCACTCGACGGGTTCATCGCCACTGCCGACGACAATCTCGCCTGGCTGCTGCAGTTCGACGGCTTTGAGGGCGGACAGGACAGCTATGACGCGTTCATGGCCGACGTCGGCTGCATCGTCATGGGCGGCGAGACGTACGCGTGGCTTCGGGAGCACGAACCGGACACCTGGCCGTATCCGGGCACACCCTCCTGGGTCTTCACCCGTCACGAGCACGCCGCCCCGAAGGGCGCGGATGTGACGTTCGTGCGCGGGGCGGTAGGCGAGTTCGTGGACGACCTCAAAGAAGCGGCCGGCGGCCGAAACGTCTGGGTTGTGGGTGGAGGCGTGCTCGCAGCGCAGTTCGCTGACGCCGGGCTGCTGGACGAACTGATTGTCTCGGTCATTCCCGTGGTCCTGGGCGGCGGCAAACAGTTGCTGCCTATGGCGGGCCCGACGCCGCCGCTCGAGTTGACATCTTCCCGCACCTTGGGCCGGGGCATCGTGGAGCTGCGCTACCGCTTCCCGGCCCGGCCCTAGCCGGATCCGGCGCCGCCGGGCCGGTCGCCCTCCGCGTTATCGCGGACCTAGCGCGCGATATCGCGGATCAGGTTCGTGATCCGGGCGGTGGAGAGCCGCCGGCCGAGCTCGTCGGTCATCACGATTTCGTGGGTGGCGAGCGTCCGGCCGAGGTGAATGGCCGTGCAGGTGCCGGTGACGGTGCCCTCGGAGATCGCCCGGTGGTGCGTCGCCCCGACCTCGATCCCGAGCGCCTGCCGGTCCGGTCCGGCATGCATGCCGGCCGCGAACGAACCCAGGGTTTCGGCCAGGACCACGTGGGCCCCGCCGTGCAGGATGCCTGCCACCTGGGTGTTCCCCGCCACCGGCATGGTGGCCACAGTGCGCTCCGGGCTCATCTCGAGGAAGCGGATCCCCATCTTCACCACAAGGGCTCCGACGCCGTACTGGCCCAGCCAATCGTGCATGTCCTCGGGTACACCGGCCGCAGCGAGCTCGGCCGCGTACGGGCCGGGCGTGAAATTGTCCATCATGGGAACTAGGCTGGCACCTGTGAGTGAAACTACCAAACCGGCCCTTGCCCTCGAGAATGCAGCCTCCCTTTCCGCGGACACTGCCGCAGACCAACTCCTGGCAGCTGAGCCGGATTCAGGGGTTGCGGCCAAGCGTGCCGGAAAATCCAGCCGGGCCGCGGCGTCGGTTTCCGCCACTGAGGCCCCCGTGATTCCCATCACGGACCAGCCGCGGCTACTCGTCCTCGATGGGCACTCCATGGCGTTCCGGGCGTTCTTCGCCCTGCCCGCGGACAAGTTCTCCACCGCCACGGGCCAGCACACGAACGCCGTCCACGGCTTCACGTCCATGCTGATCAACCTGATCAAGGAGCAAAAGCCCACCCACGTGGCGGTCGCCTTCGACGTCTCCGATGACACGACGCACCGCAAGGCCGAGTACAGCGAGTACAAGGGCGGACGCAACGAGACCCCGCGCGAAATGAGCGGCCAGATCGACCTCATCGACAAGGTCATGGGCGCCTGGGGCATCAAGACCATCAAAATGCCCGGTTGGGAAGCTGACGACATCCTGGCCACCCTCGCCGCAATGGGGGAAAAGGCCGGTTACGAAGTGCTGCTGGTCTCAGGCGACCGCGACGCCTTCCAGCTCATCACCGACAACGTTTTCGTCCTGTACCCCAAGAAGGGTGTCAGCGATATTCCCCGCATGGACGCGGACGCCATCCAGGAGAAGTACTTCGTCAGCCCGGCCCAGTACTCGGACCTCGCCGCCCTGGTGGGGGAATCCGCGGACAACCTCCCCGGTGTTCCCGGCGTCGGCCCCAAGACGGCAGCGAAATGGATCAACCTTTACGGCGGACTGGAGGGGGTCCTGGAGAACCTCGACGCGATCGGCGGGAAGGTGGGGGACTCCCTGCGCGAATACGTTGACGACGTCAAGCGCAACCGGCGCCTCAACAGGCTGCACACCGACCTGGATCTGCCAGTGACGCTGGACGAGCTCGCGGACCCGCGGCCGGACCAGGCAGCCCTCGAGGAGCTGTTCGACGCCCTGGAATTCAAGACCATCCGGACCCGGCTCTTCGCCCTCTACGGCAGTGAAGTCACCGAAGCCGAGCGGGAAAGCCTCGACATCCCGGACTTCGTGATCCCGGCGGACGCAGCCGAACTTGGCGCGTTCCTCGAGGCCGGTGCCGGCAAGCGCTCCGCTGTGGCGGTCGACGTTGTGCCCGGCCGGATCGGCGAGGACGCCGCAGCGGTGGCGATCGTCCGCGACGACGCTGCCGTCTATATCGACCTGGCCAGCCAGGACGCCGCCGCCGAAAACGTTCTGGCCGCATGGCTCCGCGACGCCCACGCACCGAAGGTCATGCACGGGTTCAAGGCTGCCCTGAAGGCCCTGACCGCGCGCGGCCTGGAACTGGAAGGCGTGGTGGATGACACCTCGATCTCCGGCTACCTCATCCAGCCGGACCGCCGCAGCTACGAGCTTGCGGAGCTGGCACAGCATCACCTCAACATCGCGGTTTCCACGGAGGCCGCCAAGGAAGGCCAGCTTGAGCTGGCGTTCGACGGCGACGACGCCGCCGCTGCGGGCGCGCTGGTCCACGTCGCCGCCGTCGTGCAGGCCCTGAGCCGCTTCTTCGAATCAGAACTGACGGAACGCAAAGCGCAGGACCTGCTCACCACGCTGGAACTGCCCGTCAGCCGCGTCCTCGCCGATATGGAACTCGCGGGAATCGCCATCGACATGCCCCGCATGGACGAGCAGCTGTCGGATCTCGCCAAGGTGATCGACAACGCCCAGGAGCTGGCGTTCGCCGCGATCGGCCACGAGGTCAACCTCGGTTCGCCGAAGCAGCTCCAGACCGTGCTGTTCGACGAACTGCAGTTGCCGAAGACCAAGAAAATCAAGTCCGGCTACACCACCGACGCCGCGTCACTCAAAAACCTGCTGGAAAAGACCGGGCACGAATTCCTGGTCCAGCTCATGGCGCACCGGGAGTCGTCGAAGCTGCGCCAGATGCTGGAGTCGCTGAAGAAGTCCGTCACGGAAGACGGCCGGATCCACACCACGTACGCGCAGAACGTCGCAGCCACGGGCCGGATCTCCTCCAACAACCCCAACCTGCAGAACATCCCCATCCGCAGCGAGGAAGGCCGGCGCGTCCGCGGCATCTTTGTGGTCAGCGAGGGCTACGAGTGCCTGCTCTCCGCGGACTACTCGCAGATCGAAATGCGCATCATGGCGCACCTCTCGGGCGACGCCGGCCTGATCCAGGCCTACAAGGACGGCGAAGACCTCCACCGGTTCGTGGGCTCTAACATTTTCCATGTGCCCACCGACCAGGTGACCAGCGCCATGCGGTCCAAGGTCAAGGCGATGTCCTATGGCCTCGCGTACGGGCTGACCTCGTTCGGTCTGTCCAAGCAGCTGGAGATCTCCGTCGACGAGGCGCGGACCCTCATGAAGGACTACTTCGACCGGTTCGGCGCCGTCCGCGACTACCTTCGCGGCGTGGTGGACCAGGCCCGGATCGACGGCTACACCGCCACCATCGAGGGGCGCCGGCGCTACCTCCCGGACCTGACCAGCACCGACCGCCAGCTGCGTGAGAATGCGGAGCGCATCGCGCTGAACTCGCCCATCCAGGGATCGGCGGCTGACATCATCAAGCGCGCCATGCTGGGTGTGCACGCGGAACTGGCGGCACGGGGCCTGAAATCGCGCATGCTCCTGCAGGTCCATGATGAACTTGTCCTCGAAGTCGCCGCGGGTGAGCGCGAGGCCGTGGAGAAGCTGGTGACCGAGCAAATGGGCTCGGCCGCGGACCTCAGCGTTCCGCTGGACGTCCAGATCGGCATTGGCTCCAGCTGGTACGAGGCGGGGCACTAAAGCTGGACCGGAACCGGCAAGGTTTCGGTCGGGCAGTATTCGTTCCGGCTATGCCGGGACCCGGGATTCTCAGGGGGAGAAGTACGTGGCAGATAAGTACGAGCTCAGGCGGTTCCGCGCGGTCGCGAAGGACGAGGCGGATTACGCGCAAGGCACGGCGTGGCTGCGCGGGGTCGGGATCGGCTTCTACGACGAGCCGCGCAAAGACGACTTCGCGGACAAGATCATGGCCATGTATCTCGTGGACAACCGTGAAATGACCGGCGTTTACCAGGCCGACGGCGTTGCGGCCCACTCGCTGGCTGCCGACGTCCCGGTGGCGACCTTCGCCACCCTGCGCAAGGACCTGAACATCGGCTACGGCCGTCAGCTCGAAGCCCAGCTGGTCACGGCCGTCACGGTGCGCGGGACCCACCGCCGGCAGGGACTGCTGCGGCGGATGATGACCGAGGACCTTGCCGCGGCGAAGGCGGACGGCGTCGCGCTGGCGGCACTGACCGCCTCGGAGGCCTCGATCTACGGGCGGTTCGGTTACGGTGTGGCCACCTTCGAGCGCAGCATCAAGGTCGACACCGGGCCGCGCTTCCGGCTGCGCCATGCGCCCGCCGGCACCGTGGAGATTGCGGACCGCAAGGTCCTGCTGGAACTGGCCCCCGAGGTTTTTGGTCGGGTCCACGCGTCCATGCCCGGATCGATCTCGCGGCAGGAAGCGTACCGGCTGCGGTCTTCGGGCATACTCGGCCGGGACGGCAGCGAGGACGAGGCAATCCGCTGCGCCCTGCACTACGACGCCGCCGGAACCGTGGACGGCTACGTGTCCTATAAATTCGCCGGGTGGGACGCCAAGCCGTACACCATGGAGATCGTGGACCTCGTGGCCGCGAATGACGCCGCGTACCTGGAACTCTGGCAGTTCCTGGGCAGCATCGACCTCGTGGACCGGATCAGCTGGCAGGATGCACCGGTGGACGATCCCCTGACCTGGGCGCTTGAGGACCCGCGATGCGTCGAGGCATCGGACCACCGCGACATGCTGTGGCTGCGCGTCCTGGACCCGGCCCGGGTGCTGGGGGCCCGGCGCTACTCGGCCGACGGGACGGTCGTTCTCGCGGTCAGGGACAGTCTCGGCTTCGCGGCCGGCACCTTCGCGCTCACGGTCAGCGGGGGAGAGGCCACGGTGCGGCCGGCTCCGGAGGCTGAGCCGGACCTGTCCCTTGATGTTGCGGACCTCGGCTCCATCTATCTGGGCGCCGTTTGTCCCGTGACGCTGAAAGCTGCCGGCCGGATCACCGAGCACACCGCCGGGGGGGCGCTGACGGCGCGCCTCATGTTCGCCGTCGAACGTTCACCGCACTGCCTCACGCACTTCTAGGCCTCCGGTCCGATTTCGGCGCCTAAGGCGACACGGACGGCCCCGTGCGCTTTGACCGGCGTTCGCGTAAACGACTAGACTAAACAGGCGCGTACTACGTGCGCGCATCTACAATCCACAAAATCAGGATGACCCGGCGGAACGCTTGCTGTGACGCCGTGCTCTTGGCCTGCATTCCATAATGCCGGCGAAGCGGTTTGCCTGACCGACTCACTATCCACAACGGAGCCCCTACTACATGACCATCACCTCCACCGAGAAGCCCGGTACCCCCGTAGTCGCCATTAACGACATCGGTACCGCTGAGGACTTCCTCGCAGCTGTCGACGCCACCATCAAGTACTTCAACGACGGAGACCTCGTCGAAGGTACCGTCGTCAAGGTCGACCGCGACGAAGTCCTGCTCGACATCGGTTACAAGACCGAAGGTGTCATTCCCTCCCGCGAGCTTTCCATCAAGCACGACGTTGACCCCGGAGACGTCGTCTCCGTTGGCGATCAGGTCGAAGCCCTGGTGCTCACCAAGGAAGACAAAGAAGGCCGCCTGATCCTCTCCAAGAAGCGTGCTCAGTACGAGCGTGCCTGGGGCGACATCGAGAAGGTCAAGGAAGAAGACGGTGTTGTCACCGGTACCGTCATCGAGGTTGTCAAGGGTGGTCTTATCCTCGACATCGGTCTGCGCGGCTTCCTGCCCGCATCCCTCGTCGAGATGCGCCGTGTGCGCGACCTCGCTCCGTACATCGGTCAGCAGATCGAAGCCAAGATCATCGAGCTGGACAAGAACCGCAACAACGTTGTGCTGTCCCGCCGTGCATGGCTCGAGCAGACCCAGTCCGAGGTCCGCTCCACGTTCCTCAACAAGCTGGAAAAGGGCCAGGTCCGTCCCGGCGTCGTTTCCTCCATCGTCAACTTCGGTGCCTTCGTGGACCTGGGCGGCGTAGACGGCCTGGTTCACGTTTCCGAGCTGTCCTGGAAGCACATCGACCACCCGTCCGAGGTTGTCGAAGTTGGCCAGGAAGTCACCGTCGAGGTTCTCGAGGTCGACCTGGACCGCGAGCGCGTCTCCCTGTCGCTCAAGGCTACGCAGGAAGATCCGTGGCAGACCTTCGCCCGCACCCACGCCCTCGGCCAGGTTGTTCCGGGTAAGGTCACCAAGCTCGTTCCGTTCGGCGCGTTCGTTCGCGTTGAAGACGGCATCGAAGGCCTGGTCCACATCTCCGAGCTCGCCGTGCGCCACGTTGAGCTGGCCGAGCAGGTTGTCTCCGTTGGTGACGAGCTGTTCGTCAAGGTCATCGACATCGACCTCGAGCGCCGCCGCATCTCGCTCTCCCTCAAGCAGGCCAACGAGGGCGTCGACGCCGACAGCACCGAATTCGATCCGGCTCTCTACGGCATGGCCGCAGAGTACGACGAAGAGGGCAACTACAAGTACCCGGAGGGCTTCGACCCGGAGTCCAACGAGTGGCTTGAAGGCTACGAGAACCAGCGCGCAGCCTGGGAGCAGCAGTACGCTGACGCCCAGACCCGCTGGGAAGCACACAAGAAGCAGGTTGCCCAGCACGCTGCCGACGACGCTGCAGCTGCAACGTCCGGTGAGAGCGATTCCGGCACCACCAGCTACTCCTCCGAGCCGGCTGCAGCCGAGACCGGTGCAGGCACGCTTGCTTCGGACGAGGCTCTTGCCGCTCTGCGCGAGAAGCTGACCGGCAACTAATTGCCCGTGATCCTCAAGGAGTCAGCTCCCTGAGGCCAGGCAGTTTGTAGCTTGAAGGTGGCCGTCCCCTCGGGGGCGGCCACCTTTTTGTGTGCCCCGGGGGACATGCCCATTTTTGAAGCCCTCCCTCCGGGGACATGCCCATTTTTCGAGCCGGCCCTTGGACATTTGTGGATTGTGTCCGGTCCTGGCCCCGTGCGCGGGACATGTCCAGTGCGGGAAGGTCCGCGCCATGCCGTGGTGCCGGACATGCCCTGCGGTTGCCCGGACCACCGGACATGCCCATTTTTGAGGCCCTCCCTCCGGGGACATGCCCATTTTTCGAGCCGGGCCGTGGACATTTGTGGATTGTGCCCAGTCCTGGCCCCGGGCGCGGGACATGTCCAGCGCCGGGCGCCCGCATCGTGCCTTGGTGCCGGACATGCGCATTCCTGGCACTAGGCACCGGGCTGCCGTTGCACGCGTTTCCTGCTCGTCAGGACAAGCAAGGGGCCGCGCCATGGAATGTAGGCTCCTTGACGGCAGCCAGGCGCTGACGACGGGGGCATGTCCAATGACGGAAGGGAGCCCGGGCCCGGCCCAGGGTGCCATGCCTTCAGCGCAGCGGGATCTTCGCTATGACCGGCACCGTGTGCGTCTGCGAGGCGGCACCGGTCACCAGTTCGGCGCCCGCGTACTTCAGCAACGCGAGGGCTCCCACATTGCCGGCCGTCGTCTCGGCTACCAGGACGGCTGCCCCGGTCGACGCGGCGCGAGCCCTTACGAGGCGCAGCGCCTCGCGGCCCACACCCTGGCCGCGGAAGCTCCGGGCGAGCCAGATTCCGGTCTCCAGCGCCCAGCCGCCACCCCCTGCAACGGCCCCGGCGGCACCAACAGCCCCGGCGTCACCACCTGGCCCAGCCCCGGCGGCACCAACAGCCCAGCCGCCACCACCGGCCCAGCCCTCATCCGCTGCTGCCGGCTCCGTGTCCATCCGCCTGAGCCGCACGGACCCTGCCATCTGCCCGTCGCAGCTGATGGCCCACGTCTTCTGCCCCGCGGGACCGTCCAGGCCGGCTGCGGCGGCGCGGTGGAATTCGCGGAACCAGCTGATCCGGTCGGTGTTCCAGCCGGCGGTCGTGCCCAGCGGCGGGGTGACCTCGTCGGCGTCGGCGTCCCGGAGCGCAAGTTCCAGGAGCTGTTCGAGAACGTCCTCGCTGACGTCAAGCAGCGCGACCGCGGGCACGGGCTCAGCTGATGGGCACATCGATCCACTCCGTTTCTCCGGGCAGCAGCGACGCGCTGCCGGCCGACATGGCGGCCACGCGGTCCGCGGCCCGGGCCAGTTCTTCCGGATCATCCGGCAGCGCGAGCCTCAGGACAGTAGTCTGCGCCTCGTAACGGGTTTCGGCCATGACATACCCCGCGGCGCGCAGATCGTTCTCGAGCCGGCCGGCGACGGCGTGCTGGACGGGTACCGAGCAAATGCGCAGCCGGCGGCGCCGCACGAGGGGAGCCAGCTCCAGCGCTCCGGACACCGATTCGGAATAGGCCCGCACCAGGCCGCCGGCACCCAGGAGAATGCCGCCGAAATAGCGCACGACGACGACGGCGACGTCGCTGAGATCGGCGACGCCGGGTGCGGTCTCCCGCTTCAGCAGCGCCTCGAGCATGGGGATGCCCGCGGTGCCGGACGGCTCGCCGTCGTCGTTGGAACGCTGGATGTCCCGGTCGGGGCCGAGCACGAAGGCGAAGCAGTGATGCCGGGCGTCATGGAATTCCCGGCGCAACCCGCCGAGGACGGCCCGGGCGGCGTCCTCGTCCGCCGTGCGGGCCAGCACGGTGATGAAACGGGACCGCTTGACCTCGATTTCGTGCCGAAACCCGGGCCCCGCTGCGAGGGTGGTGTAGACGGCCGTCCTGCTCTCGGGGGATTCCGCCGCATCTGCCACCGGTTCAGTTTAGTCTGGTGAGGTGTTGAAGATCGGGTTGACCGGCGGAATCGCCTCGGGGAAGTCCATGGTTGCCGCGCGCCTGCGCGACCTTGGAGCAGTGCTTGTCGACGCCGACGCGCTGGCCCGGGAGGTCGTGGAACCTGGTACGCCCGGGCTGGCCAGTGTGGTGGAAGCCTTCGGTGCCGCCGTCCTGACCCCGGAAGGCCGGCTGGACCGGGCCCGGCTCGGTGCCCTGGTCTTCGGTGATCCGGAGCGCCTGGCCGCGCTGAACGGCATCGTCCACCCCCTGGTGCGGGAGCGCGCCGCGGCGATGGTCGCCGCCGCCCCGGCCGGCGCCGTCGTGGTCCAGGACATCCCGCTCCTGGTCGAAACCGGGCAAGGGAAGAACTTCCATCTGGTGGTCGTGGTGGATGCCCCCGACGACGTCCGGGTCCGCCGCATGGCCGAACACCGCAACATGACCGCCGACGAGGCGCGCGCCCGGATGGCAGCCCAGGCGGGCCGCGAGGACCGGCTGGCCGCCGCGGACGTCGTGCTGGACAACTCGGGCACCCCGGAGGACCTCCGGCACGCGGTCGACGCGCTGTGGGAGGAGCGGCTTAGGCCGTTCGCACTGAACCTCAAGGAGCAAAAGATCGCCCCGCGGACGGCGGGGCCGGTCCTCGCCCCGGCCGATCCGGCCTGGGCAGCGCAGGCCGCGCGGCTGATCGCCAGGCTGCGGGCAGCGGTCCCGCAGGATGTCCTGGCCGTCGACCACCTCGGGTCCACGGCCGTCCCTGGCCTCGACGCCAAAGATGTGATCGACCTCCAGCTCAGCGTCCGGGACCTCGACACCGCGGACCGGATCGCGCCGCTGTTGGCCAACGCAGGATTCCCGCGCTGGCCCGGCATCATCGCCGACAACCCGAAACCCTCGCACCCGGACCCTGCCGACTGGGGCAAGCGGCTGCACGGCAACGCCGACCCCGGCCGGCCGGTGAATCTCCACCTCCGCGCGGCCGGCTCGCCGGGCTGGCGGTACGCGCTGTGCTTCCGCGACTGGCTGCGCGCCGATCCCGAAGCCCGGACGGACTATGTGGCCGAAAAGCAACGGGTCGCCGGGCTGCACGGCGTCGACAAGTCCACCGCCGGCTACGCGGCCGACAAGGAGGGCTGGTTCACCGGGTATGCCTGGCCCCGGATGGAAGCGTGGGTGAAGCGCACGGGATGGCAACCGCCGTCGTACGCGGACGACGCCGGAGCAGACGACGCCGGTGCCGGCACCGGCGGCGGCGCCACCGCAACGGCACCTGCCGCCGGCCCCGGTACTGCCCAAAGCTGAATCAGGGCATCCTGTCACAGCCCGGCGGTAGATTAGGTACATGAGTCTTGCCCAGGAAATCAACCGCGTCGTGGCGCCCTTCGAGGTCATCAGTGAGTTCCAGCCGGCGGGTGACCAGCCGGCCGCCATCGCAGAGCTGACTGAGCGCATCCAGAACGGCGAAAAAGACGTCGTGCTGCTTGGCGCCACCGGTACCGGTAAGAGCGCGACCACGGCCTGGCTGATCGAGCAGGTCCAGCGGCCCACCCTGGTGATGGTGCAGAACAAAACCCTCGCCGCGCAGCTGGCCAACGAATTCCGCGAACTGCTGCCGAACAACGCCGTGGAATACTTCGTGTCCTACTACGACTACTACCAGCCGGAGGCCTACGTCGCCCAGACGGACACCTTCATCGAGAAGGACTCCTCCGTCAACGAGGAAGTCGAACGGCTCCGCCACTCCGCGACCAACGCGCTGCTGACCCGCCGCGACGTGATCGTGGTTGCCACCGTCTCCTGCATCTACGGCCTCGGCACCCCGGAAGAATACATCGCCGGGATGGTGACCCTCCGCAAGGGGGCGGAGATGAACCGTGACGACCTGCTCCGAAAGTTCGTCTCCATGCAGTACACCCGCAACGACATGGACTTCCACCGCGGCACGTTCCGGGTCCGCGGCGACACCGTGGAAATCATCCCGATGTACGAGGAACTGGCGATCCGGATCGAGTTTTTCGGTGACGAGATCGAGAATATCCAGACCCTGCACCCGCTGACCGGCGAAGTGCTCCGGGACGAGAACGAAATGTACGTCTTCCCCGCCTCGCACTACGTCGCCGGTCCGGAACGGATGGGCCGGGCGATCAAGCGGATCGAAGACGAACTGGCCGAGCGCCTAGCCGTGCTGGAAAGCCAGAACAAGCTGGTCGAGGCCCAACGGCTCCGGATGCGCACCACCTATGACCTGGAAATGATGCAGCAGATGGGCTTCTGCAACGGCATCGAGAACTATTCCTCGCACATCGACGGCCGGGCCCGCGGAACCGCGCCGCACTGCCTGATCGACTACTTCCCGGACGACTTCCTCCTGGTGATCGATGAATCCCACGTCACCGTGCCGCAGATCGGCGCCATGTACGAGGGCGACATGTCCCGCAAACGGAACCTCGTGGACCACGGCTTCCGGCTGCCCTCGGCGATGGACAACCGCCCGCTCAAATGGGACGAGTTCCAGGACCGCGTGGGCCAGACCGTCTACCTGTCCGCGACGCCGGGCAAGTACGAGCTCGGCAAGTCCGACGGCTTCGTCCAGCAGATCATCCGCCCCACCGGCCTGATCGACCCCGAGGTCGTCGTCAAGCCCACGAAGGGGCAGATCGATGACCTGCTGGCCGAAATCCGGACCCGCACCGCGAAGAACGAGCGGGTCCTGGTCACCACCCTGACCAAGCGGATGGCCGAGGACCTGACGGACTACCTGCTGGGCCATGGCGTGAAGGTGGAATACCTGCACTCCGACGTCGACACCCTCCGCCGGGTGGAACTCCTGCGCGAACTGCGGATGGGTGTCTTCGACGTCCTCGTCGGCATCAACCTGCTCCGTGAAGGCCTGGACCTCCCGGAGGTGTCGCTGGTCAGCATCCTGGACGCGGACAAGGAAGGCTTCCTGCGCTCCTCGACGTCCCTGATCCAGACCATCGGGCGTGCCGCCCGAAACGTCTCCGGCCAGGTGCACATGTACGCGGACCGCATCACCGATTCGATGGCCCATGCCATCGACGAGACCAACCGCCGCCGCGCCATCCAGGTGGCCTACAACACGGAGAACGGGATCGATCCCCAGCCGCTCCGGAAGAAGATCGCGGACATCACCGACCAGCTGGCCAAGGAAGACGCGGACACCCGCGAGCTGCTGGCCGCGGCCGGGAAGAACCGCGGCAAGGGCAAGGGCACCTCGCTCATCCGTGCGGACGGGCTCGCCGCCGCGCCGGCCGAGGACCTCGTCGGGCTGATCGAACAGCTGACCGAACAGATGCACGCCGCAGCCGGGGAGCTGCAGTTCGAACTGGCCGCCCGGCTGCGCGACGAGGTGGGGGATTTGAAGAAGGAACTGCGGCAAATGCAATCCGCGGGGCACGCCTAGGGTAAACTCGGTCAAACGTAGGGGAGTATCCCAAACGCTACGATCGTCAACACGCACGGCTACGATGCCGCGCCGGGCGTAGCGGGCAGCCAGGCAGCGTCATGCGCCGGCGGTCGGAGAGACTTACACCGCTGAGCTGTACCCTACGAAAGGTATTTCCCCCGTGCCCGAGCTTCCCCTGTGGTTCGAGATCGGCTCGTTTGTCGTCCTCGGCGTCATTCTGGCCATCGACCTGCTGATGGTCCTCAAACGCCCGCATGAGCCCTCCATGAAAGAAGCCGGACTGTGGGTCGCGTTCTACGTGGCCCTGGCCCTGGTCTTCGCCGGCGCCATGTTCGCCTTCACCGGCCCGGAATTCGGCGGCCAGTTCATCGCCGGCTGGGTGACCGAATACAGCCTGAGCATCGACAACCTGTTCGTCTTCATCATCATCATGGCGCGCTTCTCGGTACCGAGAAAGTATCAGCAGGAAGTGCTCATGGTGGGCATCATCATCGCCCTGATCCTCCGCGGCATCTTCATCATGCTCGGCGCGATCGTGATCGAGCAGTTCAGCTGGGTCTTCTACATCTTCGGCGCCTTCCTGCTCTGGACCGCCTGGAAGCAGGCCCAGGACGAGGGCGAGGACGAGGAAGACAAGGAAAACCCGCTGATCGCCCGGATCCGCCGGGTCCTGCCGATGTCCGAGAAGTTCGACGGCGGCAAGCTCCGCACCGTCGTTGACGGCAAGAAGGTGTTCACCCCGATGCTGATCGTCTTCGTGACCATCGGCATGACGGACCTGCTCTTCGCTGTCGACTCCATTCCGGCCATTTTCGGCCTCACCCAGAGCGCCTTCATCGTCTTCACCGCCAACATCTTTGCCCTCATGGGGCTGCGCCAGCTGTACTTCCTGCTCGGCGGCCTCATGAACCGGCTCATCTACCTCAAGCACGCCCTGTCCGTGATCCTGGCGTTCATCGGTGTGAAGCTGGTCCTGCACGCCATGCACGTCAACGAGCTGCCCTTTATCAACGGCGGCCAGCACATCGAATGGGCCCCCGAGATCCCCACCTACGTCTCGCTCGGTGTGATCATCGGCACCATCGTCGTCGCGGTGGTCGCCAGCCTCATGAGCTCCAAGGCGTCCAAGTCGAAGCTGGATGCCCGGCTGGAAGAGGACTCCCGCAAGAGCCTGAGCGACGTCGACTAGTACCAAACCGCCGGGGTGAGAGTGCAGGACACACCTCGCGGCACATAGCAGTACGGCGCTGGACCCTCACGGGTCCGGCGCCGTACCTGTTTAAGCAGTACCTGCTAAGCCGGGCGCCATCGGCCCGGGCCCGTGCCTGGCCGCGCCCGGGTCACCGTCGGGCGGAACGTGCCATCCCCAGCAGGCGCCCGAAGATCGCCTCGCCGTCGTCCGCGATGCCGTCGTGGTGGAAGTCGCCGGTTTCCCAGACCTGCAGGCCCCGGACCGCGGCCGCCGTCTCCAGGGACAGCTCCCGGTCCACGTAGATGTCGTCGGTGTAGACGGCCGCGGCGACGGGCACGGTGTTCAGCGCCAGTCGCTCCGGGTCGTAGAGGGGTGCCCAGCCGTCCATTTCGGCCAGGAGCCGGGCCACGTCCTGCAGCGGGTGCAGGGCCGGGTCCTGCTCGAAATACCAGGGGTACACCATTTCCCCGGTCAGAAGCGGTTCGCCGGCGTCGGGGCGGAACTCGGGGAATTCCTCCAGCACGCGCCAGGCGGCCCAGTTGGTGGCACCGTCCTGGGCGTAAATGGATTCGTGCATCAACGCGTACAACGGGTTCGCGGCCCGGGACACGAGGCCCCGGACCTGCTCCAGGAAGGTGTCCGAGAGACGGTCGCCGCCCGGTGTGGCCACGAAGGCGTCCTCGAGCAGGTGGTGCAGTGCGTCCACCCGGGTGTTGCCGCCCAGGAACGAGCCCACCATCTGGAACCGTTCCACCGTGAGCCGGCCGCCGTCGGGCAGCACCTCCTCCGTTTCCCGCAGGTGCCGGGCGATCCGGGTGACGGCGGCCCGGTCCTCGGGATACCAGTCAAAGTATTCGGCGTTCCGGGCCGCGACCCGCTGGAACGTGGCCCGGTACACTCGGTCGGCGGAGCCGCCCAGCGGGGCCAGCCCGCCCGTCACGAGGACCTCGCGCAGCCCCTCGGGGGCGAAGGAAAGGTAGCTGAGCGCGCAGAAACCGCCGTAGCTCTGGCCGTAGATGGTCCAGGGGGCGGAGTCCAGGGCTGCCCTGATCGCTTCGGCGTCGGCAACGATCGAGTCGGCGCGGAAGTGCGTCAGGTAGTCAGCCTGCTCCGCGTCGGTGCCGCGCAGCGGCAGCGTGTTGCGGTCGACGGGCGAGGACAGGCCGGTGCCGCGCTGGTCCAGCATGAGGATCCGGAAGTCCTTCGCGGCGGCCTTGCTCCAGCCGCCCAGCGACGGGAACCGGTTTCCACGCCCGCCGGGACCGCCCTGCAGGAAAAGCAGCCAGGGCAGCCCGGCGGCCTCTGCCTCGCTGTGTTCGGTGGACACGTACTCGCGGGCGAACACGGAGATGGTTTCGCCGCGGCGCCCCGCCTCGCTGAAGTGGTCCAGGGGGACCTGGAAGTAATGTTCCGCGGTCCGCATTCCCCGGTAGGCGTGTCGTGCCCGGACGCTGTGCGGAACTTTGCGCCCGGCGCTGGTTGCAGTCTCCAGCAGGGAGGCTCCCATGAGCCCCGTCATTGGGAGATCAGCCACGGGTGGCCGCCTCGCGGGAACCGGAGCTGGAGCCGGCAGGGGAGTCGGCGCCGGCAACTGCCGGGCGGCTGCCGAAGGCCGTCAGCGCCGCTCCGGTGAGGCGGAAGGTGGACCATTCCTCCATCGGCAGGGCGCCGAGGTTCTTGTAGAAGTTGATGGAGGGCTCGTTCCAGTCCAGGACACTCCATTCGACGCGCGCGTAGCCCCGGTCGACGGCGGTCGCTGCCAGGTGCTGCAGCAGTGCCTTGCCGTGGCCCTCGCCGCGGGCCTCCGGCCGGACGTAGAGGTCCTCGAGGTAGATCCCGTGGACGCCCTCCCACGTGGAGTAGTTCAGGAACCAGAGGGCGAAGCCGCGGACCTCGCCCGCGGAGTTCTCCGCCATGGTGGCGAAGACCTTGGGATGCTCGCCGAAAAGGACCTCGGTGAGCATCTCGGGGGTGTTCCGGACGGCGTCCGGTTCCTTCTCGTAGAGGGCGAGGTCGTGGATCATCTGCAGGATGGCAGGGACGTCATGCGCTGTGGCAGGCCGGATTACACTCATTGTCCGAGTTTACCCGCGGCGCGAAGGCCCAGGCTGGGGCGACGGCGCCGGCCCGGCGCCGCCCAGGCCCTGCGTCCCGCCCCTGTGCCGACCAGCCCCCGTGCCGTCCCGCCTAGAGCCGGTTGACGTCCGTGACGCGGACGACGGCGGTCCCGGACTCGTCCGAGGCCGCCAGGTCCACGTCGGCGGAGATGCCCCAGTCGTGGTTGCGGGCGGGGTCATCGAAGATCTGCCGCACCTTCCACACCCCGGGTTCCTCGGTGATGATCAGCAGCCCGGGACCGCGGGCGTCCGGTCCGGTGCCGATGTCGTTGTGCTCATCAAAGTAGTCATCGAGGGCATCTTCCCAGCGCTCGGCGTCCCAGCCGGAGCCGGCGTCGAGCTCGCCCAGGGCGGTGGCGGCCTCATCGGCGAACAGCTCCACGCGGCGGAACATCTCGTTGCGCACCATCACCCGGAAGGCCCGGATGTTGGAGGTCAGCGACGGCGGCGGGGGCGGCGGAGCGTCGTGCGGTGTGGGCGCCGCGCCGGATGTGAGCTCTTCCCATTCGTCCAGCAGGCTGGAGTCCACCTGCCGGACCAGTTCGCCCAGCCAGGCGATGAGGTCCTCGAGGTCCTCACGGAGGGCATCCTGCGGGACCGTCTGCCGGAGCGCCTTGAAACCGTCGGCGAGGTAGCGCAGCACGATCCCCTCCGAGCGGGCGAGGCCGTAGAACTGGACGAACTCGCCGAAGTTCATGGCACGCTCGTACATGTCCCGGACCACGGACTTGGGCGCGAGCTCGAAGTCGCCGACCCAGGGCGCGGCCTTGCGGTAGACGTCGAACGCCTCGCCGAGGATCCCGGCGAGCGGCTGCGGGTAGGTGACCTCCTCGAGCATCGCCATCCGCTGGTCGTACTCGATGCCGTCGGCCTTCATCGCCGCGATCGCCTCGCCGCGCGCCTTCTTCTGCTGTGCCGAGAGGATCTGCCGCGGCTTCTCCAGGGTCGCCTCGATCACCGACACCACGTCCAGGGCGTACGACGGCGACTCCGGGTCCAGCAGCTCCAGCGCCGCCAGCGCGAACGGGGACAGCGGCTGGTTGAGGGCAAAGTTTGCCTGCAGATGGACCGTGAGCCGGACCGTGCGGCCGTCAGCACCCTGCTCCCCGGCCGGGATCCGCTCCACGACGCCGGCCGCGAGCAGCTCGCGGTAGATTCCCAGGGCCTTCTTCATGAGCCGCAGCTGGGCCGGACGGGTCTCGTGGTTTTCGGTGAGGAGGCGGCGGGCGGCCTGGAACGGGTCGCCGGGGCGTTCCATCAGGTTCATCAGCATCGCATGCGTCACGGTGAAACTCGACGTCAGCGGATCCGGAACGGACTCGACCAGCCGCTTGTACGTCGGTTCGCCCCAGGACACGAAGCCTTCCGGGGGCTTCTTCTTGACCACCTGTCGCAGCTTCTTCTGGTCGTCGCCGAACTTGGCCGTGGCCTTGGCCATCGCCTTCACGTTTTCCGTCACGTGCTCCGGGGCCTGGACCACCACGGTTCCTGCGGTGTCATAGCCGGCGCGGCCGGCGCGCCCGGCGATCTGGTGGAACTCACGGGAGTTCAGCAGACGGGTGCGGACGCCGTCGTATTTGCTCAGTGCCGTCAGCAGCACGGTGCGGATGGGCACGTTGATGCCCACCCCGAGCGTATCCGTGCCACAGATGACCTTCAGCAGACCGGCCTGGGCAAGCTGTTCGACCAGCCGGCGGTACTTCGGCAGCATGCCGGCGTGGTGAACGCCGATCCCGTGCCGGACCAGGCGGTTAAGGGTCTTGCCGAAGCCTGCGGCGAAGCGGAACCCCGCAATGAGCTCGGCGATCTTGTCTTTTTCCTCGCGGGTGCAGACGTTGATGCTCATCAGGTTTTGGGCCCGGTCGATCGCCTCGACCTGGCTGAAGTGGACCACGTAGACCGGGACCTGCTTGGTGGCGAGCAGCTCCTCCAGCGTCTCGTGGACCGGAGTCTGCTCGTAGTAGTAGTGCAGCGGGATGGGGCGTTCCGCGGAACTGACGGTCGTCGTCGTGCGGCCGGTCAGGTCGCTGAGGCCGTCCTCGAACCGGCTGACATCGCCGAGCGTCGCCGACATCAGCAGGAACTGCGCCTGGGGCAGTTCAAGCAGCGGCACCTGCCACGCCCAGCCGCGCTGCGGGTCCGAGTAGAAGTGGAACTCGTCCATGATCACGGCGCCGAGCTGCGCCGCAGAACCTTCACGCAGGGCGATGTTGGCCAGGATCTCGGCCGTGCAGCAGATGATTGGGGCGTCCTGGTTCACGCCGGAGTCGCCGGTGATCATGCCGACGTTGTCGGCGCCGAAGATCTCACAGAGGGCGAAGAACTTTTCCGAGACGAGGGCCTTGATCGGGGCGGTGTAGTAGCTCCGCTGCCCGCGGGCCATGGCCTGGAAGTGCGCGGCAATGGCCACGAGGGATTTCCCGGACCCGGTCGGGGTGGCCAGGATGACGTTTGAGCCGGTGGCCAGCTCCATGATGGCCTCGTCCTGGGCGGTGTACAGGGCCAGGCCGCGGGTCTCGGTCCACTCGACAAACCGGGTGTAGAGCTCGTCCGGGTCCAGGCCCGTCCTGCCGGGGATACGGGCGGCCGGGGCGGGGAGCTGATCAACGAGTTTCATTGCTGTCCAGCTTAGTGCCCGCGTGGTAGCCGCGGCACCGCACGCAGTGCGGGCGCGCGCCGTGAGCCGCCCGCAGCGCAGGCGTGCTTCCTTGGCTGGCCCACGGGCCGGGACTAGGCTTCGGTTAGGACAACGTGCCGGGAACTGGAGGCAGCCATGAAGTGGGATCCGGAGAAATATGTGCAGTTCGGGGACTACCGGGACAGACCATTTTTTGATCTGACCGGTCGGATTCACGCCGAAGCCCCGCGGCACGTGGTGGACCTCGGCTGCGGTCCCGGCAACCTGACCGCGACGCTCGCGGACCGCTGGCCGGGCGCGCAGGTGGTGGGTCTGGATTCGTCGCCGGAAATGCTGGCCACTTCCAAGGACCACGCAGCCGCGGCGGCCAATCTTTCCTACGAGCTGGCCGACATTGAGCACTGGCTGCCGTCCGGGGACACGGACGTGGTGGTCACCAACGCGGCCCTGCAGTGGGTGCCCGGCCACCGAAAGCTCCTGCCCCTATGGCTCGATGCCCTCAAACCGGGCGCCTGGTTCGCGCTGCAAGTGCCGGGGAACTTCAATGCACCGTCGCACACCCTGATGCGGGAGCTGGCCGATTCTCCGGCCTGGGCGGGGCGGCTCGCCGGGGTGCTCCGCCACGACGACGTGGTGGGGGAGGCAGCGGAATATCTGGAGATCATGCTCGACGCCGGTTGTGCCGCCGACGCCTGGGAGACCACGTACCTTCAGCTGCTCCCAGGCGCCAACCCCGTTTTGGAGTGGGTCCGCGGAACCGGACTCAGGCCGGTCCTCGCGGCCCTCCCCGACGACGAGGCCAGGGAGTTCGAGGCCGAGTATTCGGCACGGCTGGACGACGCATATCCGGCAGGCCGGCACGGGACGGTCTTCCCGTTCCGCCGCACGTTCGCGGTGGCGCAGAAGATCGGGTAGGCGGCGTGTCAGCCGCATGACACGAAGCACTCCGGAATGGGGCTTACAATGACGTGGCGGTGTGGGGCGGCCGTTAGGCTGATCACCATTCCGGGCCCTGGGCTAGTAATGGAGGTTCAGTGCTTATAGGCCTGACGTCGCGGCTGTTGTCCGCGCATAAAGGGACCGTGCTGGCCATCGTTGTGCTGCAGCTCGTGCAAGCCACCGCCAACCTGCTCCTGCCCACCCTGAATGCCGCGATCATCGACGACGGCATCATCGGCGGGGACACCGGGGAGATCCTCCACCTCGGGGCCTGGATGGCCGGAATCGCTGCCGTCCAGGTGATCACGGCCGTCGCGGCCGGATATCTGGGCGCCGTGGTCGCCATGGAGATTGGCGGCCAGCTGCGCGGGGAGCTCTTCGCGAAGGTGCAGTCCTTCTCCTCCCAGGAGGTGGGCCTTTTCGGTGCGCCCAGCCTCGTGACCCGTGCCACCAACGACGTCGCCCAGATCCAAAACCTCGCCGTCCTGGTGTTCATCATGCTGATTGCCGCACCGGCGATCTTCATCGGCGGCATCGTGCTGGCCGTGCACCAGGACGTGGTGCTGTCCTGGATTGTGGTTGTGGTGATCCCGGTCCTGACGGTGATCATGACGGTGATCGTCCGCCGCCTGATTCCCCTGTACCGCCAGGGCCAGGGCCTTCTGGACCGGATCGGCCGGGTGCTGCGGGAGCAGATCATCGGCGCGAATGTCATCCGCGGCTTTGTCCGGCAGGACCACGAGGTCCGCCGGTTCGATGAAGCCAACAAGGACCTCACCCGGAACAATCTGCAATCCGCCCTCCTGGTGGCGGCGATGATGCCGATGATCATGTTCGTGGTCAACATCTCCTCCGTGTTCGTGGTGTGGTTCGGCGGCCATCGCATCGACGCCGGCGAAATGCGGCTGGGGGCGCTGACGGCGTTCATCGCCTACATCCTGCAGATCCTGATTGCCATCATGATGGCGATGTACGTCTTCATGACCGCCCCCCGGGCGGCGGCCTGCGCGGAACGGATCCGCGAGGTGCTGGACACGGAACCGGCCATCGCGGATCCGGCCGTTCCCGCCGGGGCCACCGCTGCCACCATTCCGGCCGGCGGGGCCAGTGCGGCGGGCACCGCCGGTGCGCCCGCCGTCGCCGGCGCCCCGGGCCGCTCCGGCGCTGTCGAGTTCCGGAACGTGTCCTTCGCTTACCCCGGCGCCGAAGCACCCGTGCTGGACGGCGTCTCCTTCACCGCCAGGGCCGGTACCACGACGGCGATCATCGGCGCGACCGGCAGCGGCAAGACGACACTCCTGAACCTGCTGCCGCGTTTCCTCGACGCGACGGCCGGAGAGATCAGCATCGGCGGGGAGAACGTGCGGGCGATGCCCCTGGACGACCTGCGCGGCCTGATCGCAATAGTCCCGCAGCAGTCCTACCTGTTCGCGGACACGGTCGCGGGGAACCTCCGGTTCGGGGCGCCCGCCGCGAGCGAGCCCGAAATATGGCAGGCGCTTGAAGCTGCCCAGGCCGCCGACTTTGTCCGCGCCCTGCCGCTCGGGCTCGACACGCCCGTAAGCCAGGGCGGCACCAACTTCTCCGGCGGCGAACGGCAGCGCCTGTGCATCGCGCGGGCCCTGCTCAAGCGGGCCCCCGCCTACCTCTTCGACGACAGTTTCTCGGCTCTGGACTACGGCACCGACATCAGGCTCCGGGCGGCGATCGAGCCGCTGCTGCGCTCGGCGACCGTGCTGATCGTGGCCGAGCGGGTGTCAACAATCGTGGACGCCGGGCTGATCCTCGTCCTGGAGGGCGGCCGGGTGGTCGCGCAGGGCACGCACAGCGAACTCATGGAGTCCTCGCCCAGCTACCAGGAAATTGCCGCGTCCCAGCTGGTGCTGGAGGAAGCCCCGTGAGCCGCGCGCGGGCACACCGCGCCGGGACCGTTGCGGGACCCGGCGTGCCGGAGCGCATCAAATGGCACACCGCCGCCCGGCTGCTTGGCCTGCTGTTGCCGCTGAAGTGGCGGATGGCCGGCGTCATCGCCGCGACCTGCGCGTTCGTGACACTCAACGTGGCGGCGCCCAAGGTGCTGGGCGACGCCACCGACGTCGTCGTCGACGGCTTCCTGGGCGGCTCCCTCGACGAGCAACAGCTGGCCGAGCGGCTACTGGCCGTTTCGGCCATGTACGTCGGGGCGTCGCTGTTCAGCTGGATCCAGGGCAGCCTGACCGCCACCGCGGTGCAGCGCCTCAGCTACGGCCTCCGCGGCTCCGTGGAACAAAAACTCCATGTGCTGCCGTCCAGCCATTTCGAGGAGCAGCGCCGCGGCGACGTGCTCAGCCGGGCCACGAACGACGTCGACAATATCTCCCAGGCGCTCAACCAGCTCCTCAACCAGCTGATCATGGCCGTCCTGATGCTCTCGGCCGCTCTCGCCATGATGCTGTGGCTCTCGCCGCTGCTGGCGCTGATCGCGATCCTCTCGGTGCCCGTGTCCACGATGATCACCGTGCTCGTGGCCCGGCACTCCCAGGCGCATTTCAAGGAGCAGTGGAGCAGCACGGGGGCGCTGACTGCCCAACTCGAGGAGTTCTTCACCGGGCATGAAGTGGTCAAGGCCTTCGGCCGGCAGGAAGAGTCGGCGGCGAGCTTCCGGGAGCGCAACGAGAAGCTCACCCGATCGAGCACCCGCGCCCAGTATTTGTCCGGCATCGTGCAGCCGCTGCTGGTGTTTGTCGCCAACCTCAACTACATCGCAATTGCTGTTGTGGGGGCGCTGCAGGTCACCGCGGGGCTCTTGACGATCGGCGGCATCCAGGCCTTTGTCCAGTTCTCCCGTCTCTTTAGCCAGCCGGTGAGCCAGATCGGCGGCATGCTGACTCTCGTGCAGTCCTGCCTGGCCTCGGCGGAGCGGGTGTTTGAGCTGCTGGACGCCCCGGAGATCCCTGCGGACAGCGCCGTGCCGGCCGTTTTGGCGAACGGCGCCGGCAAGCTGCAAGGCTTCACGGCCGCGCGAAAGCTCCATGTCCCGCGCAAATCCTCCAACGGACGCAAAGCCCCTGCCCCGGGCACGCCCGGGGACCTGCTGGATCCCGGCGCAGTGGCGGGCCGGGTCACGTTCGAGCACGTCAGCTTCAGCTACAGCCCCGGCACCCCCGTGGTGAAGGACCTCTCCTTCACGGTGGACCCGGGACAGACCGTGGCGATCGTGGGACACACCGGTGCCGGCAAGACCACCGTGGTCAACCTCCTGATGCGCTTCTACGAACTCGACTCCGGCCGGATCCTGGTGGACTCGACGGACATCGCCACCATCCCGCGGGACGAGCTGCGGCGCGCCTTCGGAATCGTCCTGCAGGATGCCTGGCTGTTTACCGGCAGCATCCGGGAGAACATCGAATACGGCCGGCCCGGCGCCGCCGAAGCCGATATCGTCGCGGCGGCCCGCGCCAGCCACGTGGACCAGTTTGTCCGGTCCCTGCCGGCCGGCTACGCCACGATGCTCGGCAACGACGGCGATTCCCTGAGCCGGGGCCAGCGCCAGCTCGTCTCGATCGCACGGGCGCAGCTCGCCGGGCGCAGCATCATGGTGCTGGACGAGGCGACGAGCTCCGTCGACAGCCGCACTGAGGTGCAGATCCGGCATGCCATGGAGCAGCTGCGGGCCGGTCACACGAGCTTCGTGATCGCGCACCGTTTGTCCACGGTCCGGGACGCTGATCTAATTCTCGTCATGGACCACGGACGAATCGTTGAACACGGCACCCACCCGCAGCTGGTGGCCCGGCAGGGGCTCTACAAGGATTTGTACGAGGCCCAGTTCGCCGGCCGCGAACAGGTCCCGGCCGTCCAGGAGGCCGAACAGTGAGCCCCGCGGACGCCGTGGGGGAGCGTTTTCCCGGATCCTGGCGGACCAATCCGGCCAGCTCCGTCCCGCTCTTCGAACAGCTGCGGCTCTACGTGATCGAACGCGCCGACAACGGCACACTCGCGCCGGGCACCAGGCTTCCGGCCGTGCGGAGCCTGGCCGGCGAACTGGGCGTGGCCCCGCACACCGTGGCGCGGGCCTACAAGGAACTCGAGGCCGCCGGCGTCGTAGTGACGAAGGGCCGCAACGGGACCGTTGTGTGTGCCCGCGATGCCGCCTGGAGTTCGCTGTCCGCCGCCGCCGCCGAGTTCGCCGCGGCCGCCAAAGCCCAGGGCGCCAGTTTCGCCGAGGCCGTGCAGCTGCTGGCCGCCGCCTACGACCGCCAATAGCACATCCGGCGCCGCCCGTGGCGCGCGGAATAGTTTTTCGAAGAAGTTTTCGATTAGCATTAGATTCGTGCCTAAAGCTGTAGCTGAAGATCCAGCCGTTGAAGTCCATTCCGCCGTCGAGCCGCTGGCAGTCCGGGATGCGGCCCCGTCCCGCCCCGTCCTGAAGCGTCCGGACATGACGCGCCTCGTCGTCAAGGGCGCCCGCGAGCACAACCTGCGCAACGTGGACCTGGACCTGCCGCGCGATGCCATGATCGTGTTCACCGGCCTGTCCGGCTCCGGAAAGTCCTCCCTCGCGTTCGACACCATCTTCGCCGAGGGCCAGCGCCGCTACGTCGAATCCCTCTCCGCCTACGCCCGGCAGTTCCTGGGCCAGGTGGACAAGCCCGACGTCGACTTCATCGAGGGCCTCTCGCCGGCGGTGTCCATCGACCAGAAGTCCACGTCCAAGAACCCTCGCTCGACCGTGGGCACCATCACCGAGATTTACGACTACATGCGCCTGCTCTGGGCCCGTGTGGGCCGGCCGCACTGCCCCGTCTGCGGGGAGCCCGTGACCAAGCAGACCCCGCAGCAGATCGTCGACCAGCTGCTCGAGCTCCCGGACGGCACCCGCTTCCAGGTGCTGGCACCCGTGGTCCGCGGCCGCAAGGGCGAATTCGTGGACCTCTTCAAGGAACTCACCGCCAAGGGCTACTCGCGGGCCCGGGTGGACGGCGAGCTCGTCCACCTGAGTGATCCGCCGAAGCTGGGCAAGCAGTTCAAGCACACCATCGAAGTGGTGGTGGACCGCCTCGTGGTCAAGGAAGGTATCAGCCAGCGCCTGACCGACTCGGTCGAAACCGCCCTCGGACTGGCGGAGGGCCGCATATTGGCCGAATTCGTCGACCTCGAAGCAGACGATCCCGAGCGGATCAGGGCGTTCTCAGAACACCTCGCCTGCCCCAACGAGCACCCCCTGGCGATCGACGAGATCGAGCCCCGCTCCTTCTCATTCAACAACCCTTTCGGCGCCTGCAGCGCGTGCAGCGGCATCGGCACCAAGCTGGAGGTCGACGAGGAACTCCTCATCCCCAACCCCGAGCTCTCGCTCTCCGAGGGGGCCATTGCGCCGTGGTCCCTGGGCACCGCCACCACGGAGTACTGGAACCGGCTGCTGGCCGGTCTCGCCGAGGAACTCGGCTTCTCCATGACGACGGCGTGGGAGAAGCTCGACACCGACGTCCGGCAGACCGTCCTGCACGGCAAGGACCACAAGGTGGTGGTGCAATACCGCAACCGCTTCGGCCGGGAACGCAAGTACAGCACCGGTTTTGAGGGCGTCGTGCAGTACGTCCACCGCAAGCATGGCGAGACCGATTCCGACTATGCGCGCGACCGCTACGAGGAATACATGCGCCAGGTCCCGTGCCCGGCCTGCAACGGTGCCCGGCTGAACCCTGCGTCGCTCTCGGTGCTGATCAACGGCAAGTCAATCGCCGAGGTCGCCGCGCTGCCCATGCGGGAATGCGCCGACTTCCTCGAAAACCTCGTCCTCACCGGCCGCGAGGCCCAGATCGCCCACCAGGTCCTCAAGGAGATCCAGGCCCGCCTGACCTTCCTCCTCGACGTCGGACTCGAGTACCTGAACCTGGAGCGGCCCTCCGGCACCCTGTCCGGCGGCGAAGCCCAGCGCATCCGTTTGGCCACCCAGATCGGCTCCGGCCTCGTGGGCGTACTGTACGTCCTCGACGAGCCCTCGATTGGCCTGCACCAGCGGGACAACCGCCGCCTGATCGAGACACTCACCCGGCTCCGGGACCTCGGCAACACCCTGATCGTCGTGGAGCATGACGAGGACACCATCCACGAGGCCGACTGGGTGGTGGACATCGGACCGGGCGCCGGCGAGCACGGCGGCATGGTGGTCCATTCCGGGTCCTACCAGGAGCTGCTGGAAAACACGGATTCGCTCACCGGCGACTACCTCTCCGGCCGGCGGAAAATCGAGATCCCGAAGAAGCGGCGCAAATACGACAAGAAGCGCGAGCTCAAGGTGGTCGGGGCGAAGGAGAACAACCTCCTGAACATCGACGCCAGTTTCCCGCTGGGCCTCTTCACCGCCGTCACCGGCGTCAGCGGCTCGGGCAAGTCCACCCTGGTCAACGAGATCCTCTACAAGGTGCTCGCCAACAAGCTCAACGGCGCCAAGCAGGTGGCCGGCAGGCACAAGTCCGTCCAGGGCCTCGAACACCTGGACAAGGTGGTGCACGTCGACCAGAGCCCGATCGGCCGCACCCCGCGCTCGAACCCGGCCACTTATACCGGCGTGTTCGACAACATCCGCAAGCTCTTCGCCGAGACCACCGAGGCCAAGGTCCGCGGCTACCTCCCGGGCCGGTTCTCCTTCAACGTCAAGGGCGGCCGCTGCGAGGCCTGCTCCGGCGACGGCACCCTGAAGATCGAGATGAACTTCCTGCCGGACGTCTACGTCCCCTGCGAGGTCTGCCACGGCGCCCGGTACAACCGCGAAACCCTGGAGGTCCACTACAAGGGCAAGACCATCGCGGACGTGCTGAACATGCCCATCGAGGAAGGGGCCGAGTTCTTCGCGGCCTTCTCGCCGATCGCTCGGCACCTCAACACGCTCGTCGACGTCGGCCTTGGCTACGTCCGGCTGGGCCAGCCCGCCACCACGCTCTCCGGCGGCGAGGCCCAGCGCGTGAAGCTCGCAGCCGAGCTTCAGAAACGCTCCAACGGCCGCAGCGTCTACGTCCTGGACGAGCCCACCACGGGCCTGCACTTCGAGGACATCCGCAAGCTCCTCATGGTGCTCCAGGGCCTCGTAGAGAAGGGCAACACGGTGATCACGATCGAACACAACCTCGACGTCATCAAGAGCGCCGACTGGATCGTGGACCTTGGCCCCGACGGCGGGTCCGGTGGCGGCCGTGTGGTCGCCTCCGGCACCCCCGAGCAGGTGGCCAAGTCGAGCGAGAGCCACACGGCTGCGTTCCTCGCCGAGCTCCTCGCCTGAACACCGGCTGCCAGGGACCGTGCGGCGGGCCAGGTAAGCTTCCGCCGCACGCGTCCCCGCCCGCAGGGACGTCTCCACCGGATGTATCCGCTGATGGATCGCGTGATGTAGCCCCTGATGTATTCCCGATGTATTCCTGAAGGAGCATGCGAATTTCTGGCAACCGCACACTCATGAGAAACTAAGCCGGTGACGCATACAACAGTGCCCGTAATCTTTGACCTTGACGGCACTCTTGTCGATCCCGCCGGGGGTATTACCGACGGTATCGCCGCGGCCCTCACCGAGCTTGGCCTGCCGGTTCCGGACAAGTCCCGGATGGACGCCATGATTGGGCCCAAGCTCAGCCATTCCCTGACGGAAATCGCCGGCGTTCCGGCCGCACAGCTGGACGACGCCATTCGCATCTACCGTGCTCACTACGCATCCACGGGAATCGCGCAGAGCAGGCTGTACCCGGGAATCCGCGGCCTCCTCGAGGACTTCGTCGCCGCGGGCCGGCCCATCGCCGTCGCGACCCAGAAGCCGGAAGGGCTTGCCCGCATTGTACTGGCGCATCACGGCATCGCCGGGCTCTTCCACAGCATCCGGGGCTCCGCCGCCGACGAGGCCGCCAGCCCGGGAGCGGGCTCCGCCCCCGAAGGCTCCGTTCCCGAAGGTAAGGTCGGCATCGTCGCCGCCGCGCTCTCAGACCTCGCTGCCGCGGACCCTGCGGCCGCCGGCCGGGCCGTGATGGTGGGGGACCGGGCACAGGACGTCGCCGGGGCCGCTGCGAACGGACTGGACTGCATCGGCGTAGGCTGGGGGTTTGCGCCTGACGGCGAACTGCACGCGGCCGGTGCCGTCGAGATCGTGCACAACACCACGGCGCTTCACGCGACGATCAACCGGCTCTCCGAACGCCCGGGAACCACAGCCCTGAACGAGGTGCACACCGATGGCAATGTTTGACGCAATCCGCTGGACCACGCGGGGGCTTGTAACCACCACGTGCCGTCCCACGGTCATCGGCCTGGAAAACGTGCCCAAGGATGGGCCGTTCATTGTCGCCCCGAACCACCTCTCGTTCCTGGACAGCGTGATCGTCCAGGCCCTCATGCCGCGGCCCGTGGCCTTCTTCGCGAAGGCTGAATACTTCACCACCGGCGGCATCAAAGGCAAGGCCATGAAGTCCTTCTTCGAGGCCGTCGGCTCCATTCCGGTGGAACGCGGCGAGCAGGCGGCGAGCGTCCAGGCGCTGAAAACGCTGCTGGACATCCTCGACTCCGGCAAGGGCGTGGGCATCTATCCCGAAGGCACCCGCTCCCGCGACGGCATCCTGTACCGCGGCCGCACCGGCGTCGGCTGGCTGGCCCTCACCACCGGCGCGCCCGTAATCCCGGTGGGCCTGATCGGCACCGAACACTTGCAGCCCGCGGACAGCAAGTCCGTCAAACCGCAGCACTTCACCATGAAGGTCGGCGAGCCGTTGTACTTCGAGAAAACCGGACCGGACCATTCCCTGCCGGCCCGCCGCCAGGTCACGGACCGCATCATGGACGCAATCGCAGACCTGAGCGGCCAGGAACGCTCCACCAGCTACAACCAGAGCAAGTCGGCCGAATAGCGCGCAGCTCCCGGCCCCCGTGATCCGCCGGGCATGCGGCGGTGCACGTGCAACGGCACCGCCGGCGGCTCAGTAGACTTGATGTGTGGCAGATCCAGCGAGTTACCGACCCCAGACGGGTGAAATTCCGACCAATCCGGGCGTGTACCGCTTCCGCGATCCGCACGGCCGGGTCATCTACGTCGGCAAGGCCAAGAACCTCCGTGCCCGGCTGAACACCTACTTCGCCAACCCTGCCGGGCTCATGCCCAAAACCTATGCCATGGTCCACACGGCCAGCAGCGTCGAATGGACCGTGGTGGGCAGCGAACTCGAGTCGCTCCAGCTGGAATACACCTGGATCAAAGAATTCACGCCCCGCTTCAACGTGATGTTCAGGGACGACAAAAGCTACCCGTACCTCGCCGTGACGATGGGGGAGAAGTACCCGCGCGTCCAGGTGCTGCGCGGCGACCGGCGCAAGGGGACCCGGTACTTCGGCCCGTACACCGCCGGCGCGATCCGGGACACCATGGACACCCTGTTGCGGGTGTTCCCGGTCCGCAGCTGCAGCGCCGGGGTGCTGAAGCGCGCCGAAGCCAGCGGCCGGCCCTGCCTGCTCGGCTACATCGACAAATGTTCCGCGCCGTGCGTCGGCCGGATCTCCGCCGCGGACCACCGCGCCCTGGCCGAGGACTTCTGCACGTTCATGGGCGGCGAAGCCAAACCCTTCGTCAACCGGCTGGAACGGGAGATGGCCGCGGCAGTTGCTGAGCTCGACTACGAACGCGCGGCCCGGCTCCGGGACGACATCGTGGCGCTGAAGAAGGTCTTCGAACGTAACGCCGTCGTCCTGGCCGAGGGCACGGACGCCGACGTCTTCGCCCTGCACGAAGACGAGCTCGAGGCCGCCGTGCAGGTCTTCCACGTCCGGGGCGGACGGATCCGCGGCCAGCGCGGCTGGGTGGTGGAAAAGGTCGAGGACTCCACCACCCCGGAACTGGTCGAACACCTGCTCCAGCAGGTCTACGGCGAGGAAGCCGGGCTCCAGGGCAGGTTGCCCCGGGAAGTGCTGGTGCCTGCCGAACCCAGCAACGCCCCGGAGCTCGCGCAATGGCTCAGCGGCCTGCGCGGGGCCCGGGTGGACATCCGCGTTCCCCAGCGCGGGGACAAGGCAGCCCTCCTGTCCACGGTCCGTGAAAACGCGGAGCACGCCCTCAAACTTCACAAATCCCGGCGCGCCGGCGACCTCACCATGCGCTCCCAGGCCCTGCAGGAAATCCAGGAAGCGCTCGAGCTTCCCGTGGCGCTGCTGCGGATCGAGTGCTTCGACATCTCACACGTCCAGGGCACCAACGTGGTCGGCTCCATGGTGGTGGTCGAGGACGGCCTGCCGAAAAAGTCCGACTACCGGAAGTTCGCCGTGACCGGCGCCGCGGCCACTGACGACACGGCGGCCATGCATGATGTGCTGACCCGCCGGTTCCGGCACTATCTTCAAGAAAAAGACGAGCAGGCGGCGGCCGCGGCCAAACCGGCGCACCAGGCCGCCCTGGACGCGGCGACCGCCGCGGCGGTCGCGGACTCCACGACGCCAACACCGCGGAGCAAATTCGCCTACCCGCCCAACCTCGTCGTCGTCGATGGCGGCAAACCGCAGGTCAATGCCGCCGCAAGGGCGCTGGAAGAGCTCGGCATCGAGGACGTGTATGTGGTCGGCCTGGCCAAACGGCTCGAAGAGGTGTGGCTGCCGGACAGCGATTTCCCGGTGATCCTGCCGCGCGCCTCGGCCGGCCTGTATCTGCTGCAGCGGATCCGCGATGAGGCCCACCGCTTCGCCATCACCTTCCACCGGCAAAAGCGCGGCAAGGCCATGACGGCCTCCGCCCTGGACAGCGTACCCGGTCTGGGCGAGTCCAAGCGCAAGGCCCTCCTGGCGGAGTTCGGCTCCGTCAAGGGGATCAAAGCCGCGACGCAGGAGGAACTCACCGGCGCCAAGGGGATTGGCCCCTCCCTGGCCGCCGCGATCGTCCGGCACTTCGCTGGGGGCGGAGTCGAGGAAGCCGCCACGGTTCCTGCCGTCAACATGACCACCGGCGAAATTCTCGACGCTTAGCTAGTGCCGCCAAACTTAGCTAGGGTAAAGACTTGGGTACGGCACGGCAGCGGCATCACCGCGGCCCGCGCGCAAACCTGACAACAGCAAATCGCACAGGCAGAGATGGGGCTTCACTGATGGCAGAGTCGACGGCAGGATCCGAGACGGATGCGGACGGCATGACACCCGTCAAACCCGTCGAGGCTGAACTGCTCGTGGTGACCGGAATGTCGGGAGCCGGCCGCAGCACCGCCTCGGACGCCCTTGAGGACCATGGCTGGTACGTCGTGGAAAACCTGCCGCCGCAGATGCTCGGCACGCTCGCCGAACTGGTGTCCCGGACGCCGCACTCCATGTCCAAGCTCGCCGTCGTGATGGACGTCCGGAGCAAGGAACTGTTCGTCGACATGCGCGCGGCCCTCCGCGCCCTGGAAGCCACCGGCGTGAGCTTCCGCGTCCTGTTCCTCGACGCCAACGACGACGTCCTGGTGCGCCGCTTCGAGCAGGGCCGCAGGCCCCACCCGCTCCAGGGCGGTGGCCGGATCCTCGACGGCATTGCCGCCGAACGCGAGCTGGTCCGTGAATTGAAGGACACCGCCGACATCGTCCTGGACACGTCCTCCCTCAACGTCCATGGCCTCGCCACCGCCATCACCGAACTCTTCAGCGAGACCGGGCCGGTGGCGCTGCGGCTGAACGTCATGAGCTTTGGCTTTAAGTACGGGCTGCCGGTGGACGCCAACTTCGTGGCCGATGCCCGCTTCATCCCCAACCCGCACTGGGTGCCGCAGTTGCGCCCGCACACCGGACTGGACAAGGACGTCAGCGACTACGTGCTGGAGGCCCAGGGCGTCAGCGACTTCGTGGAACGCTACGTCCTGGCCCTTGAACCTGTCCTGGACGGGTACCGCCGGGAGAACAAGCACTACGCCACCATCGCCGTGGGCTGCACCGGCGGCAAGCACCGCTCCGTGGCGGTCGCCGTCGAGCTCTCACGGAGGCTGGCGCAGTATCCGCGCGTCACGGTGACCACGACGCACCGGGACCTGGGCCGCGAGTAATGGCGCTGCTGACCGGCCCGCTGCCCCTTGTCCCGCCCGCCAGCGCGGCCTTCGCGAGCCAGCAGGACAAAGGCCCCTCCGTCGTCGCGCTCGGCGGCGGCCACGGCCTCTCCGCCTCGCTGTCGGCCCTGCGCCTGCTGACCTCCGAACTCACCGCGGTCGTCACGGTCGCGGACGACGGCGGATCCTCCGGCCGGCTCCGCGAAGAGTACGGCGTCCTGCCGCCCGGTGATCTCCGGATGGCCCTGTCCGCGCTGTGCGACGACACCGACTGGGGCCGCACGTGGCGCGATGTCATGCAGCACCGCTTCGCCCCCGGCAAAGGCCGCGGCGGCTCCCTCGATGAGCACGCGATGGGCAACCTCCTGATCGTCACGCTCTGGGAGCTCCTGGGCGACACCGTCGCAGGCCTGAAGTGGGCCGGCGCCCTGCTCGGCGCGCGCGGCGAAGTCCTGCCGATGTCCAGCGTCCCGCTGACCATCGAGGGCCAGGTCCGGGTCACCGCCCCGGACGGCGCGACGGCACTGCAGACCCTCACCGGCCAGGCCAAGTGCGCGGTGGCAGGGTCCCTGGAGCACGTCCGGCTCTTGCCTGAGAACGCTCCGGCCTGCACCGAGGCACTGACGGCGATCGAGCTGGCCGACTGGGTGATCCTCGGGCCGGGCTCCTGGTACACGTCCGTGCTGCCGCACCTGTTGCTGCCCGAGATGCGCGAGGCCCTCGCCAACACCGCTGCCCGCCGGTGCCTGACCATGAACCTGGCCACAGATACCAAGGAGACGGCCGGCATGTCCGCCGCCGATCACCTCCGGGTGCTGCGCGAATACGCGCCGGAGTTCACGATCGACGTCATCCTGGCCGACCCGGCGTCGGTGCAGAACCTGCCCGACTTCGAGGCGGCGGCAGGAATGCTCGGTGCTGAGGTGGTCTTGGGTAAAGTGGGGGCGTCTGGTCGCCGTCCGGTCCACGATCCGTTGCGGCTGGCGACGGCGTATCACGATATTTTCGGGAATAGTTAGGAAAGGTGCCATGGCACTGACAGCATCAGTCAAGGAAGAACTTTCCCGTCTGGATATCAAGAAGTCCTCCGTCCGCAAGGCCGAGGTATCGGCGATGCTCCGCTTCGCCGGCGGGCTGCACATCATCTCGGGGAGGATTGTGATCGAGGCCGAAGTCGACCTCGCATCGACCGCCCGGCGGCTGCGCGCCGCCATCGCCGAGGTGTACGGCCACCAGAGCGAGATCATCGTCGTCTCCGGCGGCGGCCTGCGCCGTGGCAGCCGCTACGTGGTGCGGGTGGTGCGCGACGGTGAGGCCCTCGCCCGCCAGACCGGACTCCTGGACGCGCGGGGGCGCCCCGTGCGCGGCCTTCCGTCGGTAGTGGTGAACGGCTCCGCCGCGGACGCCGAAGCTGTCTGGCGCGGCGCGTTCCTGGTCCACGGCTCGCTCACCGAGCCCGGCCGCTCCTCTGCCATGGAAGTCACCTGCCCCGGCCCCGAATCTGCCCTGGCCCTCGTCGGCGCGGCCCGCCGCCTGGGAATTCAGGCCAAGGCCCGCGAGGTCAGGGGAGTGGACCGCGTGGTGATCCGCGACGGCGACACGATCGCCGCGCTGCTGACGCGCATGGGCGCCCACGACGCGCTGATGGTCTGGGAGGAACGCCGCATGCGCAAGGAAGTCCGCGCCACGGCCAACCGGCTCGCCAACTTCGATGACGCGAACCTGCGCCGTTCCGCGCAGGCCGCCGTGGCCGCCGGTGCCCGGGTGGACCGCGCCCTGGAAATCCTGGGCGACGACGTCCCGGACCACCTGAAGTATGCCGGTGAGCTCCGGGTCGCGCACAAGCAGGCCAGCCTGGACGAGCTGGGCCGGCTCGCCGACCCCGTCATGACCAAAGACGCCATCGCCGGCCGGATCCGCCGGCTGCTGGCCATGGCGGACAAACGGGCCCAGGACCTCGGCATCCCGGGCACGGAAGCCAATGTGACGCCCGAAATGCTCGACGACTAGCCCGCCCCTAGAATCAACAGCAGGAATATCCCGGGGAATGAAATATCCGGGAGCCGCGGCTGGTTGTCGCCGTAGGATCCCACCGCAATTTTCCGGATGCCCCGCATCCGGATGCACAATCAAAAGAGTTACCGAACCGGACAACCCGTCCACGACATTGGAGGAATTTGTGACCGAGTACGTACTGCCCGAGCTCGACTATGACTACGCAGCGCTGGAACCGCACATCTCCGCGAAGATCATGGAGCTGCACCACAGCAAGCACCACGCCGCCTACGTGGCCGGCGCCAACAACGCCTTGGCCCAGCTGGCCGAGGCGCGCGAAAAGGGCGACTTCGCCAACATCAACCGCCTCTCCAAGGACCTCGCGTTCCACACCGGCGGCCACATCAACCACTCCGTCTTCTGGAAGAACCTCTCACCGGACGGTGGCGACAAGCCCGAGGGCGAGCTTGCGGCGGCCATTGACGACGCCTTCGGCTCGTTCGACGCGTTCCGTGCGCAGTTCAGCGCCGCGGCACTGGGCCTGCAGGGCTCCGGCTGGGGCTTCCTGGCCTACGAGCCCATCGGCGGCAACCTGGTCATCGAGCAGCTCTACGATCAGCAGGGCAACGTCGCACTCGGCACCACCCCGCTGCTGATGCTGGACATGTGGGAGCACGCCTTCTACCTGGACTACGTCAACGTCAAGGCTGACTACGTCAAGGCTTTCTGGAACATCGTGAACTGGGCCGACGTCGCCAAGCGCTTCGACGCCGCCCGCAAAAACGCGACGGGTCTCATCACCCTCTAGGCAGGTCCCTTTACCCTGCACAGGGTGACGGAATCGACTTCCGTTTGTAACAAACCTCACATTACAGGCCCTTCGGCCCGAAATGTGGACGGACTGCCCCTGCACTTGCGGGGGCAGTCCCGGTTAAACGTAAGATGGATCACGGAAGGCGGTTAGCCTTCAGCAATGTGGCTGGTCGCCCTCCGATCTGGTAATTATCTCTGCCCAATGGCGTGCGGGATCTGTTAGTTGGCTTGAACGCCTTCTCAACTAGTCGTGCTCGCAAGAGCACCAAGGAGACTGAAAACGTGACGACCCGTATTGGCATCAACGGCTTTGGCCGTATCGGCCGCAACTACTTCCGCGCCGCCCTCGCACAGGGCGCAGACCTCGAGATCGTTGCGGTCAACGACCTCACCAGCCCGGAAGCCCTCGCTCACCTCTTCAAGTACGACTCCGTGGGCGGCCGCCTGGCCGAAACCATCGAGGTCAAAGACGGCAACATCGTCGTCGACGGCAACATCATCAAGGTCCTCGCCGAACGCGATCCCGCGAAGCTGCCCTGGGGCGAGCTCGGCGTCGACATCGTCATCGAGTCCACAGGCTTCTTCACGAAGGCCGCCGATGCGCAGAAGCACATCGACGCCGGCGCCAAGAAGGTCCTCATCTCCGCCCCCGCGTCGGATGAGGACATCACGATCGTGATGGGCGTCAATGACGGCCTGTACGACAACGCCACGCACCACATCATCTCCAACGCCTCCTGCACCACCAACTGCCTCGGCCCGCTGGCCAAGGTCATCAATGACGCCTTCGGCATCGAGCGTGGCCTGATGACCACCATCCACGCCTACACCGCCGACCAGAACCTGCAGGACGGCCCGCACAAGGACCTCCGCCGCGCCCGCGCCGCCGCCATCAACATGGTGCCCACCTCCACCGGTGCGGCCAAGGCAATCGGCCTGGTCCTGCCGGAGCTCAAGGGCAAGCTCGACGGCTACGCCATCCGCGTGCCCGTTCCCACCGGCTCCGCTACCGACCTGACCGTCACGGTTTCCCGCGAGACCACGGTCGCCGAAGTCAACGCCGCCCTCAAGGCAGCATCGGAGACCGAGGAGCTCAGGGGCCTGCTGACCTACACCGACGAGCCGATCGTCTCCTCCGACATTGTCGGCGACCCGGCATCGTCCATCTTCGATTCCGGCCTGACCAAGGTGATCGGCGACCAGGTCAAGGTTGTGTCCTGGTATGACAACGAGTGGGGTTACTCCAACCGCCTCGTGGACCTCACGGAGCTTGTCGCGTCCAAGCTGGGCTAGGGTAAGACTCATGACATTTCACACCCTCAACGAACTGATCGCTGATGGTGTCCGCGGGCGGTACGTTCTGGTCAGAAGTGACCTGAACGTGCCGCTCGACGGCTCTACAGTGACTGACGACGGCCGCATCAAGGCCTCCCTGCCAGTGCTGGCGAAGCTCACGGACGCCGGTGCCCGCGTGCTGGTCACAGCACACCTCGGCCGCCCCAAGGGCGCGCCGGAGGAGAAGTACTCCCTCAAGCCCGCAGCCGCACGGCTGGCCGAGCTTGCCGGGTTCAAGGTCTCCCTTGCCGCCGACACGGTTGGCGAGTCGGCCAAGGAGCTCTCCGCGGCGCTGCAGGACGGCGAAGTGCTGGTTCTGGAAAACGTGCGCTTCGACGCGCGGGAGACCTCCAAGGACGACGCCGAGCGCGGCGCCTTCGCGGACGAGCTGGTCGCCCTCACCGGGGACAACGGCGCCTTCGTCGATGATGCCTTCGGTGCGGTGCACCGCAAGCACGCCAGCGTGTACGACGTCGCCACGCGGCTGCCGTCCTACCAGGGCGACCTTGTCCGCACCGAGGTCGAGGTGCTGCGCAAGCTCACCACCGACACCCAGCGGCCCTACGTCGTTGTCCTCGGCGGCTCCAAAGTCTCCGACAAGCTCGCTGTGATCGACAACCTCCTGGGCAAGGCGGACACCATCCTGGTGGGTGGCGGCATGCTGTTCACCTTCCTCGCCGCCTCGGGTCACAAGGTCGCGGGCAGCCTGCTCGAAGAGGACCAGATCCCGGTCGTCCAGGACTACCTGAAGCGCGCCGCCGACGCCGGTACCGAGTTCGTCGTGCCCACCGATGTTGTGGTGGCGGGCAAGTTCGCCGCCGACGCCGAGCACGAGACCGTTGCCGCCGACGCCATCGAGTCGGGCAGCTTCGGAGCCCAGGGCATCGGGCTGGACATCGGGCCGGTCTCGGCAGCGGCGTTCGCGGAACGGATCAAGGACGCCCGGACGGTGTTCTGGAACGGGCCCATGGGCGTGTTCGAATTCGCGGCCTTCGCCGGCGGTACCCGGGCCATTGCCCAGGCCCTGACCGAGACGGAGGCATTCACCGTGGTTGGCGGCGGCGACTCGGCGGCAGCGGTCCGGACACTCGGCTTCGCCGATGAGGCGTTCGGCCACATTTCCACCGGCGGCGGCGCAAGCCTGGAGTACCTTGAAGGCAAGGAACTCCCCGGCCTGAGCGTCCTCGACCGTTAGAAGCACTGACCGCTAAAAGCACCGGCATTTGAGCCGGCAGGGTGCCCTCCGCAGGGAACCGGGCGCCCTGCCGGCTGCTCCCACACACCAAGAACTCCTGGAGATCACGTGACCACGTCAACCAACGGTAAATTCGACCGCAAGCCCTTCATCGCCGGCAACTGGAAGATGAACATGGACCACGTCCAGGGCATCACCCTCCTGCAGAAGCTCGCGTGGACCCTGTCCGACGCCAAGCACGACTACAGCCGGGTGGAGGTCGCCGTCTTCCCGCCGTTCACGGATCTCCGCGGCGTCCAGACCCTGGTTCAGGGCGACGAGCTCGCCGTCGTCTATGGCGGCCAGGACCTTTCCCAGTTCGACTCCGGCGCCTACACGGGCGATATTTCCGGCCAGTTCCTCGCCAAGCTTGCCTGCAGCTACGTCCTGGTCGGCCACAGCGAACGCCGCACCATCCACAACGAGTCCGACGCCGTGCTCAACGCCAAGACCAAAGCCGCCTTCCGGCATGGCATTACTCCGGTCCTCTGCGTCGGTGAAGGCCTGGAGATCCGGCAGGCCGGCACCCACGTGGACCACACCCTCGCCCAGCTGCGCGCCGGCGTCGAGGGCCTCACCCCGGAGCAGGCCGCCGAGCTTGTAGTCGCCTACGAGCCCGTGTGGGCCATCGGCACCGGCGAGGTCGCAGGCCCGGAGGACGCGCAGGAAATGTGCGCCGCCATCCGTGCCGAACTGTCCACCCTCTTCGGAGCAGACGTCGCCGCCAAGACCCGCCTGCTGTACGGCGGCTCCGTCAAGGCCAACAACGCGGCCTCGATCCTGAAGGAGCGCGACGTCGACGGCTTGCTGGTCGGCGGTGCCAGCCTGGACGCTGCCGAGTTTGCTAATATTGTCAGGTTCGAGAGTCACCTGTTGACGGATTAGTCCGGACACAGCCTGACCCCCGCAATCCAATCCTTCTGAAAGGCCGTCGTGGACGTTCTTCATGTCATTCTGCAGGTCCTCCTGGGCATCACCAGCCTCCTGCTGACGTTGCTCATCCTGCTCCATAAAGGACGCGGAGGCGGCCTGTCCGACATGTTCGGCGGCGGCATGAGCTCGGGCCTGAGCTCCTCCGGCGTCGCGGAACGGAACCTCAACCGGTTCACGGTCATCCTGGGAATCACCTGGGGCGTGGTGATCATCGCCCTCGGCCTGCTCATGCGGTTCAGCACAGGCGCCGATTCCTAGGACGCCCGTCCGACAACTTCATATGGGGTCCTTATGGCCCTCCCGGCATCGGGAACTCACGAACTACACTGTGGCTGTCGTCTTGCACTTCCACCAGCCAAGTAGCCAGGAGTTCCCGATGCTGCATTCTGCTTCCGGATTCAAAGGAATCCGTGTGGGCGCCACCGAGGGGGCAACTCCCCGCCACGAACCACTGAACGGGGCCGGCGTACGCCAGCCCCGTATTCGTGTATCGTTCCGGTGCGCCAAGGGCCATGAAACCTCGCTCGTGTTCGCACAGCTTCCGGAGGAACAGATCCCCGGAGTTTGGGACTGCCGGCGCTGCGGCGGCACCGCAACCCGCGACGAATCAAAGTTTGCCCTGGAGGAAACGCCAACAGAAGGCTTCAAGACGCATCTGGAATACGTTAAAGAGCGGCGCTCCAGCCAGGACGCCGAAGACGTGCTGGCTGGAGCGCTGGAACGTCTACGCTCCGGACGGACCCTTCCGGACGAGCTGCTCCGGGACCCGTGAGGCCGCGTCCTCGTCAATCAGCCACAGCGTTTCCCGGCGGCCGCGCGGCCCCGCGGCGGGCACCTGTACGGGATTGGCGCCGGCCAGGGCCAGCCCTACGGCGCCGGCCTTGTCATCACCGGCCACCACCATCCACACCTCGGATGCCGTGTTGATCGCCGGCAACGTCAGCGACACCCGCGCCGGCGGCGGCTTGGGGGAGTTGTGGACGCCCACGACAGTCAGTTCCTTCTCCCGGATGCCGGCCTGCTCCGGGAAGAGCGAGGCGACGTGCGCGTCCGGCCCCACGCCGAGGAGGACAATGTCCAGGCGGGGAAGCCGCGCCGGCTGTTCCGGCCTGTCGTCGGACATGTCCGCGGCGTGCTCACCGGCCGCCGCCTCGGCGAGCCGGCGGGCATAGTCGGCCGCGGCGTCGTCCGGGCTGTCGAAGTCATCGGTGGAACCGGGCACATGGACGCGCGCCGGATCAACATTGATGTGGGACAGGAGGGCGTCCTGGGCCTGGCGGGCGTTGCGCTCGGCGTCGCCGGCCGCCACGAAGCGCTCGTCACCCCACCAGAAGTTCACCTTGGACCAGTCGACGGCCCGCGCCGCGGGCGATTCGGCCACGGCCCTGAGCGAGCCGATGCCCATCGTTCCCCCGGTAAGCACCACCGTGGCCTCGCCGTGCCGGTCCTGGATATCCACCAGCTTGGTAATCAGGCGGGCTGCGATCGCCGCCATCAGAACGGTCGAGTCAGGATGGATGCTTACTCTCGGGTCAGCGCTCACTGGGACGGACACTCCTTAGATTGGTACGCGGCAGTCCCATAGTAATCACTTCACCGAAGACTTCGTCCGGATCCAGGCGGCGGAGTTCTTCGGCCAGGCAGTCCTTGAGGCTGCGGCGGGGCAGCGAGATCCGCTGGGCGGGCTGGCCGGGCTGGGTCAGTTCGGCGATGGTAAGCCCGGGCCGGAAGAGCTGGATGTCGCCGCCGGGCCGGGTCAGCCGGACGCGCCGGATGCCGGTTCCGGCCGGATCCGCCACGATCGTCACGGGAACGTCCAGGGCCAGGGTGAGCCAGGCTGCGAGAAGCACGGTGCTGGGTGAGTCCGAGGCGCCCTCGACGGCCACGGCCGTCACCGGCGAGTCGTCCACCTGGTCCAGGACCGCGGCCAGCTGGATGCGCCAGTTGGTCAGCCGGGTCCAGGCCAGGTCCGTGTCGCCGGCCTTGTACGTGCGGCGGATGTTCTCCAGCGCCGCGACCGGGTCCGCTTCATTGGCCGAGTCGGTGATCCGGCGGTGCGCGATGCCCCCGACCGAGGTCTGGCACGCGTTCCTGGGCGCGCCGTGCGGCCACCAGGCCACGATCGGGGCGTCCGGGAGCAGCAGGGCCGCGACGAGGGATTCGCTTTCCTCGGCGAGTTCGCCGTAGCCGCGCAACAGGATCACCTCGGAGGCGCCGGCGTCGCCGCCGACGCGGATCTGGGCGTCCAGCCGGGTTGGGGCCGAGGCCCCGGCGTCGGCGAGGACGATGATCCGGCACGGGTGTTCGCGGCTGGCCTCGTTGGCGGCCTCGATGGCCTCCTCTTCCAGCCCGGAGCGGGTGACGACCACGAGGGTCAGGACCCGGCCCAGGGCGATCACGCCGCCCTGCTCGCGCAGGGCCATGATCTTCTTGGAAATTTTGGAGGTGGTGGTATCGGGAAGATCTACGATCATGGCCTTCTCCAGGTTCGTCCGTCGCGGGCTAGGAGCTCATCGGCCGAGGCGGGGCCCCAACTGCCGGGAGCGTAGGGCTGGGGCTGTTCGTCCAGGCCGGCCCAGTATTCCTCGAAGGGATCCAGGATCTTCCAGGACAGCTCAACTTCCTGGTGCCGGGGGAACAGCGGCGGCTCGCCGAGGAGCACGTCCAGGATGAGGCGTTCGTAGGCTTCGGGACTGGACTCGGTGAAGGAGTGGCCGTAGCCGAAGTCCATGGTGACGTCCCGGACCTCCATCTGGGTGCCCGGAACCTTGGAACCGAACCGGATCGTGGCGCCCTCGTCAGGCTGGACCCGGATCACCACGGCGTTCTGGCCGAAGTCGTCCTCGCCGTGGTCCGTGAAGAGCAGGTTTGGTGCGCGCTTGAACACGACGGCGATCTCCGTCACCCGGCGCCCCAGCCGCTTGCCGGCGCGCAGGTAGAACGGCGCGCCGGACCAGCGGCGGGTGTTGATGTCCACCCGGATCGCGGCGAACGTCTCGGTCTTGGAATCGGCCGGGATGCCCTCCTCCTCCAGGTACCCGAGGACTTCCTCGCCGCCCTGCCAGCCGCCGGTGAATTGCCCGCGGGCAGAGTGGGAGGAGAGGTCCTCGGGGAGCCGGACGGCGGCGAGGACCTTTTCCTTCTCGGCACGCAGGTCGTCCGCGTTGAAGGAAATCGGTTCTTCCATCGCCGTCAGGGCCAGCAGCTGCAGCAGGTGGTTCTGGATGACGTCGCGGGCCGCGCCCACGCCGTCGTAGTAGCCTGCCCGGCCGCCGGTCCCGATGTCCTCGGCCATGGTGATCTGGACGTGGTCCACATAGTTGGCGTTCCAGAGCGGCTCGAAGAGCTGGTTGGCGAAGCGCAGTGCCAGGATGTTCTGCACCGTCTCCTTGCCCAGGTAGTGGTCGATCCGGAACACCGCGTCCGGCGGGAATACCGACTCGACGATGTCGTTGAGCTGCCGGGCCGACTCGAGGTCGTGTCCGAACGGCTTTTCGATCACCACGCGGCGCCAGTTGTCGCCCGCGGCCTGGGCCAGGCCGTGCTTGGAGAGCTGACGGCAGACCTGTTCGAAGGCCTTCGGCGGGATCGAGAGGTAGAACGCGTGGTTTCCCCGCGTCCCGCGCTGTTCGTCGAGCTCATCGATCGTGTCGGAGAGCCGCTTGAACGCCTCGTCGTCGTCGAACTCGCCCTGCACGAAGCGGATGCCCTCGGAGAGCTGCTTCCAGACCGTTTCATCGAACGGGGTGCGGGCGTACGCCTTGACGGACTCCTTGACCTCCGCGGCGAAGTCCTCGTTCTCCCACTCGCGGCGGGCAAAGCCCACCAGCGCGAAGCTCGGCGGCAGCAGCCCGCGGTTGGCGAGGTCATACACGGCGGGCATGAGCTTCTTGCGGGCGAGGTCCCCGGTCACCCCGAACAGGACCAGCGACGCCGGTCCGGCAATACGGTTCAGACGGCGGTCACGGGGGTCCCGGAGCGGATTGCGCCCCCGGCCGGCCGTGTTCCTGCCGCCGTTGTAGGTTTCTGGCATGGTTGCGTGGGTGCCTTAGCTTTCAGTGGAGGGTGCTGCCTGGCCGGCAAGGGAGGTGACGAGCTCCTGGAGCTGCTTCACACCCGCGGCGCGGTCGGCCAGGTGCAGCCGGAGGACCGGACGGCCGTGCTCGGACAGGACCTGGGCATCGCCCGCGGCCTGCGCCGAGATCAGCTCGCCGAACGTGAACGGCCGGTCCGGGATGGCCAGGTCAGCCGCGGATGCGGCCGTGACCTGCAGGAAGACGCCGATCGCGGGTCCGCCCTTGTGGAACTGGCCGGTGGAGTGCAGGAACCGCGGGCCCCAGCCAAAGGTGACCGGGCGTCCGCTGGCCGCGGCCAGTTCGTCCCGGACGCCCTCGAGGCTGGCATAGGCCAGCCGGTCGAAATAGGCCTGGACGCTGAGGTAGTTGTCCGGGCCGAGTTCGCCCAGCAGGGCGCTGACGGCCTCGGCCGCTGTGCCGGCGTTGCCGAGCCATTCCCCGCCGCGGACCTCGATGGCGCCGTCGGTGAAATTCGCCGGCGTCGGTGCGGGCTGTGCGTCCAGCAGGCCGCGGGCGGCGATCTTCGCTGCCTCGACGTCCGGCTGGTCGAACGGGTTGATGCCGAGCAGGCGGCCGGCCACGGCGGTGGCGAATTCCCACACCATCATCTGCGTGGCCAAGCCGCCGGCGATGGCGACCTCGTTCTCGCCGAGCTGCACGTCGGCATCCGCCGCGACGAGCCGGATGACCAGGACGTCGGGGGCGCCCAGGGTGGCTTCCGGGGAGGCAGGACCGGCTACGACCGGCAGCACGCCGGTGCCGAGCTTGCCCGTGGATTCGGCGATGAGCTGCTCGGCCCAGTCGGCGAAGCCCACGATCCCGGATCCGTCCTCCGCGATGACGATCTTGTTGCGCAGCGGGGTGGTGCCGCCCAGGGCGGTGCCGAGGGCGAGGCCGATGTTGTCCTCCGAGTCCTCATTGAGGATCTCGGCGGCTTCTTCGGCCTCATCCAGGAAAGCCTGGATATCGACGCCGGCCAGCCCGCACGGGACCAGCCCGAAGGCGGTCAGAGCCGAGAAACGGCCGCCGACGTTCGGATCTGCATTGAAGACGGCGCGGTAGCCGGCCTCCCGGGAGGCCTTGTCCAGCGGCGACCCCGGGTCGGTGACGATGATGATGCGGCTCTTCGCATCGATCCCGGCATCGGTGAACGCCTGCTCGAAGATCCGGCGCTGGGAATCGGTTTCCACAGTGGAGCCGGACTTCGACGAAACCACGATCGCGGTTTCGTCCAGCCGGTCCGCCACCGCGGCACTGACCTGTTCGGGGTCGGTGCTGTCCAGAACAGTCAGCTCGACGCCAGCGGTGCCCGCGATGACTTCAGGCGCCAGCGAAGAGCCGCCCATGCCGCAAAGGACGATCCGCGTTACGCCCTCGGCCTTCAGCGCGTCACGGAGTTCGAGAATGTCGCCGACCAGCGGCTGGGAGACGGAAGCCGCCTCGACCCAGCCCAGCCGGACAGCGGATTCCTGCTCTGCGTCCGGACCCCACAGGGTGTGGTCCTTCGCGAAGATCCGGGTGGCGATGCGGTCTTCCAGCAGTGCCGGGAGGTGCTGCTCATGTGCCTGGCGGGCTGCGCCGGTGGCGTCGTAGCTGAGTGTGCTCATGGTGGGTTAGGAAGCCTTCCGTGCAGAGGCCAGGGCGCCTTCGACGTCACCCAGCAGTTCCTTCCAGCTGGCCACGAACTTGTCCAGGCCTTCGGATTCGAGCAGGGCGACGACGTCGTTGTAGGAAATCCCCAGCGCGTCGAGGGAGTTCAGCGTGGCGTTGGCGTCGTCGTAGCCGCGGGAGACGGTGTCGCCCGTCACGGTGCCGTGGTCGAACGTCGCGTCGAGCGTCTTCTCCGGCATCGTGTTGACGACGCCGGGGGCGACGAGTTCGGTGACGTAGAGGGTGTCCGGGTAGGCCGGGTCCTTCACGCCGGTGGAGGCCCACAGCGGGCGCTGCGGCAGGGCGCCGGCCTCGGCCAGCAGGGCCCAGCGTTCGGTGGAGAAGAGCTCCTCATAGACCTGGTAGGCCAGGCGCGCGTTGGCCAGGCCGGCCTTGCCCTTGAGTGCCTTGGCTTCCTCGGTGCCGATGGCGTTGAGGCGCTTGTCGATTTCGGCATCGACGCGGGAGACGAAGAAGGACGCGACCGAGTGGATCGTGGACAGGTCGTGGCCGTTGTCCTTGGCCTGCTCGAGCCCGGACTGGAAGGCGTTGATCACGGCGCGGTAGCGTTCCAGCGAGAAGATCAGGGTCACGTTGACGCTGATGCCCTCGGCCAGGGTGGCGGTGATGGCCTCGAGGCCTTCGAGAGTGGCCGGGATCTTGATCAGGACGTTGTCCTTGTTGACCTTCTTGTACAGGTGCTTCGCTTCGGCGATGGTGCCTGCGGTGTCCCAGGCCAGGCGGGGGTCGACCTCGATGGAGACACGGCCGTCGACGCCCTTGGTGGCCGCTGCGACGGGGGCGAACAGGTCGCAGGCGTCGGCGACGTCGGTGGTGGTGATTTCGAAGACGGTCTCTTCGACGGTGGCGCCGGCGGCGGCCTGGGCGGCGATCACGGCGTCGTAGTCGTGGCCGGCGGTGATGGCGGCGTGGAAGATCGACGGGTTGGTGGTGACGCCAACGACGTTCTTCTCTTCGATCAGCTTGCGCAGGGTGCCGGTCTGGAGGCGGCCGCGGGAGAGATCGTCGAGCCAGATCGAGACGCCGGCGTCGGAGAGCTGCTGGGTGGGGGTAGTCATTTCATAACTCCTGGAAATCATGGGTTCCGGGGGCACAGCGTCCCCCGGAACCGTGGTGGTGGATCAGTTGGTGAGGCCGGCGAGGGATTCCTTCGCGGCGGCGGCGACTGCTTCTGCCGTGATGCCGAATTCCTGAAAGAGGCGCTTGTAGTCCGCGGACGCTCCGAAGTGCTCCAGGGAGATGGAACGGCCGGCATCGCCGACGAATTCCTTCCAGCCCAGGGCCAGTCCGGCTTCGACCGAGACGCGTGCCTTCACGGCCGGGGGCAGCACGGCGTCGCGGTAGGCGGCGTCCTGCTTGTTGAACCATTCCACGCAGGGCATGGACACCACACGGGTGGGGATGCCCTCGGCCTGCAGCGCTTCGCGGGCGTTGACGGCGAGCTGGACCTCGGAGCCGGTGCCAATCAGGATGACCTGGGCTTCGACGGTGGAGCCGTCCTTCGACGCCTCGGCAAGGACGTAGCCGCCCTTCTCGACGCCGGCGGTGGAGCCGAAGGTGTCGCCGTCGGCCACGCCGGTGCCGCGGGCGTAGGTGGGGATGTTCTGCCGGGTCAGGACGATGCCGGCGGGGTTTTCGTGGTTTTCCAGCATGGCCTTCCAGGCCGCGGCCACCTCGTTCGCATCTCCCGGGCGGACGACGTCCAGGCCCGGGATGGCGCGGAGGGAGGCGAGCTGCTCAACGGGCTGGTGCGTGGGGCCGTCCTCGCCCAGGCCGATCGAGTCGTGCGTCCAGACATACAGCGACGGGACGCCCATGAGGGCGCCGAGCCGGATCGCGGGGCGCTGGTAGTCGGAGAAGATCAGGAACGTTCCGGAGAACGCCCGTGTGCGCCCGTGCAGGGAGATGCCGTTAACGATCGACGCAGCGGCGTGCTCGCGGATGCCGAAGTGCAGGACCCGGCCGTAGGGGTTGCCCTTCCACGCCGCGGTGGACCGGGACGTGGGGATGAATGAGGGCGAGCCCTCGATCGTGGTGTTGTTCGACTCCGCGAGGTCGGCGGAGCCGCCCCAGAGTTCGGGCATGACCGGGCCGATCGCGTTCAGGACCTTCCCGGAGGCGGCCCGGGTGGAGACGTCCTTGCCGGCTTCGAAGACCGGCWGGGCGGCTTCGAAGTCGCCCGGGAGCTTCTTCGCCTCGACGCGTTCCAGCAGTGCAGCGGACTCGGGGTTGCCGGCCTGCCACGCCTCGAACGAGGCCTGCCATTCGGCGCGGGCGGCCGCGCCGCGGTCCTGGACGGCACGGGCGTGGGCCAGGACGTCCTCGTCGACCTGGAAGGCACGTTCCGGGTCAAAGCCCAGGACCTTCTTCAGGGCCGCGACTTCCTCAGCGCCGAGGGCGGAGCCGTGGATCTTGCCGGTGTTCTGCTTCTTCGGCGCCGGGTACCCGATGATGGTCCGCAGGGAGATGATGGAGGGCTTGCCGGTTTCGGCCTTCGCGGCGAGCAGAGCGGCGTGCAGTTCCTGGACGTCTTCGACGTATTCGCCGGTCCGGGTCCAGTCGACCCGCTGGGTGTGCCAGCCGTAGGCCTCGTAGCGGGCCAGGACGTCCTCGGTGAACGCCACATCGGTGTCGTCCTCGATCGAGATGTGGTTCTCGTCGTAGATCACCACGAGGTTGCCCAGTTCCTGGTGACCGGCGAGTGAGGACGCCTCGGAGGTGACGCCTTCCTGCAGGTCGCCGTCGGAGGCGATCACCCAGATGGTGTGGTCGAACGGGCTCGTGCCGGCGGGAGCGTCGGCGTCGAACAGGCCGCGCATCCGGCGCTGGGAATAGGCGAAGCCGACCGCGGACGCCAGGCCCTGGCCCAGCGGGCCGGTGGTGATCTCCACACCCTTGGTGTGCTTGTACTCCGGGTGGCCCGGGGTCAGCGAGCCCCAGGTCCGCAGCGCCTCCAGGTCCTTCAGTTCCAGGCCGTAGCCGGCGAGGAACAGCTGGATGTACAGGGTCAGGGACGTGTGACCGGGGGACAGGACGAACCGGTCGCGGCCCAGCCAGTCCGGATTCGCCGGGTCGTGGCGCATCAGCTTCTGGAACAACAAATACGCGGCCGGAGCAAGGCTCATCGCCGTCCCCGGGTGGCCGTTTCCGACTTTCTCCACCGCATCCGCGGCCAGCACCCGGACGGTGTCCACTGCGCGCTGGTCCAAGTCAGTCCATGACAGTTCTTGCTCTTCCAAATGTGGCACGAAAACCGGGCCCCTCTCTGTGCTGACGGCCGGCGGTACGCTCTTTTCCCGCCCGGGCACAGTTCGGTGCCCGCTGCGGTTCGTACCAGCCGTTCACCATCGAAACGTTGATCTATCATTCAGACGCAGATGCAGAGCCGCGTGTTCCGGCAAGTGCCTAAATGCGTGCCCGTGTGCGCTGATCTAATGACAGCCTAGTCCCATTCCACTTTGTGGTCAGCGTATATCTCACCAATTGGACCTGATTTCGCTTATATGAATCACCGTCCGCCGCGGGGCCGGTGAGCCGGCGTTAACGCGCCGGAATCATGGCGCGGCATTCGGCGGCCCTCCGGCCCGGAGCTCCACGGTATGATGGGTGGTGGCCTTCGACTGGGGCAAGGACACGGGTGTGCGCCGAGCGCGGAGCCCGGTCTGCAGCACAGTGCGTTGCGAAATCCACCCGGGGCTGCCCAGCCAGACAGAACTGCACAGCCAGACAGAACAGAGTGACTGCCACCGTGAGCACAACTAATACGCCGCTGAACGCCTCCCCGGCCTCGGGAAGAATGGGCTTCGGCCGCAAAGCCAAGGCCTACCTGGCGCTCACGAAACCCCGCGTGATCGAGCTTCTGCTCGTCAGCACGCTCCCCACCATGATCTATGCCGAACGCGGCTTCCCGTCGATCGGCCTGATCCTGGCGACGCTGGTGGGCGGCGCGTTCGCGGCAGGTTCCGCAGGCGCCTTCAACTGTTACATCGACCGCGACATCGACAAGCTCATGCACCGCACGGAGAACCGGCCCCTGGTCACCGGTGAGGTCACACCCCGCGAAGCCCTCATCTTCTCCTGGCTGCTGGGCGCGGCGGCGATCGCCATCCTCTGGTTCGGGGCCAACCCGCTCGCCGCGTGGCTCGGACTCGGCGCCATCGTCTTCTACGTGGTCATCTACACCATGATCCTGAAGCGGCGCACGGCCCAGAACATTGTCTGGGGCGGCGCCGCCGGGTGCTTCCCGGTCCTGATCGCCTGGGCCGCCGTCACCAACACCGTCGAGTGGCCCGCCGTCGTACTGTTCATGGTGATTTTCCTCTGGACGCCGCCGCACTACTGGCCGCTGTCGATGCGCTACGGCGAGGACTACCGCAACGCCAACGTGCCGATGCTGGGCGCCATCGCCGGGGCGAAGGTGGTTTCGGTGCAGGTGGTCCTCTACGCCTGGGCCATGGTGGCGTGCTCGCTGCTGATGATCCCGGCCGGTGGTGCCGGCTGGGTCTACACGGTGACCGCCGTCGGCGCCGGTGCCTGGTTCCTGTACGAGTCGCACGCCCTGTACAACCGCGCCCAGGCCGGCGACGTATCCAACAAGGGGGCCATGAAGGTCTTCCACGGCTCCATCAGCTACCTGACCCTGCTCTTCATTGCCCTGGCCGTCGATCCGTTCGTCGGCTCGGCCATCATGGGCGGCTGATCCCCCCCGTTCATCTGCCTGACGCTCCCTCGCCAGTGGTGGGGGAGCGTCTGCTGTATCAGGGGGACGGTCCTTTTCGGTCCCGGGGTATCCTTACGAACCGGCCAGGCGACACAACCCCAGGGGGAGCCCGTGATCAACCGCAGCGATGTACTTCAGGCACAGAACCGCATCAGTGGCCACGTGCGGCGCACACCGTTGCTCCGTGGTGGTACCGCTGCCGCCCCGCTCTGGTTCAAATGTGAGTTCCTGCAGCACACGGGCGTCTTCAAGGCACGCGGCGCCTTCAACCGCCAGCTCGCCGCCCGGGAGCGCGGGGAGCTTGACCCGGCAGTCGGTGTAGTGGCGGCGTCGGGCGGCAACGCGGGTTTGGCGAACGCGTACGCCGCCGCGGTCCTCGGTGTGCCGGCGACGGTGTTCGTCCCGGAGAACGCCCCGCGGGTAAAGGTCGAGCGTCTCCTCGCGTACAACGCCACGGTCCGGCAGGTCGGCGCCGAGTACGCGGAGGCTTTCGCGGCCGCAATGCACTACGTGGAAGATACCGGCGCCCTGTTCTGCCATGCGTACGACCAGCTGGAAATTGCGGCAGGCGCAGGCACCCTGGCCGAGGAAATCCTCGAGGACGAGCCCGGCATCGACACGATCGTCGTCGCCGTCGGCGGCGGCGGACTCTATGCGGGCGTGGCGGCAGCTGCCGAGGGCCGGGCCCGCGTCGTCGCGGTCGAGCCCTACACCATCCCCACGCTGCACGCGGCCCTCGACGCCGGCCGCCCGGTCGATGTGGCCGTTTCGGGCGTCGCCGCGGACTCCCTCGGGGCCAGGCGCGTGGGTGGGATCGCCTTCAGCATCGCCTCACGCGTCCCGCCGACCTCTGTGCTGGTGGACGACGCCGCCATCGTCGCCGCCCGGTCACAGTTGTGGGGCGATTACCGGATCCCCGCCGAATACGGGGCTGCGGCTGCGTTCGCGGCGCTCACGTCAGGGGCGTACACACCCGCCGAAGGGGAACGCGTCGCGGTGATCGTCTGCGGGGCGAACACCGATGCCTGCACGCTGGAGAACGAGCCGGGCGCCGACTGAATAGCGCCGACTGAGGGGTGCCGACTAACCGTGCCGGGAAGCGGCGCTGCCGGCCTGCTGCCGGTCCGGATGGTAGCGGGCCGAATAGTGCTGGTCGAAGCGGGCCCGCGCGATCCGCCCGAGCCGTTCGACAGTGTGCCAGCTGATGACCGCAATGAGCAGGGTCACCACGATGGCCGACACCGCGATGAGCGGCGGCAGATCGGCCGTGGAGCCGCCGTTGAGCCAGAGAATGACGGGGTAGTTCCAGAGGTACGCGGCGTAGGAGACGGTGCCCAGCAGCTGCACCGGGCGCGTCCACTTCGGCATCACCGCGGTTCGGGAGGCGGCCAGTGCGACCAGGACGGCCGCGGCGGCCATGGCCAGCGGGCCGCCAATGAACATGAAGGCCGGCGTTTCGTTGGCCTTCGGGAAGTATATCAGCGCGGCCAGGACGGCGACGGAACCGAGCAGGGCCGTGCGCCTGAGCCAGCGGCCGGTGAACCAGTTGAACACATGGACCCTGTACAACCGCAAGGCCGAACCGATGATCAGGCCCAGGCCCCACGTGGTCGGCAGCGCGTAAACCAGGGAGTGAAGTTGCGGGGCCAGGGTCACCATTGCCAGCACACTGGCCGACATGAGGAACAGTGCGACGGCGGCGGACCAGCCAATCAGCCGTCCCTGGCGGTTGCGCCGCAGGGCAAGCACCAGCAGCGCGGGCCAGATCAGGTAGAACTGTTCTTCCACCGCCAGCGTCCAGAGCGGTCCGACCGCCATGCTGACGTCGAACGGCAGGGGGAGGTCTTTGAGGTAGCCAAGACCGGCGAGGACTGTGTACCCCACGATTCCCTTGGACCGGTCACCGAGGACGTCGGTGGCCAATTCGACGCTCGCGTAGACGCCCAGGAGGGAAACCAGTGCCGGCACCAGCCGGAAGGCCCTGTGCGCATAGAAGCGTCCGTAGCGAATCTTTCGGTGCCGTTCGATATCGCCGACCAGCACGTTGGTGATCAGGTAACCGCTCAGTACGAAGAAGGCAATGACACCCACGATGCCGGCGCCCTGGAATATGCCGGGCCAGGAATGTCCGAGCAGGACGGCGCCCACGGCGGCACCGCGAAGAACGTCCAGGCCATCCAGCCGTGGGCGCTTTGCAGTATGTTGGACCGTCTGTGCGGGCCTTTCGCCGACTAGTAACGCCACATATCCTCCGGTGCCTCTGTCTGGCCGGTTCCGATTCCAGCTGCATCAAGGCAAAACCGCGCCGTCCGTCTATCCATGGATGCGATTGCGGCGCCAGTCCTGCGCCCTATCCAAGTATTCCCGCCTTGGCTGGACGAAACCTGACGCCGGTTCTGCGGCTGCCCGGCTCTGCAGTTGCCCGGCTCTGCGGTTGGTTGTAGGGCGGGCCCGAAAAGGGGCCACACCTTCCAGTATTCCGAAATCTTTCCTGTTTGGACAAGTGACCGGCCGGTAACCGGGCGTCGAGGGGCGACGCCTCTAGGCTTCTTTAGAGATTGTGGGCCACCAGCTCCAGCCCGATTACCAGCAGGCTCAACACGACTTCGGCGAACATGATGGCGGCCTTGTGACGGAGCGGGATCTCGAGGCGGCGGATCGCGAGGAACCCGACGATGCCGAGCGAAACAACCAGAACAGCGACTGCCCACCCGAGGGCAACGGCCGTCGACCACAGACCGAGGCCGGCTGCCGTGAGGAGGAGCAGCGGGGTGACCAGGACGCCGAGGCCGCCCGCGCTGACCGCGATCATGTGGTGCAGCTCCTCACCGGTGGGAAGCTTCGAATGAACAGTCAGGTGGCTCAGGAGGTCGGCGACGAAAATCCCCAGCAGGGAGCCGATCACCACGATGCTGAGCGTCGCCGCCGCTGCCAGCGGCGTGGTCTCGTCCGCGTGACTCCGAAGTGCCAACACCACGGCCAGGCTCGTGAAGATGATGTAGACGCGTTCTTTGAGGCTCGCCGCGCGTTGGCGGGCTGAGGGTGAAGGAGGCACGGTCGGTTCTGTCGCTTGCATCAGAGAAGGCCTTCCGGTCAGCGTCACGGGAACGAACGAGGAAAGCCCACGGCCGCGACGATCCATATCCATGCCATCCCATAGTCCACCCGGAAATCCCGTCAAGGCCAGCCCCCGGGAGGTGAATGCGCTACTGGTCATTGTTGCCGCAGCGCCCGTACGAGGGCTCAGACAGCAACAGACAGCAAACGCGGGGCCACTTACGGCCCGTCCGGACGTGCCGGAAGGGCGGTAAGTGACCCCGCGATGCTTTGTTCAGGGGTGCTGCGGCTGATTAGTCCACCGGTTAGTCCACCGGGCTGTAGCGGGCGAGGTCCGCGGCGTTGGTCGCCGCGCTCATCAGCAGTGCCGCCGCCAGCATGTGAGCGCCGACGAGCAGCGCCGGGATGCCGTTGTAGTACTGCGTGAAGCCGATTGCGGCCTGCAGCACCGTGACGCCCAGGAGCATGAACACCGCGGAGCGGAACGGCCCCTGAATCCGCCCGCGGACCACAAGGACCAGCGCGAACAGCGCGCCGGCGGTCACCAGGTAGGCGGGCACGGCGTGGATGTGCGCGAACAGGTCCCAGTCGAGGTCGTTGCGCGGGGCGTTCGCGTCCCCGGCATGCGGACCGGCGCCGGTCACCACCACACCGAGGCAGACCGCGACGGCGGAGAGGACCGCGACGGCGGTCATCACCGGGCGGGCAACGCCCGGCAGGGCGGGAAGCTGCACGGTCCGGGCCTTGCCCGTGCGGCCGTACGCCCGGTTCACCAGAAGGGTCGCCAGGACCACGAGGGCCATGGACACGAGGAAGTGCAGGCCTACGACCCATGGGTTCAGCTGGGTCAGCACCGTGATGCCGCCGATGACGGCCTGGGCCGGGATGCTGGCGAGCAGGCCGAGGGCCAGCAGGAAGAGGTCGCGGCGCTCCTTGCGGAGGTTCCACAGATAGACCAGCATCATCACGGCGACGGCCGCCAGCGCAAACGTCAGGAGCCGGTTGCCGAATTCGATGATTCCGTGCATCCCCATTTCCGGGGTGGTCGTCAGGGATCCCTCCGTGCAGCGCGGCCACGTGGGGCAGCCAAGGCCCGAGGCCGTCAGGCGGACGGCACCGCCGGTCACCACCAGGACGATCTGGCCAATGAGGGACAGCACGGCCAGCCGCCTGATCGTCTTATCGACGCGGACTGGCAGCCGGGAGGTGATTCCGGAGACAATCCGGGGAGTTCGTGACGCCGTGCTCACAGTTTTCTCAATTCCACTTAAACCAACGGGTTGCTGCGCCGCCGGCGATCGCCGTCCAGAGCAGCAGGACAAGAATGGCGGCACCATTGACGCTGCCGTACAGGAAAGCATCCCTCAGCGCCTGGCCCAGCGCGCCGGAGGGGAGGAAATGCACCACAGCCTGGGCCAGCGCCGGGAGCCGTTCGGCCGGAATCACGATTCCGCCCAGCGCGCCGAGCAGGATCCAGAGCAGGTTGGTGATGGCCAGGGTCGCCTCCGGCCGGACCGTCCCGGCGACCAGCAGCCCGAGTGCCGTGAAGGCGGCGGCGCCGAGGATCAGGATGGCCAGCCCGGGCAGCCAGCCCGCGGGATTGGGCTGCCAGCCCAGCAGCACGGCCACCGCGGTCACGATGAGCACCTGCAGGAACAGCACCGCCAGGACGGCCAGGACCTTCCCCGCAATCAGGCCGGTGCGGCCCAGGGGTGTCGTGGAAAGAAAGCGCAGGACGCCGTAGCGGCGGTCGAAGCCGGTGGAGATGCCCTGCCCGGTGAAGGCCGTGGACATGGCGCACAGGGCCAGGATGCCGGGGACGGCGACATTGATGCGGCTCGAACCGAGCCCGTCCAGCAGCGGCGTCACGGTCAGCCCGACCATGGCCAGCAGCGGCAGCACGATCGCGAGGATCAGCTGCTCGCCGTTCCTGAGCATGGTGACTGTTTCGTACTGCCCCTGCAGCAGGATGCGGCGCAGCAGGGAAGCGGGCGCGCTGCCATGCGCGGCGGGGGGCGCGCCGGCACGGCGTGCGCTCTCCAGCGGGGCACCACCTGTTACGCGGTTCATCGGATCTCCCTTCCGGAGATGTCCAGGAAGACGTCCTCGAGGCTGCGCGCTTCAAGGCTCAGGGAGCTGGGCATGATTCCGCGCTGGGCCCACCACGCGGTGATCGCGGCGAGGTCGGCGGGGGTCAGGGCTCCGGTCACGGCGTAACTGCCGGCCCGCGCCTCGGTGACGTCGACGCCGTCGGGCAGCACGCCGGCGAAGTCCAGGCCTGGTTCGGTTTCGAACAACAAGGTGCGTATGTGCTGCGACGCGTCGCCCGCCGGGAGCTGGTGGCGCAGGAGCTGGGCGACGGTGCCCTCGGCGACGTTGCGGCCGGCGTCGATGATGTAGACGTAGTCCGCCAGCCGCTGGGCGTCGTCCATCAGGTGCGTCGTCAGGATGATGCCCATGCCGCTGTTCCGCAGTTCGGAGATGAGATCGAAGACCATTTGGCGGGACTGCGGGTCGAGGCCCGCGCTGGGCTCGTCGAGGAACAGGACCTCCGGATTGCCGACCAGCGCCGCGGCCAGGGCGAGGCGCTGTTTCTGCCCGCCGGACAGGCGCCGCACGTTGGTGCGGCTGAAGGAGTCGATGCCCAGGCGGCCGATGAGTTCATCCACCGGCCACGGGTCCTGGTACATGCCGGCGATGTGCCGCAGCAGGGGGATGGGCCGGGCCGACGGCGGCAGGCCGCCGTCCTGCAGCATCACGCCCACCCGGGCGCGGAGGCCCGCGCCGGCCGAATCCGGATCGTGGCCGAGTAGGCTGATGGCGCCGGCGGTGCGCTTTTGCAGCCCCTGGGCGCATTCGATGGTGGTGGTCTTGCCCGCGCCATTGGCGCCGAGCAGGGCCGTGACTTGGCCGCGTTCGGCGATGAGGGAAAGGCCGCTGACCACGCGCAGCATCTTGCCGTCGAGGGTGGGCAGTGGACCAACATCCTTGACAAGCCCGCTGATGGTCAGAACGGGGGATTCGGGAGATCGCACCACAGCATTCTACGCGATGTAGTACGTCGGCTCCCCGGAGGGGGCGTCCCGCAGGCAAGCCATGCCTTACTGGAATGCCGGACTAAATTACGACATGATTGTGTTGTGTATTCCATGAGCCCCCTTGTGTCCGGAGCCGCTGTGTCTGGAGCAGCTGTGTCCGGAGGCCCTGTGTCCGGAGCCGCTACGTCCGCAGTCCCGTCCGGGCGCGGCGCCGCGCGCGTCCGGCCTGCCCGGGTACACGTGGCGGCCGTTCCGGACGCCGTTCCCGCGGCTGCCGGCACCCACACGCACGACGCCGAAGAGCGCACGCGTGACCGCGTCCTGAACGCGGTGCTGGAGCACGGACCCATCAGCGCGGCCGAACTCGGCGACCTCCTGGGCTTCACTCCGGCCGCCGTGCGCCGCCACCTGGACCACCTCGCGCGCACCGGAGTGATTGAGGTCAAGCGGGTTGCCCGCGCCGGTGCCGGCGCCGGACGGCCCGCCCGCCGCTACGTCCTGAGCTCCCAGGGCCAGTCGAACCTGGGCAACGACTACCTCGACATCGCCTCCGTGGCGCTGCGCCGGCTCGGCGAGGCGGCCGGCCCCGAGGCCGTGCGGCAGTTCGCCGTCGAGCGGTTCGCCGACATGGAGCGCCGCTACGCACCGGAGATCGAGCAGGCCGGACCGGACATCACGGCCCGCGCCCAGGCTCTCTCCGCGGCGCTGAGCCGCGACGGGTTCGTCGCCTCGGCGCAGTCGATCGAAGCCAAGGCCCCGCTCCCGGCGGCGCTCTCCAGCGTCCAGCTCTGCCAGGGGCACTGCCCCATCCAGCACCTGGCTGCCCAGTTCCCCGTGTTCTGCGACGTGGAGACTGAGGTGTTCTCCCGGCTGGTCGGCGTCGATGTGCGCCGGCTGTCCACCCTGGCGCGCGGCGGGCACGTCTGCACCACCCACATACCTACGGGCCGTCCGGCCGCCATCGGGACTCCCAGTCCCGCTGCACCGGTCAACCCGGACGAAGTATCCAACCATCTCCAAGAAAGGCCGTGATGACGGACCAACTATCAGAGAAGAAGGTTGCTGACTCTACTGTGATTTCGGAGATTCTGGAAAAGAATCCCGAGCTCCACGGAATTGGCACCTATGAGTACGGCTGGGCCGACAAGAACGACGTCGGGGCCAACGCCCGCCGCGGTATCAATGAGGACGTTGTTCGCGATATTTCGGCCAAGAAGAACGAGCCGGAATGGATGCTCGACCTCCGGCTCAAGGGCCTGAAGTACTTCGACCGCAAGCCCATGCCCACCTGGGGCGCGGACCTGTCCGGCATCGACTTCGACAACATCAAGTACTTCGTGCGCTCCACCGAGAAGCAGGCCGCCACCTGGGAGGACCTGCCCGAGGACATCCGGAACACCTACGAGAAGCTGGGCATCCCGGAAGCCGAGCGCAGCCGCCTCGTCTCCGGCGTCGCCGCCCAGTACGAGTCTGAAGTGGTCTACCATCAGATCCGCGAGGACCTGGAAGCCCAGGGCGTCATCTTCCTGGACACCGACACCGCGCTGCGCGAACACCCGGAGATCTTCCAGGAGTACTTCGGCACCATCATCCCGGTGGGCGATAACAAGTTCGCGTCGCTGAACACGGCCGTCTGGTCCGGCGGTTCCTTCGTGTACGTGCCCAAGGGCGTCCACGTGGACATCCCGCTGCAGGCCTACTTCCGCATCAACACGGAAAACATGGGCCAGTTCGAGCGCACGCTGATCATCGCCGACGAGGACTCCTACGTCCACTACATCGAAGGCTGCACCGCGCCGATCTACACCTCGGACTCGCTGCATTCCGCCGTCGTGGAAATCATCGTGAAGAAGGGCGCCCGCGTCCGCTACACGACCATCCAGAACTGGTCCACGAACGTGTACAACCTGGTGACCAAGCGCGCCATCTGCGAAGAGGGCGCCACCATGGAGTGGATCGATGGCAACATCGGCTCCAAGGTCACCATGAAGTACCCGGCCGTCTACCTCGTGGGCGAAGGCGCCAAGGGCGAGACCCTGTCCATCGCGTTCGCCGGCGAAGGCCAGCACCAGGACACCGGCTCCAAGATGGTCCACATCGCGCCCAACACCAAGAGCTCGATCATCTCCAAGTCCGTGGCCCGCGGCGGCGGCCGTGCTGCCTACCGCGGCCTGGTCCAGGTCCGCGAAGGCGCCAAGCACTCGGCCAACACGGTCCGCTGCGACGCCCTACTGGTGGACACCATCAGCCGGTCGGATACCTACCCGTACATCGACATCCGCGAGGACGACGTCACGATGGGCCACGAGGCCACGGTCTCGCGGGTCAGCGAAGAGCAGCTGTTCTACCTGATGTCCCGCGGCATGCGCGAAGACGAGGCCATGGCGATGATCGTCCGCGGCTTCATCGAGCCGATTGCCCGCGAACTGCCGATGGAATACGCCCTCGAGCTGAACCGACTGATTGAACTGCAGATGGAAGGATCGGTCGGTTAATGACTGACATCACTACTGAAAAGGCCCGCATCGGCGCGCCCTCAGCCCAGCCGTTCATCAACGGCTTCACCGAGGAAGGCGAAAGCCTCTCACCGCTGAACGCCGCGGAGTCCAAGGCGCCGCTGGCCGGCGAAGCCGTCAAGCGCCACTCGCACGGCGGCGGCGTCGGCGTACCGGACAGCTCGCGCGCCGGCCGCCTGACCTCCTACAAGCTGGCGGACTTCAAGCCGCTGACCGGCATGGAAGAGGACTGGCGCTTCACCCCGCTCAAGCGCCTCCGCGGCCTGCACACCGAGGTCCTCACCGGTGCGGCGCCGGCCGTGAGCGTCACCGCTCCGGACAGCGTCAGGGTCGAGACCGTCGGCCGTGACGACCGCCGGATCGGCTCCGCCGCCATCCCCGAGGACCGCGTCTCCGCGAACGCCTGGGAGAACTTCACCGAGGCCACCGTCATCACGGTCCCGTCCGAGGTCGAGGTGGAGGGCGAGGTCAGCGTGCTGCTGACCGGCCAGGGCACCGAAGCTTCCGCGCAGCACGTCGTGATCGTCGCGGAAAAGTTCTCCAAGTCCGTCGTCGTCCTGGACCACCAGGGCACCGCCGTCGTCTCGGAAAACATCGAAATCCTCGTTGAGGACGGCGCGCAGCTGACCGTCATCTCGCTCCAGGAATGGAACGACGACGCCGTCCACGCCTCCTCCCAGCAGGCGAAGCTCGGCCGCGACGCGAAGTTCAAGCACATCGTCGTCAGCCTCGGCGGCGACCTCGTGCGGGTCACGCCTTCGGCACGCTTCACCGCCCCGGGCGCCGAAGTGGAACTGTTCGGCCTGTACTTCGCCGACGCCGGCCAGCACCTCGAGCAGCGCCTGTTCGTAGACCACGCCGTGGCCAACTGCAAGTCCAACGTCCTGTACAAGGGCGCCCTGCAGGGCCGCAACGCGCACACCGTGTGGGTCGGTGACGTTCTGATCCGCAAGGAAGCAGAAGGCACCGACACCTACGAGGCCAACCGCAACCTGGTCCTGACCGACGGTGCCCGCGCCGATTCCGTGCCGAACCTTGAGATTGAGACCGGCCTGATCGCCGGCGCCGGCCACGCCAGCGCCACCGGACGATTCGATGATCAGCACCTGTTCTACCTGATGGCCCGTGGCATCCCGGAAGAGGTGGCCCGCCGCCTGGTGGTCCGCGGGTTCCTGAACGAGATCATCCAGAAGATCAACGTTCCGGCCATCGAAGAGCGCCTCACGGAAGCCGTCGAGCGCGAACTCGCGGCGACCAATCACTAGTGCGCAGCACCAGAGAACACGGACGACATCAATGACTGAACAGCCAAAGGGCGAGCTAGTCTGCAACGCCAGCGAGATCCAACTCAAGCAGGCGCTGCGGATCCTGATCGACGACTACCCGGTAGCGATCGTGAAGGACTCGATGGGGGAGATCCACGCCATCGGCGACACCTGCTCGCACGCGGACATTTCGCTCTCCGAAGGAGAAGTCGAAGGCTGCAAAATCGAGTGCTGGGGCCACGGCTCCCAGTTCGACCTGCGCAGCGGCGAGCCGCTCCAGCTGCCGGCCTATGATCCCGTTCCCGTGTTTGCCGTGACCGTCCTGGATGACGAGGTCTACGTGGACTTCACCAAAGTCCTGAACGGCGCCGAGGCTCCCAACTTCAGCTAGCTGCCTGCAGCCGGCAACCCGCACAAGAAAACTTATCGCCAAGAAAACGCACAGTGCCGAGGGCACGGTGCAGAGGAGAACAAGACACATGTCGACTCTTGAGATCAAGGACCTGCACGTCAGCATTGACACCGAGCAGGGCACCAAGGAAATCCTGAAGGGCGTCAGCCTGACCATCAGGACCGGCGAGACGCACGCCATCATGGGCCCCAACGGCTCCGGCAAGTCCACGCTGGCGTCCACCATCGCCGGGCACCCGCGCTACAACGTCACCTCCGGCACGATCACCCTCGACGGTGAAGACGTCCTCGCCATGAGCGTCGACGAGCGCGCCCGCGCCGGCCTGTTCCTCGCCATGCAGTACCCCGTCGAGGTCCCGGGCGTGAGCATGACCAACTTCCTGCGCACCGCCAAGACCGCGATCGACGGCGAAGCCCCCAAGCTGCGCACGTGGACCAAGGACGTCAAGGCCGCCATGGCGCAGCTGCGCATCGACGCCGACTTCACCCAGCGCAACGTCAACGAAGGCTTCTCCGGCGGCGAGAAGAAGCGCGTCGAGATCCTCCAGCTCGAGCTCTTCAAGCCGAAGTTCGCCATCCTCGACGAGACCGACTCCGGCCTGGACGTCGACGCGCTCAAGGTTGTCTCCGAGGGCGTCAACCGCGCCCACGGCGAAGGCAACATGGGCACCCTGCTCATCACGCACTACACCCGGATCCTGCGCTACATCAAGCCGGACTTCGTGCACGTGTTCGTCGATGGCCAGGTTGTGGAAGAGGGCGGCCCGGAGCTCGCCGACCGCCTCGAAGACGAAGGCTACGACCGCTACGCCACCGGCGCAGGGGCGGCCACCATCGCTGCCGCCTCGGCTGCAGCCCAGGCGTAGTTAGGACTCCGCAATGACCGAACTCAATGTGGCCCGCACGGGCCTCGAGGATGTCGAAGAGGCGCTCAAGGATGTGATCGACCCGGAACTCGGGGTGAACATCGTTGATCTGGGCCTGCTGTACGGTCTGAAGTACTCGGACGACGACGGCGCCCTGCTGATCGACATGACCCTCACCACCGCCGCCTGCCCGCTCACCGACGTGATCGAGGAGCAGGTCGGCAAGGCCCTGGACGGGATCGTCGACGACTGGCGGCTCAACTGGGTGTGGATGCCGCCATGGGGTCCGGAACGGATCACCGAGGACGGCCGCGACCAGATGCGAGCCCTGGGCTTCAACATCTAGGTCCCCACCGCCTCCCTAATTACGCCGACGGCGGCCCCTCCTCAWTGAGGCGGGGCCGCCGTCGTCATTTCGTTCCGGCGTTCCYGCCGCCGTTCCCATATCGTCCCGGCGGTGGTCTGATAAAGACAACGGGTCCACACGCTTCGGGCCGGGCACGCCGTCGAACAGGAGGCACACGGGAATGGATGCCACGCCACCGCCGCGGCCCTCCGATGCGGGCAAGGACTTCGTGGTTGTCGAGGACAGCGGCGAGTTCTCCTACTACCGGTCCCGGGAAGCCCTGCTGGCCGACTTCGAATATGTCGGCGAAGCTCCGTGCATCATGGACCGCAGCGCCACTACCTACCGGCTGGAGCTGGACGAGAACCGCCACCTGCGCATGGGACCGCCCCTGGGATCGGTGGAGTTCCACTGGCTGCGCCAGGCCCTCGCCGAGGCGCGTGACGTGCATCCCGAATCCCTCCGGCTGCAACGGGTTGACCCCGTCGGGCTCGCCGGGCTCGTGGCCGGACTGTTCGAGACGCTGCAGCTGGAACGCGGAACCGATGCTGAGCTGGGACTTTGGAGCCTGGACATCGACGGTCTGGCGACGCGGCGCAATGCGCTGGCCGACGTCGACCGCCTCCTGGCCGGAAACGACCGGCTGGAATCGGTCCTCGTGACCGACCCCTTCGGGCACCAATACCGGCCCGTGTGGCACGCAAAGCACCGGCACCTGGGCCACGCCGGATTCCTCAGCTACGTCGAGGTCCCGATCCGGCGCCGGCAGCGCGGGTGAGGCCTCGGGTTTAGGCCCGAGAGTTGGGCCGAAGGGTTGGGGCCAGGGGGCTGGGGCCAGGGGGTGGGGCTAAGGCGTTGCCACCGCGAACGTGTCGCACTTGTTGATGTCCCCGGTGGTGTACCCCTGGTAGAACCACTTCTGCCGCTGGGCACTTGAGCCATGGGTCCATGCCTCCGGTGAGACGCGGCCCGTGGCGGCCTTCTGGATGCGGTCATCACCGACGGCGGAGGCCGCCGACAGGGCGTCCTTCACGTCCTGGTCAGTGAAGGGGTCGAGATAGGGCTGGCCGGTCTTGGGATCCGCCTGCGTCGTTGCATAGTGGGCCCACAGCCCTGCGTAGCAGTCGGCCTGGAGCTCAACCCGGACACCCCCGGAGCCGGGGCCCTGCGGATCCTGTTGCGCCCGGTCGAGGTCGCCAAGCAGGTTCTGGACGTGGTGGCCGAATTCGTGGGCCACCACATATTCCTGCGCCAGGGGACCGCCTGAGGAGCCAAACCGGTCCACCAGCTCCTGGAAGAAGCCGGGATCGAAGTACGCCGTGGTGTCCACGGGGCAGTAGAACGGCCCCACGTCCGAGGTGGCGGCGCCGCAGCCGGTGTTGGTTCCGCCGGTGAAGATCACGGCCTTCGGCCGCGGGTACTTGGTGTTGTACTGCGACAGATAGGCCGGCCAGAAGGCGTTCAGGCTGTTCACCGTGCCGGTGATCCTGCAGTCGAGGCGGGCGTCGGCGTCAGCGCCGGTCTGGCAGGCGGGGGGAGAGCCCTGGCTCTGCGACTGGGGCTCCTGGACGGTGCCGGCCAGACCCTCGAGAAGCTGGGGGTTGATGCCAAAGAGGGCTGCCAGCAGCAGGATGATGCCGCCGCCGATCCCGCCGCCGATCATCGGGCCGCGGCCCATCCCGCGACGGTCCTGGACTTGTGACGGGTCCAGCGGGGCGTTGTCGTTAAAGCTCATGGAGTCACAATATCCCGCACACGCAGCCGCGGCGCCCGGCAACGCTAAAGTTGGTTCGATGCCTTTTCTCGACAGACTCCAGCGCTGGGCCGATGACCGTCCCGACGAGACAGCCGTCGTCGTGTCCGGAGAGCACCTCAGCTGGTCGGCCCTGCGGGACAAAGCGGCGGCCCTGGTGCCTTCGGCGCCGGCCATCACTGTGCTGTCCCTACAAAATTCAACCCACTTCGCCATAGCGTTCGCCGCGGCCGTGGCTGGTGAGCGTCAGTGCGCCGTGTTGGACCCGGCCTGGCCCCAGCAACTCCAGGACGGCATCACCGCCCGCATCGCCGGGACGGAAACGGGTCCGGCGCGTGCAGCTCCCGGGCCGGACCCGTTCCTGGTCGACGGGCCGCCGGAGACCTCGTTCCTGGTCGGCCTGACGTCCGGCACCACCTCGGTGCCCAAGGCGTTCACCCGCTCGCGGCGGTCCTGGCAGGAATCCTTCGAGGCCTCCATCGAATTCTTCGCACTGACGCAGGACGACAAGTCCCTGGCTCCCGGGCCGCTCGCGGCAAGCCTGAACCTCTATGCCCTCGCCGAATCCCTGTATGCCGGCGCCGAGTTCCACAGCCTGGACCACTTCGACGTCGGTGCCGCCCACGCGGCCGTCAGCCACGACGGCATTACCCGCCTGGTCCTGGTGCCCACCATGCTCCGGCTGCTCAGCGAGCGGGGCCTTACCGGCGGTGTCGATGCCTCCGGCATCCGCAGCATCATCTGCGCCGGTTCCAAGCTGGACGCCCGGACGCTGGAGGCGGCCCGGCGCTGGGCCCCCAACGCGACCATTTTCGAGTACTACGGCGCCTCCGAGCTCAGCTTCGTCTCGGGCGCCGGGTTGCGTCCGGGCGAGCCCGTCGAGCCGGGCGGGACCGGCATCGGGAAGCCCTTTCCCGGCGTCGAAATCCGCATCCTCGGCGACGACGGCGCCGAACTCCCGGACGGCAGCGACGGCAACATCTGCGTCCGCAGCGGCATGGTCAGCAACGGCTACCTGTGGGGTGACGACGGCCAGGCGCTGCGCTGTTTCGACGGCTGGTACACCGTGGGGGACCAGGGCTACCTCTCCGACGGGACCCTGCACATGCTGGGCCGCCGCTCCGACATGATCATCACCGCCGGCACCAACGTCTACCCGCATGAGGTCGAGATGGCGCTGGCCTCCGTCCCGGGCGTCGCGGCGGCCGTGGCGGCCGGCATGCTTGACGATCTTCGCGGCCAGCGCGTCGTGGCCGGCGTCGTGCCCTCGCACGGGGCGGTCACCGCCACCCAGCTGCGGTCCGGGATCGACGATGTGCTGGCCCGGAACAAGCGCCCCCTGGAGTACTTCGTGCTGACTGAGCTGCCCCTGACGGACCGCGGCAAAATCAGCCGGCAGCTGCTGCTGGACTGGGTGGCCCGGAACGATCCCAGGATCCGGCGTCTTGGCTGAGCCGCGCGCGGGCAGCGGGCCGGCAGCACCCGGGCGGCCGACCCGCGGGACGTCGTTCCCCGGGCGGTCTGTTCCCGGGCTGTCTTTCCCGGGGCTGCTGCCTGAGGACAGGCAGCCGGTGATCATCGCCGCGCGCCGGACGCCGCTGTGCCGGGCCAACGGGGCCCTGAAGAAGCTGCGCGCTCACGAACTCCTGGCTCCGGTGCTCCGCAGCCTGCTCGCCGATGCCGGCGCCGGCCCCGGCCGGCAATCCGTGACCGACGTCGTGATCGGCAACGCCGTGGGCGGCGGCGGGAACGTGGCCCGGCTCGCCGCGCTGGAGGCGGGCCTGCCGGTCACCGTCCCCGGCGTCACCGTGGACCGGCAATGCGGCTCGGGTCTGGACGCGATCGTCCTGGCCTCCCGGCTGGTCGCGGCGGGCGGCGGCGGCCTGTACCTCGCGGGCGGCGTCGAGAGCATCAGCACGGCTCCGCTCCGCGCCCACCGCAACGACGACGGCAGCCCGGACTTCTACAGCCGGGCCCAGTTCGCGCCGCTGAGCTTCGGCGACCCCGACATGGGGGTGGCGGCCGAAAACGTCGCCGCCCGCTTCGGCATCAGCCGGGAACGCCAGGACGCCTTCGCGCTCCGCAGCCACCAACGCGCCCTGGCCGCCGCGGCCGCCGGGACGTTCGACGCCGAAATCGTGCCCCTCGCCGCCGGCTCCGGGGGGTCCGCGGCAGCCGACGACGGACCGCGGCCGAGTCTTGGCCCGGCCCTGATGGCCCGTTTCCCGCCTGTATTTGCCAGCGGCGGCACGGTCACGGCCGGTAACTCCTGTTTCGACGCCGACGGTGCCGCCGCCGTCCTCGTCACGTCCATGGAGCGGGCCCGGCAGCTGGGCGCCGCCGACGGACTGCTGGTCCTGGGAACCGACACCGCCGGGGTGGCGCCGCAGATCCTCGGCATCGGCGCGGCCGCGGCGGCCGAACGGCTCCTCGCGGCACACGGACTGACGGCCGCGGACGTGGGCCTGGTGGAATTCAACGAGGCCTTCGCGGCCCAGACGCTCGCGTGCTTTGACCAGCTGGGAATCGACCCGGACCAGGCCAACCTCGACGGCGGCGCCCTGGCCCTCGGTCACGCCTATGGAGCCTCGGGCGCGGTACTGGTCACCCGGCTGCTGGCACAGGCCCGCAGGTCCCCGGCGCCGGGGCAGCTTTCCCTGGCGATGATCAGCATCGCAGGCGGCATGGGCACGGCCGCGCTGCTGGGTTACGCGCGCCTCAATTAGGCCCCGGGAGGGGGACATGCCCATTCTTCGCGGCGCAGGATGGACATATAGGCCAGATGTCCACTGGCTGCGGGCAGGGGAGGGCATGTCCCTGTACCCGGTGCGGGCATGCCCCGGCGTGGCCTCGGGGAAGGACATGCCCATTCTTGGGCACGGGGAGCGGGCACGTGGTGGCGTGGTGGCGGCGGTCCCCCGCCTAGTAGACAGACCCTTCCAAGAGCTCTGAGAGTCGGCTGGCGGCGCGCCGGAGTTCAGGAACGCCGGCCTCGAGGCCTGCTTCGGTGGCTGACTCAACGGGGCTGGTTAGTGCCATGGACTCACTGGGGCGTCGGGTTCCGTTCGGCACAGCGACGGCGACCGACAGCACGCCGGTGGCACGCTCATCGGCCGAATACGCGTAATCGACGCCGGGCTCAGGCAGGCGTGCGCGGAGCTCGTCGGCAGTAAATGTACTCTCCTCATGGCCGGATGCGACGGCCGCGGCTACCACTTGCCCGAGTTCCGCATCGGAAACGGTGGCCAGCAGGATCTTCCCGGCCGCTCCGACGGTGAGGGGGAGCCGCTTACCCAGCGGCAGGTCATAGCGGAGGGGCGAGTCGCCGTCGACACGTGCTACGAGGATCCTTTCAAAGCCCAGTCTGGTGTACAGCGATGCCGTGAGTCCTGTCTGCGAGGCCACCTGTTGGAGGATCGGCCTCGCGGCAACCACGAGGGGGTCGTTCTCCAGGTAGCTACGGGCCGCCGGCAGGACTGCGGGCCCTATCCGGTAGGACTTATCCGTCTGGCTGACCATGCCGAAATCCTGAAGCACACGCAAGATCCGCAGTGTGGTCGGCAGGCTCATCCCGCAAGTCCGGGCCAAATCACTGAGGCGCTGGGGCCGCTCCGCACGCTGGAGTTCGGCGAAGACCTCCATCGACCTGGACAGGGAGCGCATGTTCCCGGCTTTGGGGCCGCCCTCTTCAGCGGAGCCGGCCGAATGTGTCGAAGTCACTGTCATTGTTTCATTCTATGTAACTTCACTGCGCTTGACAGTGATTGTGTCTCCTGTCACTATTTCTTCAGACGAAACATTCTTTCATTCTATGAAATGAAAGATCACGGAACGTAAGAAGGAAACAATGACAACGGAGTCACTACTGACTAAACCCGAGCGCGCCATTCGTGTCGCTCCGTCGGTGCTTGCGGGCGTCGGCACTTTCACCGCCGTCGGCGTGTATGTCCTGGTCAGTTCGGTCGGCCTCGGCCTGTGGACGTCGCTGGGGCCCGGCCCCGGCCTGTTCCCGTTCGCCATGGGAGGGGTGCTGGTCGCGATGTCAGCGCTCTGGCTGGTCCAGGAGCTGCGCCGGCCGAGCGAGAGGGCCGAGGGGATCGACAGGGGTCTGGTGATCGCGGTCGTGGTCAGCCTTGTGCTTGTGGCGTCCGTCATGGATTTGCTGGGCTTTCAGCTGAGCATGTTCCTGTTCCTGCTCTATCACCTGAAACTGCGGGGCCGCCGGACCTGGGTGTCCTCCCTGATCATCGCCCTTGCCGGAAGCGTCGGTGCGTTCTATGCCTTCAACTACGGGCTGAACGTCGCACTCCCCGTCTCGGCATTCGCTCCGCTGAACCTGATCGGACTATAGACGTGGACACACTTAACGAACTGCTCGGCGGCTTCGCAGCCGCCATGACCTGGCAAAATCTGATCTTCGCCTTCCTGGGCTGCCTGCTGGGCACCATCATTGGGGTCCTTCCCGGAGTTGGCCCGGTGGCCGGTGTAGCCCTGCTCATCCCGCTCACTTTGAACCTGGACCCCACCGGTTCGATCATCATGCTGTGCGCCATTTTCTACGGCACCCAGTACGGCGGAACCATCACCAGTGTCCTTTTGAACACTCCGGGTGAGGCGTCGTCGGCGATCACCACCATCGACGGTTACGCGATGACCAAGCTCGGCAGGGCCGGTGCGGCGCTGACCCTGGCCGCGGTAGGATCCTTCATCGGCGGAACCATCGCCACCATCGGCCTGGTCGCGGCCGCCAAACCCCTGGGCGAACTGGGCCTGCTCGTCGGGCCGCCGGAGTTCTTCGCGCTCATGGTCGTCGGTATCTCCCTGCTCGTCGCCCTGGCAGGCAAATCCATGGTCAAGGCCATCATCTCCGGAGCCCTGGGCCTGCTGATCTCCATGGTCGGCATCGACCCCGTCGCGGGCGCCCCGCGCTTCACCTTCGGGATGGACCGGCTCCTGGACGGCGTCAGCTTCGTGGCCGTCATTGTCGGCGTCTTCGGGCTCTCCGAAATCCTGTCCCACCGGAAAAACGCGGAGACTCCGTTGGTTCATGCCCCCGGACTCCGCTCGCTGCTCCCCACCCGGACGGAATGGCGCCGAAGCGCCCCCGCCATGGCCCGGGGCACCGGCGTCGGCTTCGGACTCGGCCTTATTCCCGGCATGACCGGATCAGTCTCGTCCCTGCTGTCCTATGCCGCGGAAAAGAAGTTCTCCCGCTTCCGCCACCAACTCGGCAAGGGCGCAGTCGAAGGCGTCGCCGGTCCCGAAACGGCCAACAACGCCCACGCCAATGCCGCCCTGATCCCGCTCTTCACCCTCGGCATCCCCGCATCCCCGACCATCGCCGTGCTGATGGGCGCGTTCCTGCAACAGGGCCTGACCCCTGGGCCCGCGCTGTTCACCGACCACTCCGAGATCGCCTGGGCCATCATCGCCAGCCTTTTCATCGGCAACGTGCTGCTGCTGCTCCTCAACGTCCCCCTGGTCGGCCTCTGGACCTCCATCCTGCGCGTCCCCACGCCCATCCTGACCGCACTGATCCTGCTCTTCATGGTCATCGGCGCCTACACCATCAACTTCAGCGTCTTCGACGTGTTCGTGATGATCGGCTTCGGCCTACTCGGCCTGGCCCTGAGGAACCTGGACATCCCGCTGGCACCGATGGTCCTCACCCTGGTGCTCGGCCCCCTGATGGAACGCTCACTACGCGAATCCCTGGAAATCTCCCAAGGCGACTTCAGCGTCTTCACCAGCCGCCCCATCTCCGCCGTCCTGATCGGCGCCGGCGTGCTGATCATCTGCAGCCCGCTGCTCAAGTTCCGCAAACCCAAGGCCCTCACCGAGGATCCCGAAGCCTGACCCTCCTAATACACCGTCCAAACACCCACCAGCCACCAACGCATTTCTTCAAAGGAGAAGACCCTTGTCACGCAATAAAATCACCGCAGCCTTCGCAGCAGCAGCACTTATCGCCCTCACCGGCTGCGGCGCCAACGCCTCCAACACCTCAGGGGAGGACTTCCCCAAGAAGGGCAAGTCCATCGACCTGATTGTTGCCTTCTCCTCCGGCGGAGCCGTGGACACCGCAGCCCGCCTCGTTCAGCCGATCCTGGAGAAGGAACTCGGCACCAACGTCGAGGTCATCAACAAGCCAGGCGCCGGCGGACAGATCGGCTACACGGCACTGACCAGCGCCAAGCCCGACGGGTACACCATCGGCGCAACCGGCTCACCGTCAGTGGTCGTTTCACCGCTGGACCCGGCCCGCGGCGCCAAATACACCCGCGCCAGCTTCCAGCCCCTCGGCCGTCAGGTCATCGACCCCGCCGTCATTGCCGTCCAGCCGGACAGCCCGTACAAGACGCTGAAGGAACTCCTCGACGCCGCCAAGGCAAACCCGAAATCCATGACCGCCAGCACCACCGGACTGCAGACCGGCGAACACTTCGCCCTGGCCCAGATCCAGGAAACCACCGGCTCCGAATTCGCCCCCGTGCACTTCTCCGAAGGCGCCTCCCAGGCCACCACCGCGTTCCTCGGCCGGCACGTGGACGTCCTGGTTGCCAACGTCAGTGACGTGACCGACCTGACCAAGCAGGGCAAGGCCCGGGTCCTGGGCATCATGACCGCCGAACGCTCACCCTCGCTGCCGGACGTTCCCACCTTCCAGGAATCCGGCTACGAGGTGGAAGCCGGTACGGTCCGCGGTTACTCCGCACCGGCCGGGCTGCCGGACGCCGTTGCCAAGAAGCTGGAAGCCGCCCTCCAAAAGGCCATCGAGGATCCTGCCGTCAAGGAAAAGATGAGCGCCCTGGGCCTGCAGACCAGCTACCTCTCCGGCACCGACTACGAGAAGTTCTGGGCCGGACAGGAAGAGGTCTTCAAGAAGGTCCTCCCGCTGGTCCAGAAAAAAGACTAGTCCAACCACCAGCCGCCACCCACGGAAGAATCCACCATGACAACTCCTGTCCTTGAGGACATCGACGCAAACTTCGTCCGCCCCGACCGGGACCTGATAGGCCGCCTTGCCAAACTTCCCGCCGCCAACATCGGCGACGCCATGGACCGCCTCGGAATCGCGGACTCAGCCATTCAGGCAATCTGGCCCGGCGCCCGCCTCGCCGGACCAGCCTTCACCGTCTGGACACGCCCCGGGGACAACCAGGGCATCCACCGCGCACTGCAGCTCGCCCGCGCCGGGGACGTGATCGTCGTCGCCGGCGGCGGAGACGAATCCCGGGCACTGTTGGGCGAGCTCATCGGCGAACGGGCCATCAATCTTGGCCTCGCCGGCTTCGCCCTGGACGGGGCAGCCCGCGACGCCGAAGCCCTCCGCGAGATCGGCATGCCCGTCTTTGCCCGCGCCATCACCCCGGCCGGACCATACAAGAACGGACCCTCCCGTCTCGGCACGCCCATCTCCTTCGGCGGGATCCCCGTCCTGCCCGGGGACATCATCATCGGCGACTCCGACGGCGTCGTCGTCATCCCCAGGGAACAGGCAATTGCTGTAGCCGAAGCCGCCGAAGCAGTCTTCGACGACGAAACCACCCGCCGGGCCGCCATCATCGCCGACCGACACTAAAGCAAGAAAGACAGAAAACTATGACCGCGTGCACCATCATCGGCCTCGGCGAAGCCGGAGCCACCTACGCGACTGCACTCATTGCGGCAGGCCACAGCGTCACAGGATTTGATCCCGTCGCACCATCCACCCCGGCCGGCGTCACCAGGGCAGCAACCGCGGCCGAGGCGTGCCTTGGCGCAGACGTTGTCCTGGTCCTCACCGGAGCGGCCGCAGCCCGCAGTGTGGCCCAGGAATGCCTGCCCGTTTTGCCGGAGGGCAGCTGCTATGCCGACTTCACCTCGTCCTCACCGCACGTCATGCGGGAACTTGGGCAGTTGCCCAGTCCGGCACTCTTCGTTGACGTCGCCATCCTCGGGCCCGTAGCCGCGCTGGGCGAGAAGACCCCGCTGATGGTCAGTGGCCCGGGGTCCCGGGCCGTTGCCGATCTCCTGGCGCCGCTTGGTGCCGAGGTCGAAATCGCCGACGGCGAGCCCGGGGCCGCGATGGCCCACAAACTGCTCCGCAGCGTCTTGATGAAAGGCCTGGCCTCCGTGGTGGTCGAAGCCGTCACGGCGGGACGGGCCGCGGGACTGGAAGATTGGATCCGGAGTCAGATCGCCAGGCAGCTGGCGGGGGACGGCCAGGCAGTCATCGACAGGTTCCTCACCGGCACAGCCAAGCACGCCCTGCGCCGTTCCAAGGAGATGCAGGACACTGCCGGCTACCTCACCGACCTCGGAGTCCCCGCCGAAATGACCACAGCCTCCGCTGCGGCACTTACGCGCATCGCCGAGAAATCAGCACAGGCGGCGCCGGCCTTGCGCTGACCCCGACCTCAGGCAGAATCTTTTACAGGAATCAATGATGAACCATCCGCAAACCAGCACTACCCCGTCAGGAGCAGCAGCATGATCGGCATCTGGGCCCTGGCAGCCTATCTGGCCGTCATCCTGCTGTGGACGACCCTTCTCAAACGCAGCGTTGGAGAGGCCATGATCCTCGGATTCCTGGTCGTCCTGCCTTTCACGGGGGTCACAGCGGCGCAGATCGGCTGGTCCTCCCTTTACACGGCGGTGACTGATGAAATCGTCTACGCCACCATGGCGTTCGTCTTCATGGGGTACCTGCTGGACAAGACCGGAGTGCTGGACCGGCTCATCGACCTGTTGAACTCACTGATCGGCGGTACCAAGGGAGGCCCCGCCTGGGTGTCCACCGTGGCGTCGGCAGGCCTCGGCGGGGTGGTCCACAACCAGGCGGCGATCGCCGCGACCGTGGGTTCCGTGACCATCCCGTGGATGGAAAAGTCCCGGCTCGACAAGCCCGCGGCCGCGACCCTCGTCGCGGGAAACGCCGGAATGGGCATCACTTTCCCGTTCAGCGCTTCGATGTTCGTCCTGGTCGGCTCCGCCACAGTCGGGCCCCTGCTAAACGTCAATGAACTCGTGCTTCCGCTGTTCATCGGCGGGCTGTGGTGCTTCCTGCACCGGCTGATCGTCACCTGGCTGCTGATCCGCAAGAGCGGGATGACACCCTTGGATGCCGCGCACCGGTTGCCGGTCCGGGCGGCGTTCGGCCGCGGCTGGGCCATGCTGCTTTTGTTCGTCGTGGTGGCCATCCCACTGATCATCACCTCCGGCTTCATCGCCACCGCACTGTCGGACTGGACCGGCGGAGACATCACCAAGTCCCTTAGCATCATCGTCTGGATCCCGGTGGTCCTGATCATCACCGGCGCCGTCCTCGGCCGAAAAAACCTCCCACGCAGCGGCCGGGGCTGGTGGACCCTGCTGCAGGAGTCCGCCCCGAGGTTCGGGATCGTCGGCATCACTGTCGTCTTCGCCTTCGCCGGCGCCAACGCCCTCGCCGTCACCGGCCTGCCCCAGCAAATGACGGCACTGCTCAACCGGATGAACCTGCCCCTGTGGCTCCTCGCCATCCTCATCGGGCTGATCGTCATCGCCGTCGCCGCGCCCCTCTCCGCCACGGCCACCATGGCCGCCGTCGGAACCGTCGGTGTCGCCACACTCGTTAGCGCCGGTGTTCCGGCGACCACCGCCGCCGTCGCCGTGCTCGTCTTCTCATCCTGCGAAGCCGCCGTTCCCCCCGGAGGCGCGCCCCTGTATGTCGCCTGCGGCATCGCGGACGTGGACCCGATCAAAACCTTCGCCCGACTGCTCACCCACTACGCCCTGCCCCTGCTGGGCATCGGCGTGCTCATCATCCTCGGCATCCTGCCGATCTAAAGGAACCGCGACATGCACAAGATCAGACGAGCCATCGAAGTCATCTTCATCGTGAGCCTCGCCGCCCTCCTCGCCGGCGGAGTCCTGTTCGTGACGGGCCAGGCCATCGCCCTTGCCGCCGGCCAGAGCGAATGGCTCGTATTCTTCAACGAATCCGTCAAGCCCCCGATGTGCCTTGCGGCATCGATCTGTGCGATCGCCGGGTTCTTCCTCAACTACAAGCGCTACGAAAACAAAGAACAGACTCCCCAGAAGGCAGCGACGCGATGACCGACACCAGGGAATCCGGAACCTACCCGTCCTTCGCCGAACTTCTCGAACGGGAGGGCGCGCTATCCGGGACGTCGTGGGGACTGTTTCTTCAGCCGGACCGCGGAACGCCGTCCTTCATCACGCAGGACACCACCCTGGAGGCCAGGAACTGCATCAGGACCGGCGTGGTCTTCGGCCTGGACTACCCGGCCGATGCCTTCGATCCCGGAATGTCACTCAAGCGCAGCGCCCCTCGTCACACCATCTACTCCTCCCACCAGGCGCACCGGGACGACTACCTGGACGGGTATTACCTCCAGGGATCCACGCAGGTCGACGGGCTCCGGCACCGCCGGGCAGACGACATCGGCTTCTACAACGGCACCCGCGATGACCGGATTGCGGAAGGCACCCCGGACCTCGGCATCCAGGAATGGGCTGACAAACCCATCGTCGGCAGGGGAGTGCTCGTCGACCTCGACGGCTACCGCACCGGCGAAGGCACTCCCATTGACCACGCAGCGGGTGAGCCCCTCAGTCTTGACCTGATCCAGGCAGCCATCCAGGCCCAATCCCTCACCATCCAGCCCGGCGACATCCTCATGCTCCACACCGGATGGTGTGAATGGTTCCTGGCCCTGACCATGGCGGACAAGCAACAGACCCGGGAGAGCCGCCGCGCCACCGGCATCGCCCAATCACAGGAATTCGTCGCCTGGGCCTGGGACCACCGCCTCGCGCTGATTGCCGCCGACAACTTCGCCCTCGAATGCCTGCCCGTCATTCCCGAAAGCCCCTTTCTGTTATCGGCGCCCAACGACCACGGCATGATGCACCAACAGCTCTTGGCCAAACTCGGCATGCCGCTCGGCGAACTCTGGAAGCTGGGACCCCTCAGCCGACACATGAAGAAGACCGGAACCTGGGACGCCTTCGTCAGCATCAAACCGCTGAACATCACCGGCGGCACCGGGTCACCTGCGAACGCCACCGCAGCGACGTGAGGGCAGGTCCACTGGCTGCGGCCAGGGGAGGGCATGTCCACTGGGTTGGCAGCGGAACCGCGGCCCGGCCATCCGGGGCTAGTCTTCCGGGTCCTCCGGCTCACCCAGCCCACGGGCGGCGAGGGCCTCGCCGGTCTGCCGGGCGAAGGCCACCGTGCTGATGAAGACGGGCAACACAAGGGCCCGCGGGTTGCGTTCGAGTCCGCGCGCCCGGGCCGAGTCGCGCACGTCCGTGTAGGCCCCGGCAACGAACGGGATGCTGCGGAGCATGATGGCGATGGTCAGGGCGAAGCGTTCCGGGTCCGCACCGAAGCGCCGGAACGGCCGGGCAAGCGACGCCACGCCGTCGAGGAGTGCCTGCACAGGAGTGGTGGCGGTCAGGATAGACGCCGCGACGACGCAGACCAGGACGTTCAGGACGATCCGGGCGGCGGTCGGTGCGCCCAGCTGCCACCATTGAAAAAGCCCGATCGCCACGAGTACCGGAAGAACCGGACGCACCGCCCGGAACAGCCGGGCCGGGCCGGCCCCGCTGAGCAGGAACAGTCCGCAGAGCAGCACCAGCATGACGGCCGACACGGCCCAGTCCGCGATCAGGAACGACGTCATTCCGCACCCAACGACCAGCAGGAACTTCAGCCACAGCGGCGCACGGTGGACCAGGGACGAGCCCGGCACATACGCCGCCAGCAGGAAGCCGTGACCGCTCACGCCTGCTCCCGCCGGGCCTGGTCGGGCACGGCCCGCTCCAGCCGGCCGCCGGCTACGCCGCCGAGCCCACCGCCGGCTGGGACGCCGTTAGCCGCTGGCAGGCCCGCCGCGCACAGGGCGCGGTAACGGGCGACGGCGGCCGCCGGTTCGCCGTCGAACACCACCTTCCCGGCATCCACCACCAGGACGCGGTCCATGTCCAGGGCCAGCTCGAGGTCGTGGGTGGACAGAATCACCTGCTGGCGGAGCCCGGCGAGGGTGCGCCGCAGGAGTTCGCGGTTCCGCAGATCCAGCAGTGTGGACGGCTCGTCCAGAACCAGCACCTCCGGATCAACGGCCAGGACCGCGGCCAGCGCCAGGAGCTGGCGTTCGCCGCCGGAGAGCTCGTAGATGCTCTGGTCCGCCAGCGGCAGGAGACCGAACCGTTCCAGCACCGACTCCGCGTGGGCCCTGCGCTCGGTGGCGTTGCGGATGGAGCGGCGCAGGGACAGTTCCACATCCTCGCGTCCGGTGGGCATGACGAGCTGGGAGAGCGGGTCGGTGAACACGAAGCCCACGCGGCGGCGGACCTCACGGACGGCCCGGACGGTATCGGCGCCGTCGACTCTCACGGTGCCGTCGCTGGGTGCCACGAGGCCGTTCAGGAGCCTCAGGAGGGTGGACTTGCCCGAGCCGTTGGCCCCGATAACCCCGATCCGCCGTTCCGTCAGGTCGAGCGAAAACTCCTGGAGCAGCGTCTTGGGTGCGGGGCGGCCGTCAACCGGCACCCGCACCGAAACCCGGTCCAGGACGATGATGCTCACGGGCGGGTGTCAACCGTCCGGACACGGCGCAGCAGCAGGTCCGGGAAGGCCTTGTGCAGGGCCAAGGCGATGCTGACGGCCAGGACGTTCTTGATGATGTCGCCGGGGTAGAACACGAGATCGGCCAGGAAGGCTTTGGAGAAGTCCAGCTTGGCGTTGACCATCATGCCCAGGATGCCCAGGCCGTGGATGAAGACGATGCTGCTCACCATGGCGGCGGCGAACAAGAGGATGGCACGCAGTCTGCCTTTGCGGTTGGCGGTGCGCTTGAGCACGACGACGGTCAGCCAGCCGACGGCCGTGGCGGCCAGCAGGAACCCGATGATGTAGCCGGCGGAGGGTCCGGCGAGGACGCCCAGCCCGCTGCGGCCGCCACTGAAGATCGGCAAGCCGGCGAAGCCCAGGAGCAGGTACAGGCCGACGGCGGCGAAGGCCCGGCCAGGGCCCAGGGCCAGGCCCGTGAGCATGACGGCTAGGGTCTGCAGCGTGATGGGCACGCCGAGGCCGCCTACGGGAATGGCGGCGACCAGTGCCGAAGCGGCCACCAGGGCGGCGAAGACGGCGATGAGGCCAAGGTCGGTGGCATTCCAGCGGACCCGGCGGTGCGGGGTCCTGGCTGCGGCGGGACGGTCGGTTTGCGTCATGATGTTCCTGTCGGGGTGCTGCTCAGGGGGCTGCGGCGGAAATATGGATTGTGATATTGACTGTACGGCCGCCGCGCGGACGGTTTTTTGTAGGCGCCCCACTAACGCGCGGCCCGGTTGCTGGAGGGCACCGCCAATGAACACGGCCAGCCGGCCGGGCCAGCATCGCGACGGCGGCTGCCTGCTGCCATACGTGCCAATGTCAGGGAGCCGGGGTGGTGCCGGTAGACTTGCAGAGGCCGTGCTCTCGCATCGCCCTGCCCCGGCCCCGCCCAGACTCCACCCGTCGTGCCGCGGCATTCCCTGTTGTGAAAGGCCTTAGCTGCATTGATTACCGTCCAGGATCTCGAACTGCGCGCCGGCGCCCGCCTCCTCATGGACCAGGTGAGCTTCCGGATCGACAAGGGAGACAAGATCGGTCTGGTCGGCCGTAACGGTGCAGGCAAGACAACGCTGACCCGGGTGCTTGCGGGCGAGGGCCTGCCCGCCGCCGGTAAGGTAACCCGCACCGGCGAAATCGGCTACCTGCCGCAGGATCCGCGCACCCCGGACATGGAGCAGCTCGCGCGGGACCGGATCCTGTCCGTCCGCGGCCTGGACATTGCCGTGGGCAAGCTCCGCCTGGCGCACGAAGAGATGGCCAGCGAGGACGCTACGGTCCAGCGCAAGGCGATGAACCGCTATGACCGGCTTGAATCCGAATTCCTGGCCGCCGGCGGCTATGCCGCCGAAGCCGAGGCGGCAGCGATCTGCTCGAACCTCGCCCTGCCGGACCGGCTGCTGAACCAGCCGCTCAAGACCCTGTCCGGTGGACAACGGCGCCGCGTCGAGCTTGCGCGCATCCTGTACTCGGACGCCGAAACCATGCTCCTCGATGAGCCCACCAACCACCTCGACGCCGATTCCATCTCCTGGCTCCGTGAGTTCCTCAAGAACCACCAGGGCGGGCTGATTGTCATCAGCCACGACACCGAACTGCTTGAAGCGACCGTCAACAAGGTCTTCCTCCTCGACCCCAACCGCGCGCAGATCGACTTCTACAACATGGACTGGAAGCGCTACCTCAACCAGCGCGAAACGGACGAGCGCGCCCGCAAGCGTGAGCGGGCCAATGCGGAAAAGAAGGCCCAGGTCCTCATCGACCAGGCCAACAAAATGCGCGCCAAGGCCACCAAGGCCGTCGCCGCCCAGAACATGGCCAAGCGTGCCGAGCGCCTGCTCGGCGGCCTCGAAGCCGTCCGCGCGACCGACCGCGTGGCAGCACTGCGCTTCCCGGACCCGTCACCCTGCGGCAAGACCCCGCTCACCGCGGACGGCCTCAGCAAGTCCTACGGCTCCCTGGAGATCTTCACCGACGTCGACCTTGCCATTGACCGCGGGTCCAAGGTGGTCATCCTGGGCCTCAACGGCGCCGGCAAGACCACGCTGCTGCGGATGCTGGCCGGCGTCGACAAGCCGGACACCGGCGAAGTCGTTGCGGGCCACGGCCTGAAGGTGGGCTACTACGCGCAGGAGCACGAGACACTCGACGTGGACCGCACCGTCCTGCAGAACATGCGCTCCTCCGCCCCGGACATGAACGACGCGGAAGTCCGCAATATCCTGGGCTCATTCCTGTTCTCCGGCGACGACGTCGACAAGCCCGCCGGTGTGCTCTCCGGCGGCGAGAAGACCCGGCTGGCGCTGGCCACCATCGTGGCCTCGAGCGCGAACGTGCTGCTCCTCGACGAGCCCACCAACAACCTGGACCCCGCCAGCCGCGCCGAAATCCTCGGGGCCCTGAGCAACTACACCGGCGCCGTCGTCCTCGTGAGCCACGATGAGGGCGCCGTTGAGGCGCTCAACCCGGAGCGTGTTGTCCTGCTTCCCGACGGCATCGAGGACCACTGGAACGAAGACTACCTGGACCTCATCACGCTGGCGTAAGTCACCCAACCGACCCGAAGCGGGGGCCGTTCCCGGCACGGAAAACGTCCCCAGCAGCGAGGCAGCCGGGTCAGCGGACCGGCATCTCTTCCGCGCCTGTGATCCGGTGCAGGTCCGCGTAGCTGATCGAGAACATCGAGTTGTGATCCCCTGCCCCCGCCCAGAGCACGCGGTGGGCCGACAACGACTCATCCAGCAGAGTCCGGATCTTCTCCGGGTGGCCTACCGGGGCGACGCCGCCCACCTCCTGGCCGGTGTGGGCCAGGACGAACTCGGGGGAGGCACGACGGATCTTGCCCGTGCCCAGCCGGTCCGCGACCTTGCGGACGTCCACCTTGGCCGCGCCGCTGGCCAGGATGAGCAGCGGGGTGCCCCCGAGCTCAAACACCAGGCTGTTGGTGATCGCCGCGACATCGCAGCCCAGCGCCGCGGCGGCCGCTGCCGCCGTCGGCACCTTCGCGTCGAACACCGTCACGGTGTCCTGGGCGCCCAGGGCGGTGAGGGCACGCTTGACGTTGGCCACCGGGCCGGGAAAGGCGTCAGGGCTCATCGCTCAGAACCCCTGGGCGTCGAGGATGGCGTCTTCCTCTTCTTCCGCCGTCGCGTTCTTGCGCTTCCGCGGAGCAGGACGACGGCGGGCCACCGGGCCGCTGGAGTGCAGGAACACGCCCTCGGCGGCCTCCGCTTCGGCGTCCTCCGCGTCGATCGCGGCGTTGCGGGCCTGCTGCCTGGCCGCGTAGCCGAACCCGACGAACATCAGCACGCCGAACGCGAACCACTGCAGGGAGTAGGACAGGTGGGTGCCTTCATCAGTGGTCGGTTTAGGGAACGGGAACGGCATGTCCTGCACCGACGGCGACTCGGAGGCCAGCTGTCCGTAGGCGCCCGTCAGCAGCGGATAGCCCAGCTGCCCGGAATAGGCGGAGAGGTCGATCGAGGCCAGCTGTCCGTCAGGGGCGCCGCGCTGCAGCTCGGGCTCGGCCGGCTTGAGGCGGGCAACCACCGTCACCGGCCCCTGCGGCGGGGCAGGCACTGAGTCGGGCCGTCCCGGGGTGTTGTTGCCGATGGGCAGCCAGCCACGGTCGATCACCACGGTTTCGCCGGACTGGAGCTTGAAGGGAACCACCACCTCGTAGCCGGGCTGGCCGTTGAGCGGGCGGTTGCGGACAATGCGCTGGCCGGCGGCGTCGTAGCTGCCCTTCAGTTCCACCTGGGTCCACTCCCGCTCCGGATTCAGCCGGCTGAACTGGTCCCGGACATCGGCGAACGGCACGGGGGTGGCCGAGTAGTTGGAGACCACCCGGTTGATTTCGGCCAGGGTCTCGGCGCGGCGGTCCATCTGCCACCGGCCCAGCCCAACGCAGCCGGCAGCGAAGATCGCGGCCAGCAACAAGTACCCCAGCCATTTACTGGAGAAGAGAAAGCGGTACATTCAGCCGATCCTGCCTGACGGGTCGAGAGGGGCGGTCACTGCCGGGAGGGGGACGGTCTCTGCGCCGAGGACCACAGTCTCTTTCCACAGTCCGCGCGTCTGGAGGTAGTCCTCAAGCCACGCGCGGTGCTCCGCGCACGCCAGCCAGATCTTGCGCCGCTCCGGGGTGTGGATCTTGGGATTGTTCCACAGCAGCTGCCATTCCGCCGCCGCGCGGCAGGCTTTCCGCGAGCAGACGGTGCCGGGGGCCGCGGCCGTGTCCCCACCGGTCCCGGCCAGGTCAAAGAGATTCATGAAGCTGCCCGTCCGTGGTCGTCGTCGTTCTCATCTTCGATCAGCTCACCCTGCAGCAGCGTCCCTGAACCGTCTGCGCCGTCGCTCAGATCCTGCCCCTTTGGATCCTGCCCGGCGGGGCCCGCGGTGTCCGGTGCGTCCAGCTCTGCGAGCGGAGCATAGTCCAGGAGCGAGTCACTGTGGATTTCCGCCTTGTCGCTGCCGTTGGCGATCACCACCGCCACCCAGGGCAGGAAGACGGCGCCGGCAATCGGCAGGAGCTTGAACCAGCCATCCACGACAAAAATCAGGATCAGGCAGACCATGCGGATGCCCATGGCGATGGCATACTTCACCATCCGCTGGTGCATCTCGTCCGAGTGCGCAGCAGCGGCGTCGGTGATGCTGTGCACCTCGGTACCGCCGGACTCGGAGTCCGGCCTCCCGGGCACATGAGCACCGGGTCGGTTTTTGAGTGTCACGGCTGTCAGATCACGCTCCCAAGGCTTACTTCGATTCTCTCACCATCGGCGGAGCCGCCCAAACGGAAGCGAACCGGGCGCTAAGATCGGAGGCAGGAAAATTCCAGCCCCCAGCGCGGCCCTCCCTGCCGCAGAATCCCGGAGCCCCATATGACTGACACATCCACCACTGGCCGCAGCGTTCTGATCACCGGCGGAAACCGCGGGATCGGCCTGGCCATCGCCGAGTCCTTCCTGGCCAACGGCGACAAGGTGGCCGTGACCTTCCGCAGCGAATCGTCGCTGCCCGAGGGCATCCTCGGCGTCAAAGCGGACGTCACGGACGAAGCGTCGGTGGACGCCGCGTTCGCGGAAGTCGAAGCCGCCCACGGCCCGGTGGAAGTCCTTGTGGCCAATGCCGGCATCACCAAGGACACGCTCCTGATGCGGATGAGCGAAGACGACTTCACCTCGGTGATCGACACGAACCTCACGGGCGCCTTCCGGGTGATCAAGCGCGCATCCAAGGGCATGATCCGGGCGCGCAAGGGCCGCGTGGTGCTGATTTCCTCCGTCTCCGGCCTTTACGGCGCGCCGGGCCAGATCAACTACTCCGCCTCCAAGGCAGGCCTGGTGGGCATCGCCCGGTCGCTCACCCGCGAGCTCGGCGCACGCGGGATCACCGCGAATGTGGTCGCGCCCGGCTTCATCAACACCGACATGACGGCCGAGCTGCCCGAGGCCACGCAGAAGGACTACCTGACCAAGGTCCCCGCCGGCCGCTTCGCCGAGGCCTCCGAGGTCGCCAACGTCGTGCGCTGGATTGCCAGCGACGAGGCGTCGTACATTTCCGGTGCGGTCATTCCGGTCGACGGCGGCCTCGGAATGGGCCACTAGCCCCTGACACAGCAGGACGACGCAGGACTCCTGCGGAGCACAGCGGACGACGGCGGATTCCGCCGTCGTCCGCTGTGCTGTGTCCGCTTGTTCTGAGTCCGCTGTGCTGTGTCCGCTGTCTATTGCAACCCGGACCGGGCCACTGGAGACGCACACTTTTCCGTGCCGGGTTCCGTGCCGGGAACCGTGCCGGGCCTTTTTGCCCTTGGCTCCGGGGCTCCTGGAGCGTGTAATGGGCTCACAGCCCCTGACCATGCCGCGGCAGGGGCGTGGACGCAGGAGGAAATCATGAGTGATCTCAGCAAATGGACGCCCTCGGACATGCTGGAACCGGTCCGCCGCTTCCTTGACGGTGATCTGTCCATAGCGCCAGGGATCAAGATCGAACAGTTCCAGGAGGGCACCACCCTGGTGGTGCGGGCGGAAGCGCCGGGGATCGACCCGGACCGGGACGTCGACGTCTCGGTCGGCGAGGGCGTGCTAAATATTGCGGTGGAGCGGCGGGAGTCGTCCGAGCACAAGAGCAAGGACGGTTACCGCTCGGAGTTCCGCTACGGCCGGGCCGCCCGGAGCATCGCGCTGCCCGCAGGGGTGAGGGAAGAAGACATCACCGCCACGTACAAGGACGGCGTCCTGGAAGTCCGCGCACCGGCGCCCAAGGTTGTGACCGGTGAAGCGACGACGAAGATCCGGATCGACCGCGGCTGACCCACCCCCGGCATGTTCAAGCCACGTGACGACGGAACTACGCCGCCGGGGCTTCTTTGTGGATGCTGAACAACTGTAATGGCGCGGTCCGCTGGCATGATGGATTGCAGACCCACAGTATTTGGACGTTTGGAACAAAGGAGCTCGTATGGGACTGCTGGAGAACAAGACTGCGATCGTGACCGGTTCGTCGCGCGGAATCGGCGCCGAAGTGGCCAAAATCCTCGCCGCCGAGGGTGCGGCCGTCGTCGTCAACTACCGCCAGAAGGCGCCGCGCGCCAACAAGGTCGTCGCCGAGATCGAAGCCGACGGCGGCCGTGCCGCGGCCGTCGGGGCGGACCTCACCACCCAGGAAGGCGTCCAGGCCCTCGCCAGCGCCGCGATGGAGAACTTCGGCTCGCTCGACCTCCTGGTCCTCAACGCCTCCGGCGGCATGGAGACCGGCATGGAAGAGGGCTACGCGCTGAAGCTGAACCGCGACGCCCAGGTGAACATGCTCAACGCCGCCGTCGCGCTCATGCCCCACGGCTCGCGCGTGGTCTTCGTGACCAGCCACCAGGCCCACTTCATCGACACGGTGCCCACCATGCCCGAGTACGAGCCCGTGGCCCGCAGCAAGCGCGCCGGCGAGGATGCACTCCGGGCACTCGTCCCGAACCTGGCCGAGAAGGGGATCACGCTCGTGGTCGTCTCCGGCGACATGATCGAGGGCACCGTCACGGCCACCCTGCTTGACCGGTCCAACCCCGGCGCCATCGAGGCCCGCCGCGCAGAAGCCGGCAAGCTGTACTCGGTCAAGGAGTTTGCCGCCGAGGTCGCCAAGATGGCCTCGGCCGATGTCGAAACCGGCCACACGGAATACGTTGGCGGTGCGGATTATTTCGGTAAGACCGCGGACCAGGCAGCGGATAAGAGCTCCAGCTAGGCGCAGGCCGCCACGCGCGCCGGGATGGCGCGTAGAGAAGGCACGTCCCGGCAATGCTTGACTAAACATTGCCGGAACGTGCCTTCCCGGTTAATGCATCAGACTCCGGCGATATACCGGACGGCGTCAAGATAGGGAAGGTTGACGGCGGCGTCCGCGGCAGCGCGGACGGCCGGCTTCGCGTTGAAGGCGATGCCGATCCCGGCGGCGCCCAGCATGTCGAGGTCGTTCGCGCCGTCGCCCACGGCGATCGTGTGTTCCATCGGGATGCCCTCGGCCGCAGCCCATTCGCGCAGGTACTTCTCCTTGGCCGCCCGGTCGATCACGTCGCCGAGCACCTTGCCGGTCAAGGCGCCGTCGACGATTTCGAGTTCGTTCGCGATCCAGTAGTGCAGCCCCAGGTCTTCGGCGATCGGCCGGAGGATCTGGTTGAAGCCGCCGGACACGACGGCCACGGCATGGCCGGCAGCCTGGAACGCCGCCACCAGCTCGGCGGCGCCCTCGGTCAGCCTGACCTCGGCGCGGACCGACTCGACGACGTCCGCGGGCAGCCCCGCGAGGACCGCCACCCGGGCGTGCAGGCTCTGGGCGAAGTCCAGCTCGCCGCGCATGGCCGCCTCGGTCACCGCCGTCACTTCCTCGCGCTTGCCGGCGTAGGCGGCCAGCAGCTCGATTACTTCCTGCTGGATGAGGGTGGAGTCCACGTCCATGATGAGGAACTTCCGGGGCGCGCTGCGCAGTGCTGCCGGAACCAGGGCCGTGTCGACGCCCTCGATGCCGGCGGCCGCCAGCGCACGGCGCGCACCGTCCAGGCGGGCTTCCGCAACCGCGGCGGCTGTGGCGGCGTCTGCAGTCCGTCCGTCCCGTCCGGTGTCCGGGCGGCTGTCCGCTCCGCCGGCCTGGGAGTCGCCCCGGGAGGAGTCCAGTGAGTCGTCCTGCACACTGTCCAGTGCGCAGTCGACGGCGTATACCTCGAAGCGGGCGTCGCCGGTCCGGGTTTCCGCCCCGACGCCCAGCCCGGCGGCCGTCAGGAGCGAACGCAGCCGCTGGATGTCGGGAAGGGACAGTTTCAGGCCGTAGCTCACTGCGGTCACGTTCGAACTCATGGCCTCAATCCTAGCGAGCGGGGGCGGGCGGCCCGAATTCGTTGCGCCTGGGCAGGCGCCGCGTGACGCTCCACGGCAGGGCGCGGCGCCGGTTATCAGTCACCCGCTTTTTTGTCCTAGTGTCTACTCCTATGAGTGATGTTCTTGAAATGGCCGGGGTCAGTGTTGTACGTGGGGCGAAGACGCTCCTGGACAAGGTCGACTGGCAGGTCAAAGAGGGCGAACGCTGGGTGATTCTGGGCCCCAACGGCGCCGGCAAGACCACGCTCCTCCAGCTGGCCGCGGCCCGCATCCACCCGACCTCCGGAATGGCGGGCATCCTCGAGGAAGTCCTCGGCGCCGTCGACGTCTTCGAGCTCCGCCCCCGGATCGGGCTGTCCTCCGCTGCGCTGGCCAGCCAGATCCCCGAGCACGAGAAGGTCCTCAACGTGGTGGTCACCGCCGCGTACGGCGTGACCGGCCGCTGGCGCGAGGGCTACGAGAAGGACGACGAGCGGCGCGCCTTCGGGCTGCTGAACGAGTGGGGGATGGGCCCGCTGCTCAACCGCCCCTTCGCCTCGCTTTCCGAGGGGGAGCGCAAGCGCGTCCAGATTGCCCGCGCCCTCATGACCGATCCCGAGCTCCTGCTCCTGGACGAGCCGGCCGCGGGGCTCGACCTCGGCGGCCGCGAGGACCTGGTCCAGCGCCTGAGCGAACTCGCCCGCGACGACGCCGCCCCGGCGATCGTCCTGGTCACCCACCACCTCGAAGAAGTGCCGCCGGGCTTCACGCACGCGATGCTCATGCGCGACGGCGGCGTCGTGGCTTCCGGCCCGCTGCAGGAGGTCCTCACGGCGGAAAACCTGAGCGAAACGTTCGGCCTGCCGCTGGACGTCAGCGTCAACGCGGGCCGGTACACCGCGACCGCCAGCCGCTGACGGGGCCGCTGACCGCGCGTGGAGCTCCTCAATAGCGCCCTCATATTCTTCGCCGGGCTGTGGGCGGGCACCATCAACAGCGTCGTCGGATCCGGCACCCTGGTCACGTTCCCGGTGCTGATCGCCCTGGGCTACGCCCCCGTCACGGCCTCCATCAGCAACGCCATGGGGCTCGTGGCCGGTAACGCCACCGGCGCCTGGGGCTACCGGAAAGAACTCGAGGGCCGCGGCAAGCAGCTGCTCCGGCTCCTGCCGGCCTCCCTGCTGGGTGCCGTCACCGGCGCTTATCTGCTGTTGCACCTGCCCGAGAAAGTCTTCTACTACGCCGCCCCCGTCCTGATCGTGCTGGCCCTGCTGATGGTGGTCTTCCAGCCGCGGCTGCAGCGGTGGGTGAGGAACCGCGAGGAGAACCCCGAGCACGCGATCCGCGACCGCCGCCACGGTGTCCTGCTCGTGGTGCTGGTGTACCTCGCCGGCGTCTACGGCGGCTACTTTGTCGCTGCCCAGGGCATCCTGTTAGTCGGCATCCTGGGCGTGTTCATGACCGGGACCATCCAGAACGCCAACGCGATGAAGAACTTCCTGGTCCTGGGCGTGAACGTGGTGGCCGCAGCCTCCTACCTCCTGTTCGCCTTCGACCGGATCGACTGGGGTGTGGTCGGGCTGATCGCCGTAAGCTCCCTGATCGGCGGCGTGATTGGCTCCAGGGTGGGGCGCCGGCTCTCCCCGGCGGTCCTGCGCGGGGTCATCTTCACCCTGGGCCTGGTGGCGCTGGGGTTCATGACCGCCAACCTGTTCAAATAGCCCTTCCAACAGCCTCCCAGGAATGACCTGCCCGTGACCTTTCACTTTCTTGAATCCGCCGACGACCCGCGGGTTGCGGACTACACGCAGCTCACGGACGTGCACCTGCGCAAAATCCGGGAACCCGCCGAGGGCCTGTACATCGCCGAGTCCTCCCGCGTCCTGCGCCGGGCCCTGGCCGCAGGGCACCGGCCGCGGTCCTTTTTCCTGGCCGAGAAGTGGGCCGGGGACCTCTCCGACGTCTTTGAGCAGTACCCGGACGTCCCGGCCTACATCGGCCCCGCGGCTCTGCTGGAGCAAATCACCGGTTTCCATCTGCACCGCGGCGCCATGGCCGCCATGCACCGGCCCGCCCCGGTGCCGCTGGCGGACCTGCTCGCCGGGGCCCGCCGGGTTGCGGTGCTGGAGGACATCGTGGACCACACGAACGTCGGGGCCATTTTCCGCTCGGCCGCGGCCTTGGGCGTGGATGCCGTCCTGGTCTCGCCGCGCTGCGGGGATCCGCTCTACCGCCGCAGCGTGCGGGTCAGCATGGGCACCGTGTTCCAGGTTCCGTGGGCCCGGCTGGAGGACTGGGCGGAAGGCCTGGCCGCGCTGYAGGAGCAAGGCTTCACCGTGGCGGCCATGGAACTCACGGATGACGCGGTGGACCTCGACGTGCTCGCGGCGCGCCGCCCGGAGCGGCTGGCCCTGGTGCTGGGCACGGAAGGCGCGGGCATGAGCGAAGGAACCCTGGCCGCCGTCGACCTCGCAGTGAAAATCCCGATGCGCCCGGGCGTCGATTCGCTCAACGTCGCCGCGGCGTCGGCGGTGGCGTTCTGGGAGCTCCGCCCGAAGGACTGAGGCCCCTGCATCGTGCGGCGGCCGCGCCGCGCTGACGTGCGCCAATGGTGTTCGTCAGCGGTCCGGGGATCGGCTATCATTGATAGCTGGCCGTCCGGTGCTTTCCGCCGGCCATCCCATTCATACCTGGCAACTGGCAAAATCCAGTTGTGCGAACAAAGGTCCAATTATGAAGTCTAATACTCACCCGAAGTACGAAGCTGTTGTTTTCAACGACCTGGCTTCCGGCGTCAAGTTCCTGACCAAGTCCACCGTGTCTTCTTCGAAGACCATCGAGTGGGAAGACGGCAACACCTACCCGGTCATCGACGTCGAAATCTCCTCCGAGTCCCACCCGTTCTACACGGGCAAGCAGCGCATCATGGACTCCGCAGGCCGCGTCGAGCGCTTCAACGCTCGCTTCAAGGGCTTCGGCGGCAAGAAGTAACTTTCTTCCCCAAGGTCTTATGGAAAGCCCGCACCGGCAACGGTGCGGGCTTTCTGCGTCTCTGCTGCTGTTCCGGCTAAACGGGTGACCCGGGTTCCCGGGTTCCCGGACGCATGCGGCAGGATGGAGGTCATGACATCCCATCCCGCGGCCACCGCCCCCAGCCCCGACGACGACGGCGGCGGCCGTCACCACGGCGAGTACAAGGTCCCGGGCGGCAAGCTCGTGGTCGCCGACTTCGACGTCGTCGACGGCGTCCTGGCCCACGTCTCGCTGAGCGGGGACTTCTTCCTCGAACCCGACGAGGCGCTGCCGGAGATTAACCGGGCGCTCACCGGGCTGCCCGTCGAGACCAGTGCCTCGGACATCGCGGACGCCGTGACGGCGGCGCTGCCCGAAGGCACCGTGCTGTTCGGTTTTTCCGCCGACGCCGTCGCCGTCACCGTCCGCCGCGCCCTGGCGAAGGCCACCGGCTGGGCGGACCACCACTGGAACATCATCGCCCCGTCAGTCCTCCCCACCCACGTCAACGTCGCCCTGGATGAGGTCCTCACCGAGGAAGTCGGCGCCGGGCGGCGCAATCCCACCCTGCGGTTCTGGGACTGGGAGGAGCCCTCCGTGGTGATCGGTAGCTTCCAGTCCGTCCGCAACGAACTCCATCCCGAGGGCGTGGCCCGGCACGGCATCAGCGTGGTCCGGCGGATCAGCGGCGGGGGAGCGATGTTCATGGAGGCCGGGAACTGCATCACCTACTCGCTGTACCTGCCGCAGACCCTCGTGGACGGCATCAGCTTCGCGGACTCGTACCGTTTCCTCGACGCCTGGGTGATGGCGGCCCTGGAAAAGGTCGGCATCAGCGCCTTCTACGTGCCGCTCAACGACATCGCTACGGAGCACGGCAAGATCGGCGGGGCGGCGCAGAAGCGGCTCGCCAACGGAGGGATGCTGCACCACGTCACCATGAGCTACGACATCGACGCCGGGAAGATGGTGGAGGTCCTGCGGATCGGCAAGGAGAAACTGTCCGACAAGGGCACCAGGAGCGCCAAGAAGCGCGTGGATCCGCTCCGCCGCCAGACCGGCCTGGCCCGCGCCGAAATCGTTGCAGCGATGATGGACGTCTTCGCCGAACGCTACGGCGCGACACCGTCCGTCCTCACCGACGCCGAGCTGGAGGCCGCCCGCCGCCGCGTGGAGACCAAGTTCGGCACCACGGAGTGGCTGCACCGGGTCCCGTAGGAGCCTGTTCTTTAAGAAGCCCGCTCCCTAACAGCCTTCATCCCCATCGGCTGCTCCCCACCGGCACCCTCGCCTCGCAAGCTCGGCCAGGGAACCCTGCCGGCGTGGGCCCAGCCGCCGATTTCAGCCGTCAAAAGGGCCGTTACGGAGCAGTCGATGGTGCCTGGGCCGGTGCTGTCAGTGCCTGCGCCCTGAGGGAACGGTGCAGCTGGCTGCGCTGTTCGATGATGATCCGGCGCAGGGCACGCGGCGCATCAGGGTGGGCGGCCAGCCACTGGTCGGTGCGGACAATCACGGCGTGGGTTTCGGGCGTTCCGCCGTCCAGGTCCTGTGCCGCGGGGTAGAAGCCGCGGATAATCCGGCTGGCGATCTCGATGCTCCGGTCCGCCCAGACGTCCTCGAGGGATTCGAAGTACGGGTCGATGAACCCGGCCAGCAGGGAGGCCGCGCCGGTGTTGAACCCGGCAATCGTGGCGCCGAGGAGCTGGTTGGACAGGCCGGTGCCGTGGACGGCGGCCTCCCAGGCGGCCGCCTTGACGGATGCCTCGGGGCGCGCGGCGAGGGCCGTGGCGTGCCCGGACTTGCCTGCCGCCGTGTTGTCCCGGGCGAGCTCCTGGTCGAGCTGCTCCTGCGGGGCCTGGCCGTTGGCCGCCAGGGCATGCCAGAGATTCCAGCGCAGTTCGGCGTCCACGGCGAGGCCATCGATCACCGTGCTGCCGTCCAGGATGCCCCTGAGCAGGTCCAGCCGGCCGGCGTCGTAGCGGCTGGTTGCGGCAAGGGTCCGGGCCCAGGCCAATTGCTGGTCGGAACCCGGCGCTGCCGCGTGCAGCTGTTCGGCGGCCGTGGTGAGGAAGCCGTGGCGCACGGCATCGCGCTGGCCCCGGGGCACGTAGCGTTCCACTGCCGTCGAGGCATTGCCCAGGACATTGAGGAGGACGCCGATGCCCGGCTCGGCGGGCCCGAAGCGCTCGACGGCGTCGACGTAGAGTGCGGCCGGTGTGACGGCATCCCGGGCCGAGTCCCACAGCGCCGTCCAGCACAGCGCCCGCGCCATGGGGTCGTCCAGCTTGTCCAGGGAGCCGCGGACAGTCGCCTCGGAATGCGGGTCCAGCCGGACCTTGGCGTAGCTGAGGTCCTCGTCATTGACCAGCAGCAGCGCAGGGCGCGGTTTGCCGGCCAGCGCGGTCACATCGGTCCGGGCGCCGCGGACATCGGTCTCGACGCTGTCAGTGCGGACCAAGGCGCCGGCGTCGTCGAAATCGTAGAGGCCGATCCGCAGCCGGTGCGGGCGGGGCTCCTGCCGGCCGGTGGTGGGATCCACGGCGTCCTGCAGGACGGCGACGGAGCTGAGCGCGCTGCTGTCTTCGGTGGATTCGGTGGATTCGGTGATCTCGCTGGACAGGGTGGAGATGCCGGAGGTCTGGAGCCATTGGCGGGCCCATTCGCTGAGGTCGCGGCCGGACGCGGCGCTGAGGGCGGCCAACAGTTCGGCGAGGGTGGTGTTGCCGTAGGCGTGGTCCCGGAAGTACTGGCGGGACCCGGCGATGAAGGCCTCGAACCCGACGTAGGCCACCAGCTGCTTGAGCACCGATGCGCCCTTGGCGTAGGTGATGCCGTCGAAGTTCTGCTTCGCGGCTTCCAGGTCCGGGATGTCGGCGACGATCGGGTGGGTGGTGGGCAGCTGGTCCTGGACGTAGGCCCACGCCTTGCGGTTGTTGGCGAAGTTCACCCAGGCCGTGTCCCAGTCCGTGGTCCGGTCCACACCGAGGGTGCCCATGTAATCAGCGAAGGATTCCTTGAGCCACAAATCATCCCACCACTTCATGGTGACGAGGTCCCCGAACCACATGTGCGCCATCTCGTGGAGGAGCGTGTTGGCGCGGGCCTGGTACTGCGAATCGGCGGCCCGGGAGGTGAAGACGTAGCTTTCGGTGAAGGTCACCAGGCCCGGGTTTTCCATGGCGCCGAGGTTGTACTCGGGGACGAACGCCTGCTCGTATTTGCCCCACGGGTAAGGGAAATCAAAGAGTTCGTTGAAGAAGGACAGCCCGTTCCTGGTGAGGCGGAACAGGGCGTCGGTGTCGAAGGACGCGGCCATGGAGGCGCGGCAGTAGAGCGCCAGCGGTACGTCCAGAACGGTGCCGTCGGCGAGCGTGCCGCGCCAGGCGTCCTCGGCCTTGAAATACGGTCCGGCGAGGACGGTGGTGATGTAGGTGGACATCGCCTTGGTGGGCGCGAAGTCCCAGCGGCTCGTGGCGGGATCACTCGTCAGTTGGGTGCGCAGCACCTCGGCGCCGTTGGAGGACACCTGCCAGTCGGAGGGGGCCATGACGTGGAAGGTGAACTCGGCCTTCAGGTCGGGCTGTTCGAAGTTCGCGAACACCCGGCGGGCGTCGGCGGGTTCATACTGCGTGTAGAGGTAGCACTGGCCGTCGGCGGGATCGACGAAGCGGTGCATGCCTTCACCGGAGGTGCTGTACAGGGCGGTTCCCGTGATGGTGACCTGGTTCTCCGGCTGCAGGTTTTCGAGCCGGATCCGGGAACCGTCCACGACGTCGGCGACGGCGAGTCCCTTGCCGTTGAGGAAGACGCTGTGCACGCTGCCGGCGATGAAATCCACGAAGGTCGTCGCGCCGGGTTCGCTGGCCGAGAAGGAGATGATGCTGCGGCTCGTGTAGCCGGCGACGTTCGGGTCGGCCGCCTGCCGGACGTCGAGGGAGACATCGTAGCTGTGAGTGGTGATGAGGGCGGCGCGGTCCGCGGCCTCGTCGCGGCTCAGATTCTGGTTTGACACCCCGCTATCTAATCACGGGAGCCTGTGTGCCCGGTCACGCCGGCGGGAACATCAGGAAGGCGGCCGCCAGGCCCAGCAGGGCGATCAGCAGCCAGGACGCCAGCGCGGCCAGCAGCGCGCGTGCGCCGGTGTGCAGCAGCTGGCCCACCCGGACGGCGGAGCCCAGCCCGAACAGCGCCATGCCGAGCAGCAGGTCCTGGACGGCGGCGGCCACGTCCAGGGCCGCGGGGGAGAGCCACCCGGTGGTGCGCAGGCCCGCCAGGGCCACGAATCCGATGACGAACAGCGGGACCACCGGGGGGCGCTTGGCGCCGTCGGCTGCGGTGCCCAGCCGGTGATGGAAGCCCGCGGCGGCGACCATCGGTGCCAGCAGGATCACCCGGGTGAGTTTAACGACGACGGCGACGGCCAGCGCCGCGGTGCCGGCGGTCTGGGCGGTGGCGACCACCTGCCCGACGTCGTGGACGGAGGCGCCGGTCCACGCCCCGAAGATCTCCGGACCCAGGCCCAGCGGCCGCGCGAGCAGCGGCAACACACCGATCGCCAGCGTGCCGCACAGGGTCACGAGTGCCACCGGCAGCACGGTTTCCTCCTGCCGGATTCGGCGCACGGCGGCCATCGCCCCGATCGCTGACGCCCCGCAGATGGCGAATCCCGTGGCCACCAGCAGCGCCACGCGGGGCGGCTGCCGGAAGAGCCTGCTGATTCCGTACGTCCCGGCGAAAGCGGCCAGCACGACGGCGGTCACGAGCAGGAGCGCAGCCCAGCCCAGGCCCAGCACATCGCCGAGGCTGACTTTCAGGCCCAGCAGCACGATCCCGGCCCGCATGAGGTGCTTGCCGGCGAAGTCCAGCCCGGGCCGCGCCGGCCCGGCGGTCCAGCCAGACACGCCCGGCAGGTTGGCCGCCAGCAGCCCGAGGAGCACGGCCATTGTCATCGCCGGCAGCGCGGGAAGGAGCAGGTGGGCGGCGACGGCGACGGCGAYGGCCGCCGCGGCGCCGGCCAGGCCTGGCGCGGCGTCTCTCAGGGCTGAGGCGGTGGCGGATCTCTTGGGGGGCACGCCCCTACATTGCCGTACCCGGCCCTAAAAGCCGTAACCGCGGCCGTCCCGGCAGGCGGCCCGGACTGCGCGGCCAGCACTGAGCGCCGCGCCGCGGGCCGCCGAAATGATTTCGCAACAAAAAAGTGGTTGGCTAGTGACCATGTCTGACCTATTCCAGGAATACTCCGAGGCCGCCGGCCGCACCGGCGCCTACGACGAGATGTTTGCCCCCGGCCAGCAGGCCCGGAGATCTTACGGGCAGGTGGCCCTGGCCCTGCGCGAACTCTCGTTGGCTGACGTCAGCGCCCGCGCCGATTCCATGGCCCGGACCTTCCTGGACCGCGGCGTGACCTTCGACTTCGCGGGTGAGGAACGGCCCTTCCCCCTGGACATCGTCCCCCGCGTGATCCCCGCCGATGAGTGGAGCGTCCTGGAACGCGGTGTGGCCCAGCGCGTCCGCGCCCTTGAAGCCTTCCTCAATGACGTCTACGACAAGATGACCGTGGTGTCCGACGGCGTCATCCCGCGCCAGCTCGTCACGACGAGCGCGCACTTCCACCGCCAGGTGCACGGCTTTGAGCCGGCCGGCGGCGTCCGGGTCCACATTTCCGGAATCGACGTCGTCCGCGACGCCGAGGGCACGTTCCGGGTCCTGGAGGACAATGTGCGCGTACCCTCGGGCGTCAGCTACGTCCTCGAGAACCGCCGGGCCATGGCCAAGGGCCTGCCCGAGGCTTTCGGCCAGCAGCTCATCCGCCCGGTCGAGGAGTACCCCCGCCGGCTCCTGTCCGCCCTGCGGAAGACGGCGCCCTCCGGCGTCGACGATCCCACCGTGGTGGTCCTGACCCCCGGCGTGTTCAACAGCGCCTACTTCGAGCACACCCTGCTCGCCGGACTCATGGGTGTCGAACTCGTCGAGGGCCGCGACCTCATCTGCCGCGGCAACCGGGTCTACATGCGCACCACCGCGGGCGAGCAGCGCGTAGACGTCATCTACAAACGCATCGACGACGAATTCCTGGACCCGCTGCAGTTCCGTGCCGACTCCATGCTCGGCTGCCCCGGCCTGGTCAACGCCGCCCGCGCCGGCGGCGTCACGATCGCCAACGCCGTGGGCAACGGCGTCGCCGATGACAAGCTGGTCTACAGCTACGTGCCCGACCTCATCCGGTACTACCTCAACGAGGAGCCCGTGATCGCCAACGTGGACACGTTCCGGCTCGAAGAGAAGGAGGCCCGGGAACACGTCCTGGACCGCCTGGACGAGCTCGTGGTCAAACCGGTGGACGGCTCGGGCGGCAAGGGCCTCGTGATCGGCCCGGACGCGTCCAGGGACGAACTCGACGCCCTGCGCAAGCGGATCATCGCCGACCCCCGCGGATGGATCGCCCAGCCGGTCCTGCAGCTGTCCACGGTGCCGACGCTCAGCGGCGACAAGTTCGGCCCCCGGCACGTGGACCTGCGCCCCTTCGCCGTCAACGACGGCGAGGACGTCTGGGTTCTCCCCGGCGGACTGACCCGCGTGGCGCTCAAGGAGGGATCGCTGATCGTCAATTCCAGCCAGGGCGGCGGTTCCAAGGACACGTGGGTCCTGGCCGATTCCCCGCAGGTCCCCGTCGAAGTGATCCCACGGCCCACCATCGCAGTCCGCGAGCGGGTTTCGGTCTGGCCGGTGGAGAGCAACTGGCGCGACAGCCAGAAAGAGCAGCAACAGCAGCAGCAGCAGATTTCTGACGCGCAGGAGGTAACCGCGAATGCTTAGCCGTATTGCCGAGTCACTGTTTTGGATCGGCCGCTACGTGGAACGGGCCGACGGCACCGCCCGGATCCTCGACGTCCACCTCGAACGGCTCAACCATCTTCCCATGGAGGAACAGCGCAGCGTGGCGCAGGAACTCCTCGCCGTCATGGGTGCCCGCGCACAAAGCGACGATTTCGGCCTGCCCGAACTGCTCAACGCCCTCGCCTACGACAAGCAGAGTGCCACCTCCATTGCCGGTTCCCTCGGTGCTGCACGGGAAAACGCCCGCCGAGCCCGCGAGACCGTCTCCTCCGGGCTCTGGGAAAGCCTCAACACGACCTACTACGGGCTCAACCAGCACCGCAAGGACGTGGTGGGCACCTACCGGTTCTGCAACTGGGTCCTGGAGCGCACCGCCATGGTCAGCGGCCTCGCCGACACCACCGTCAGCCACGACGAGAGCTGGCAGTTCCTGGTCCTGGGCCGGTCGCTGGAGCGTGCGGACATGACCGCGCGCATGCTCTCCACCCGAGATGTCCTCTCGGCCGGCATGTCCTGGGTGAACATGCTCCGCTGCGCCGGGGCCTACGAATCCTTCCTGCGGACCCGCCGGGCTGCGTTCGGGGACCAGCACGCGGCCGAATTCCTGCTGCTGGACCGGCTGTTCCCGCGGTCCATCGTCTACGCGCTGCGCGACGCCGACGAGTGCCTGGCGAAGCTCGACCCCTCGGCCCAGCGCGTCGGCTTCATCAACGACGCCCGCCGGATCGTCGGGCAGGCCCGCACCTTCCTGGAGTTCCACCGCACCGATGACCTCATGTCGGAGCTGCCGGAGCACATGGAGCGTGTGCAAAAGGCCGTGTCGCAGGCCTCGGACGCCATTTCCCGTAAGTACTTCAATCAGGCAGACGAACTGGCCTGGGTGGGAGAAGTTTCATGACCCGGCTGAACATCGTTCACAAGACGGCCTACAAGTACAACAAACGCGTGACCCTGTCCTACAACGAGGCCCGGATGACCCCGCTGACGGACCCGCAGCAGGTGGTACTTGAGTCCTCCATGAAGGTTTCGCCCTCACAGGCGGCCCTGAGCAGCTACCGCGACTACTGGGGCACCCGGGTGACCGCCTTCGACATGCAGATGCCGCACGAGCACCTCGAGGTGCTGTCCACCACCACCGTCGAGGTGCACCGGGTCGAGAAGATCGCAACCGAGGCCGACATCGTCGGCTGGGACGTCCTGGCCGCACCGGAAACCCTGAACCAGTTCAGCGACTGGATTCCCCAGTCCCAGCTGACAGGTCCCGGCTCCGAGGTGCTCGCCATCATTCCCGGCGTCGTCGACGGGAAATCACCGCACGAGGCCGCCATGGCGGTCTTTGCCTGGATGCGCGGTGAAATGACCTACATGAAGGGCTCCACCGGCGTCACCACCAACGCCGAACAGGCCTGGAACCAGCGGCAGGGCGTCTGCCAGGACCTGGCGCACCTCGCCATCGGGTCACTGCGCAGCTGCGGTATCCCGGCCCGCTACGTGTCCGGTTACCTTCACCCGCGTTCGACGGCGGAGCTCGGCGAGACAGTTGCCGGCCAGTCGCATGCGTGGCTCGAGTGGTGGGACGGCGAATGGCGCAGCTGGGACCCGACCAACCACAAACCCGCGGGGGACTTCCACGTCACCGTGGCCCGGGGCCGCGACTACCGCGACGTGCCGCCGCTCAAGGGCATCCTGTCCGGCGGCGGGGGATCGGCCCTCAGCGTCAGCGTGGAGATCACCCGCGTCGCCTGACCGCACGCCGCGCCCCACGTTGCGCTATCAGATCGGGTTGCCCTGAAGCCCTCAGGGCAACCCGATCTGAAAGCGCAAGATGTGTTTTTAGGGGGGCGGATTATTCGAGGCCGGAGCGCGTGGCGTCGTCCAACGGCGTCCACCACGTCTGGGGCGGCACCACCTTGAACCGCCGGCCCGTGACGGTGTCCGGCGCAATCCGGACGAAATGTTCCTTCTTTCCGGCCTGCCACGGGAACAGCAACAGGCCCACCGTGTCCATGACTTCCTGGGGGTTCTGCACCGGCGCGGCCTGGCCCTTGATGACGACGCTCCAGGCGACTCCGGTGTCAGCATTGATGCCGTCGGCCTCCAGGGCCACCGGCGTGCCGCCTGTGGCCGCCTGCAGCTTGGTGCCCTCCGCGGTGCGGAACACCAGCGTGCCGTGGTCCACTTTGTAGTTAATGGGGAAAATGTCGGGATGGTCGTCCACCCAGACCGCCAGCCTGCCGACGGAGACGCTGCGCAACAGCCGCCAGCATTCGTGGTGGTCGAGGTCTTCGACGGCGTGGGTCTGGTCCTTTGGCTCGTGACGGCCCGGGCTCGATTCAGTGCTCATGCCGGCGAGCGTACGCGGCCGGGCTGACGGCGGCTAGGGCAAATGGACCCAGCCGCCGGGTTAATCTGCGAATTCTGAGGCTTTCCTGAGTGGTTCGCGGTATTCTGGCAAAAGGCCGTCAGCGTCTACATTGGCCGGAGCGAATGGGGGCAATGACATGCATTCAGCGGGTGAGGGCTCAGGCCATACCGTGTCCGAACCAAATCCCGTCGTTGAGGAACTGCTGATGGGGTTCGGCGCCCGGACGGAAGAGCTGCTCCAATCCAAGGAACGCATCACCGGCCTGCTGGAAGCCGTCGTCGCCCTGGCCGAGGACCTGAGCCTGGATGCCGTCCTGGAACGCGTCGTCGAATCGGCCTGCCGGTTGTTGCACGCCAGGTTCGGCGCCCTTGGCGTCATCGGTGATGACCACGCGCTCAGCCACTTCATCACTGTCGGCATCGATGGCCAACTGGCGCGTCAGATCGGTCCGCTGCCGACCGGCCACGGCGTCCTCGGCCTCCTGATCACAGACCCGCGGCCGCTCCGGCTGCATGAATTGAATAAGCACCCCGAGGCCTACGGGTTCCCCGCGCACCACCCTCCCATGCAGTCCTTCCTGGGGGTACCGGTCCGCGTCCGGGACGTGGTGTTCGGCAACCTCTACCTCACGGAAAAAGAAGGCGGAGACGACTTTTCCGCCGAAGACGAGGCCCTGGCCGTCGCCTTGGCCGCAGCGGCCGGCGTCGCCATCGAAAATGCCCGGCTCTACGACGACGCCCGCCGCCGGGCCCGCTGGCTGGAGGCCTGCATGGACGTCTCCGGGCTGATGTTGAGCACGGACCGCGACTACACCTCGGGCGGCCTGGACCCGATAGCCGGCCGCGCGCTCCAGGAGTCCGCGTCCTCACTCGCCCTCCTGGTGGCCCCCGCCGCCAACGCCATGGCCCACGTGGTGATCGGCGTTGCCGGTGAGCGCGGCACGGCGTTTTCGGGACGGTCACTGCATTTGGAGTCAAAGCTCCTGGAAGGTGTCCTCGAAGGCGGCGAGCCAGTGCTGTTCGACGACGCATCCGAAGTGTTGGGGGAGGTCGACGGTGCAGTCACCGGCCCGCTGCTGGCAGTGGCCCTGAGTACCCAGGGCGCCCACCATGGCCTCCTGCTGCTGGCACGGGACAAGGAGTCGGTGCGCTACGCCCGGACCGACATCGAAATGGGGGCCGTCTTCGGCTCCCACGTGGCCCTCGCCTTGGAACTTGCCCGGGTGCACCGGCTGCGCGAGGAGCTTCTGGTCTTCACCGACCGCGACAGGATCGCCCGGGACCTGCATGACCTCGTCATCCAGCGGCTGTTCGCCGCCGGGCTGAGCGTACAGAGCCTGACCCGTTTCACCAAGGAGGATCTGGCGCTGGAGCGCATCCGCAACATCACCGGCGAACTCGACGAGGCGATCCGCAGCCTGCGCGACACCATTTACTCGCTCAAGAGCAACACAGGCGAGATCGAACTGCTGAGCGGCCGGATCCGTCGGGTCACGCGCAGTTCGTCCAAGTCCATGCCGTTCCCGCCGCGCCTGACCATTACGGGACCCGTGGATGCCGTGACACCGGACAAGGCCGACAACGTCGTGGCCGTGGTTTCCGAGGGGCTCAGCAACGCCATCCGGCACTCCGGGGCGGATACAATCTCGGTCTCGGTTGCGGTCGTTAAGGGCAGGGTGACGGTGGTGATCAGCGACAACGGCGCCGGATTCACTCAACCCGAAAAACGCAACGGGCTAAGCAACCTCGAGGACCGGGCGCGCATGCTCGACGGCGAATGCACCATCACGAGCGTGCCCGACTCCGGTACCAGCCTGGAATGGTCGGTGCCCCTGTAACCGGCACGCCCGAAGGTCCGGTTTCCGCGGAGCCTATCCGACGCTGCGGGGCCGGATTACTTCGCCGGTCCTCCCGCCGGCGGCCGCCGGAAATGCCGGGCTGGCGATGAAGACGGCTGCCTGCGTGCGGCGTTCGAATCCGAGCTTGGCCAGCAGGGACGACACATAGTTCTTGACGGTCTTTTCCGCCAGGAACATTTCGGCGGCAATCTGCCGGTTGGTCAGTCCGCCGCCCACCAGCTCCAGGACCTTGCGTTCCTGGGGCGTGAGGGAGGAGGTGCGCGGGTCGACCTCTTCGGCCTCCACCAGGCTGTCCACGACGCCGGCGGCCACGCCTTCCTCGAAGAGGGACTCGCCCGCTGCTGCCCGCCGCAGGGCGCCGATCAGGTCCGTGCCGCCGATCTCCTTCAGCACGTATCCGCGTGCCCCGGCCAGGACGGCGCCGCGCAGGGCCTGTTCGTCGTCGAAGCTCGTCAGGATGATGCAGTTCAGGGACGGGTCCACCGACCTCACGTCCCGGCAGACCTCGATGCCGGTTCCGTCCGGCAGGCGGGCGTCCAGCACACAGACATCAGGATGCAGCGCGGGAATCCGCCGGGTCGCCTCCACCGCGGATCCGGAACTGCCGACGACGGCAAACCCCTCGCCTTCGAGAAGTTCCTGCAGCCCGCGCCTGACAAGTTCGTGATCATCAAGGATAAAGACGCGGATCACCGCCTGCCCGCCATCAGGTGCAGTGAGACCTGCGTCTGCCCAGGCAATCATGATTCTCCCGTCCGGCCGCTCGCGCGACCGCTCGATACTGTTAGTGACACCATGCTCTTTGTCACGAGATGCTGTCCGTCGTCTGCTGACCCCAGCCTCTGCCATTCTTGTGCACCGGGGCGGCGCGGACAAGGGTCATAGTGCCCAACAGGCCGCCTCCGGCCAGTCGCCCCGAGCGTTTTCGGGTGGCCCGCCGGCCGGGCTGCGTGCATGCCCTTTGGCCCTAGGCGTCATGCCGGCCGAAGGAAATCATGGGAGCGTCGCCATCTGGCGCGGGAAGCTCGGCCGGTACGAGGGCAAAGGATTGCGATGAACGAAGTCAGGGACGTCCGGAAGATCGTGGTAGGCGTTGACGGCTCGGACGCTTCGGTGTCCGCGTTGCGGCATGCGCAGGCCCTCGCGGTGCCCCTGGCCGCCAAGGTCGTCGCAGTGGCATGCTGGGACTACCCGCCGGTGTACGACGGCTATGTCGCCGTCGGCATCGAGGACTTCGACGTCCGGGCCGGGGAAATCCTGGCCGATGCGGTGGCGAAGGCCTTCGGCCCGGACACCCCGGACAACGTCGAGGCCCGCCTCATCCGGGGGCACCCCCGCCGCGTGCTGATCGAGGAGAGCAAAGCCGCGGACATGCTCGTGCTGGGCCGCCGCGGCCATGGCGGTTTCGGTGGACTGTTGCTGGGATCTGTGAGTTCCGCCTGTGTGGCACATGCGCATTGCCCGGTGCTGGTGGTCCACTCGCCAGAACACGGCTGACGCCGCAATCCTGCCGGGAGGGTGCCCGGGGGTTCTATTCGAAGGTGGCCCGGCGCGGATCCGCGAGCCGGGTGGTCCACACGTCGGGCCGGTTGACCTTGAAGCGTCGTCCGGTCAGGGCTTTGGGAGCCACCCGCACGTAGTAGGCCTTCTCGCCGGGCTGCCAGGGCTCCAGGAGCAGGGAGTCAATTTCGTCCTTCTCCTCCTGGCTCTCGATGACCTCGGCTTCCCCGCGCGCCATTACGCTCCAGGCCGTCTCGTCGCGGGCGTCGTAGCCGTCGATCTCGAATGCAACCGGCTTGCCTGTGATCGCGCCCCACAGCTTCGTGCCGCCGGCGGTGCGGAAGGCAATCGCCCGCCGTTCGAGGACGAAATTCACCGGGAAGATCTCCGGATGGTTGTCTACGATCAGCGCTACGCGCCCCACAACTTCGGTGTCGAGCAGCGCCCAGCACTGGTCCATGGTCAGCGAGTATTCCGGCGAGGGCGTGGTTGAGTCCATGTCGAGCCACAATACGGGCCGGCCCGGACCCCGATTAGGGCCATAGGTCCCGCAGCGGACACGTAAGTGACGGACGCCGCGGCCCGCCGGCGCCGGTCACCAGGGACTGGGCTTGTAGTCCTTGAGGAACACGCCGTACTGGTCCTCGCCGGATTCGCCCATCACGATGGGGTCGTACACGCGGGCGGCGCCGTCAACGAGGTCCAGGGGCGCGTGGAAGCCCTCTTCCATGAGGCGGACTTTGGTGTAGTGCGGCCGTTCGTCCGTGATCCAGCCGGTGTCCACGGCCGTCATGAGGATGCCGTCGGCGTCGAGCATTTCCTGGGCGCTGGTTCGCGTCATCATGTTCAGCGCCGCCTTGGCCATGTTCGTGTGCGGGTGCCCGGGGCCCTTGTAGGCGCGGGAGAACTGGCCTTCCATGGCGCTGACATTGACGATGTATTTCCGCCGCGCGGTGGAGCGCTTCATGGCCCCCCGCAGCCGGCTGACCAGAAGGAACGGAGCCGTCACGTTGCACAACTGCACTTCGAGCATCTCCAGCGGGTCCACTTCGTCCAGCACCTGGGTCCAGCTGTTGATGGTGGCGAGGTCCGGGACCAGTCCGCCCGCGTCGATCGCGGTGCCGGAGGCAATCCGCTCCAGCGACGCCGACCCGGTGGACAGGGCCAGGGACGTGATCGCGTCCCCGGCCAGCACGGGATGGTCGAGCACGCTGCTGGCGAGGGCAAGCGGGTGCTTGTCGTGGGCGTGGCCGAACGTGACAAGCTCCGGACCCCCGTTGGCAGCCTGGAGGGCGGCGGGCAGCGGCTCGTCCTCGGCGTCGACGAGCGGCTTGTAGGCGTTGCCAGAGCGCCGCACCGTCTGGGCCGCGTTGTTGATGATGATGTCCAGCGGTCCTGCGGCATCCAGGGAATCCGTCAGGGCCATCACCTGGGACGGGTCGCGGAGGTCGATGCCCACGATCCGGAGCCGGTGCAGCCAGTCGGCGCTGTCCTCCATCGCAGCGAAGCGGCGGGCGGCGTCCTTCGGGAACCGGGTGGTGATGGTGGTGTGCGCACCGTCCCGGAGGAGCCGGAGCGCGATGTACATGCCGATCTTCGCCCGGCCGCCGGTCAGGAGGGCCCTGCGGCCGGTGAGATCGGTGCGGGCGTCGCGCTTGCTGTGGCTGAACAGGGCGCACTCGGGGCACAGCTGGTGGTAGAAGGCATCCACCTGGGTGTAGTGCTGCTTGCAGATGTAGCAGGGCCGGGACCTGATCAGGTGGCCGGCGATTTCCCCGGTGGCGGACGTGGCGAGCTTGTTGCCGCGCGTCTCGTCGTCGATCCTGTCGGGGGCGGCCGTCGCCGTCTGAGCGATCACGGCGCGGTCCGCCTCGGCGATCTCATCGCGCTTGCTGACCCGCCGGTGGCGCTTGACGGCCTTGAACATCTTCCCTGTGGCGCGGCGCACTGAGACGTAGTCCGGGTGCTCCTCGTCATAGGCGTGGATCGTGTTCAGGACTTTCAGGCAGGCCTGGATTTCCTCCGGGGTCAGTCCGGCGAGATCAGACCCGGCAAGACCAGATGCGGCAGAGGGAAAGTCGGAGGACAGATCGGGGGAGCTCATTGCCCTAATTTTACAGGGTGCGGGGAGCCCGGCCGGACGTGCCTGCCGGGCCCCCGCCTGCCTATGCCGTGGGTGAGTGCTTGACCGGTGCGTCTGTGCCCACAGCGGCGGCCTGCACGTCGGCAACCTTGTCCACGGACTCCCGCAGCTCGGGCCAGTTCTCGGTGGCGGTGCGGACGGCGTCGGGCACCAGGCGCAGGTTGGCCGCGGAGAGCGCCCTTTCCGCGTCGCTGGGGTCCGGGACGTGCTGGCCCTTGGACAGGACCGTGATTCCGGAGTCGGTGACCTTGAACCCGCGGGCTCGGTCCAGTTCGGGGTCGAGCCCGATCGTGGCCCCGGCCGGAATCTTGACGTTCTTGTCGATGATGGCGCGTTTGATCACGGCGCCTTCGCCGACATTGACCTTGTCCATCAAGACCGAGTCCAGGACCCGGCTCGAGGTGCCCACGTAGACGTCGTTGGAGAGCACGGAGCCCTCCACGATGCCGCCGGAGACGACGACGCCGCTGGCCACGATGGAATCCAGTGCCGTGCCCACGGTGTTGGACTTGCCGCGGACAAACTTGGCCGGCGGGGAGATGGTCTGGCGGGTGTAGATCGGCCACTCGGAGTTGTAGAGGTTGAACACCGGGACGGGGGAGATCAGGTCCATGTGGGCGTCGTAGAACGAATCGATGGTGCCGACGTCGCGCCAGTACGTGCGGTCGCGTTCGGTGGACCCGGGAATGTCGTTGAGGGTGAAGTCGTAGACACCGGCCTCGCCCTGGTTCACGAAGTAGGGAATGATGTCCCCGCCCATGTCGTGCTTGGTATCGAGGCGCTCGGCGTCCACGTGGAGGGCTTCGATCAGGGCATCGGCGTCGAACACGTAGTTGCCCATGGAGGCCAGGAACTGGCTGGGGTCGGCCGCGAGGCCGGGAGTCGACGACGGCTTCTCCACGAACGCGGCAATTTTGTCCGGGTTGTCCGCATCGGTTTCGATCACGCCGAACTGGTCCGCCATGTGCAGCGGCTGGCGGACCGCGGCGACCGTGGCCTTGGCACCGCTCGCGACGTGCTGCGCCACCATCTGGGAGAAGTCCATCCGGTAGACGTGGTCTGCGCCGACCACGACCACGATGTCGGGGTTGGCGTCGTGAATGAGGTTCAGCGACTGATAAATGGCGTTGGCGCTGCCGAGGAACCAGCTCTTGCCGACGCGCTGCTGGGCCGGAACCGAGGCCACATAGTTGCCGAGTTGGGTGGACATCCGCCACGTTTCGGAAATGTGCCGGTCAAGGCTGTGGGACTTGTATTGCGTCAACACCACAATTTGCAGATAGCGGGAATTCACAAGATTTGAAAGGGCAAAGTCAATGAGCCGGTAGCTTCCGGCAAACGGGACACCAGGCTTGGCCCGGTCCGCCGTCAACGGCATGAGCCGGTTTCCCTCGCCACCTGCGAGGACAATTGCCAAAACTCTCTTTTGATGCGGCATGGTGATAGCTCCTGAACGCCTTCGTTACTCCCCAATACAGTCCGGCATGCCCGAACGTCTTCACACTAGATCAGATCCACCGTAACGACTACCTTGGTGCATGTGCGAATAGATATTGTGACCAAAGAATTCCCGCCGGAAATTTACGGCGGCGCCGGGGTCCACGTGGCCGAGCTCAGCCGGGTGCTGGCCCAACGCGTGGACCTTCAGGTGCGTGCCTTCGGCGCGCCCCGCGAGCCCGGGTATCACGGAGCGACCGTCACGTCGTATCCCGTGCCCGAAGACCTGGGCTCTGCAAACGCCGCCATCCAGACCCTCGGGGTGGACCTGAGGATCGTTCCGGACATCGCCGGCGCGGACCTGGTCCACTCCCACACCTGGTATGCCAACATGGCCGGACACATCGCGTCGCTGCTCCACGGCATCCCGCATGTCCTCAGCGCGCACAGCCTGGAGCCGCTGCGCCCGTGGAAAGCCGAGCAGCTCGGTGGCGGCTACGCGGTGTCCTCCTGGGTGGAAAAGACCGCCTACGAGGCCGCGGCCGCCATCATCGCCGTCTCGGAAGGCATGCGCCAGGACATCCTGCGCAGCTATCCGGACGTTGACCCGGCCAAGGTCAAGGTGGTCCACAACGGCATCGATGTCAGCCAGTGGAACCGGGACGAGGCTGATGACATCATCCGTCCGCTCGGAATCGATCCGGAGCGCCCCAGCGTTGTTTTTGTGGGCCGGAACACCCGGCAGAAGGGCGTGCCGTACCTGTTGCGGGCCGCCGCCAAGCTCCCGGCCGACGTCCAGCTGGTGTTGTGCCTCGGTGCCGCGGACACGCCGGAACTGGCGGCCGAGACGGCACGCCTGATCGAGGAGCTGCAGAGCCAGCGCAGCGGCGTGATCCTGATCGAGCGGATGCTGCCCCGCAACGAGGTCATCCAGGTGCTCAGCCACGCGACCGCGTTCGCGTGCCCGTCCATCTACGAACCGCTGGGCATCGTCAACCTTGAGGCGATGGCGTGCGGTGCCGCCGTGGTGGCCAGCGCCACCGGCGGTATCCCGGAGGTCGTCGAGCACGGCAAGACCGGACTGCTTGTTCCGATCGAGCAGGTCACGGACGGCACCGGAATCCCTCTGGACCCGGAGAAGTTCGTCACCGACTTTGCCGAGGCCCTCATCGAAGTGGTGTCCGATCCTGCCCGGGCCCGCGCCATGGGCGAAGCCGGCCGGCGCCGGGCCGAGGAGCACTTCTCCTGGGAATCCATCACGGAGACCACGCTCGAGGTCTACCGCTCGGTGCTCCAGCAGGGCTCCTGACCCCGCGACGGAACAGCACCACAGCGTCACTGCAGCACGGAGTCACTGCAGCACGGAGTCACTGCACTTCAGAGTCACAGCACTGCGACGACGGCGCCGCCCCGGCTGAGGGGGCGGCGCCGCCGTCGCATTTCGGCTGGGTCAGCCGCGGGTCTTGGTGCCCTGGGCCTTGGTGCCGTGAGCTTTTGTGCCGTGAACGGCGCGGGCAAGCAGGATCTTTTCGTCCAGTGGCGCCTGGCCGCTGGCCCGCTGCTTGCGGAAGTAGTCCCGTACCTCGTCCTGGCGGACCTTCTCCGCGCCGGTGGAGATCTCAGCGCGGAGGTGCTCCGGGCCGTACCCGAACGCGTCCACCAGGTCCAAGGCGTGCGGACGGATCTTCACGAGCAGGCGGTTGATGTATTCGCCCACAGTGCGTCCGCGCTGCATCGACAGCCTGCCGTTCATGAGGTACCAGGACAGGTTCTTCTCGATCAGGGACAGGCCGAAGAGATCGCGCAGCCACGTCAGGACTTTGTGCGTGCCCGGGTCTGTCACCTTGCCCAGGGCCTCGGTAAAGGCCTCCCACTGCAGCAGCTCCGCATGGGCCTGGGCGGCTTCGATGAGTTCGTGCTGGTGGGCGTTGAACAAGGCGGCGCCCTGCTGCTGCGGGAGCTTGTTCGCGCCCTTGAGGGCCGTGGCCACCTCCGCGACCATGGTCTGGACGCGGTCCGTGAGCAGGGTCCGCTGGCTTGCTTCGTCCTTGATCGCCAGCGCCGCTTTCTGCACTGATCCGGTGTCGGCCACGAACTGGGCGACGCCGCGCAGTCCGGTGCGGTGGATCGCCGCACCGGTGGCCTGGCCCACGACATAGCGGGCCAGCACGCCGACGTTGACGGTGCGGAATTCCTTGGCGTAGTCCGCCAGCAGGCGCTTGGCGACCAGCTGCAGCAGGACGGTGTTGTCGCCTTCGAACGTGGCGTAGACGTCGAGGTCGGCGCGGAGCGAGGCGAACCGGTTCTCGATCAGGAATCCGGCACCACCGCAGGCCTCGCGGCATTCCTGCAGCGTATCCAGGGCGTGCCAGGTGCTCAGCGGCTTCAGGGCCGCGGCCAGGGTTTCGAGGTCCTGGCGGTCCTGGTCGGTGTCGTGGCGGCCGGAGAAGACATCGTCGAATTTCTGCAGCAGTTGCTCGCTGGCGAAGCTGGCGGCGTACGTGGTGGCCAGCCGGGTGAAGAGCCGGCGCTGGTGCCGCTGGTAGTCCAGCAGCACTTCCTCGTCGGTCTGGGAGGAGGCATTGAACTGCCGGCGTTCGGTGGCGTACTGGATGGCGGTTTTCAGGGCCAGCTTCGACGCCGTCACGGCGGCGCCGTCGAGGGAGACCCGGCCCTGGACCAGCGTGCCGAGCATGGTGAAGAAGCGGCGGCCCGGGCTGGCGATGGGGGACGTGTAGTTGCCCTCGGGGTCGACGTCGCCGTAGCGGTTCAGGAGGTTGGTGCGGGGAATCCGGACGTTCGTGAAGTGAATCCGGCCGTTGTCGATGCCGTTCAGGCCGCCCTTGACCCCATCGTCCTCGCCCCCGATGCCCGGCAGGAAGTCCTTGGTCCCGGGGTCCCGGAGGTCCATGTAGAACGCGTGCACGCCGTGGTTGACGCCCTTTGTCACCAGTTGGGCGAACACGACGGCGGCCAGGCCATCGGTGGCGGCGTTGCCGATGTAGTCCTTCCACGCTGCCCGGAACGGTGTGTGGACCACGAACTCCCCGGCGGCGGGGTCATAGGTGGCGGTGGTGGCAATGCTGGCCACGTCGGAGCCGTGCCCGGTCTCGGTCATGGCGAAGCAACCCGGGATCTCCAGGCTCATGATGCCGGGCAGCCATTTCTCGTGGTGTTCCGCGGTGCCGAGGTGGTTCACTGCGGAGCCGAACAGGCCCCACTGCACGCCGGCCTTGATCTGCAGCGACGGGTCGGCGATGACCAGTTCCTGGAAGCCGGCCACGTTGCCGCCGTGGTCATCGGAGCCGCCCACGGACTCCGGGAAGGCGCGGTGGACGGCCCCGTTGTCCACCAGGATCCTGAGCTGCCCGAAGACGCGCCGGCGGTGTTCTGTGTGGGTCTGGCCCTCGATCTTGTGCAGTTCCGGGCGGCCGGCGAGGCCCCTGGACTTCAGCCGGATGTCGGCCCACTTGCCGAGCAGCTGTTCGCCAAGGGCCGCGACGTCGACGGCGGGCGCCTCAGGGGTACCGGGCTGGCCGGAACGGCCGGCTGCCGTGGTTGCCGCCGGCTGTTGTGGTTGCGGCCGGCGCCGGGGTGCGTTGCCGGTGGTGCGGTCGGCTAGTTCAGTCATGTCGTTTCCTTCTGTGGTTCTGACAATCTTTAGTGCTGACAGTTCAGGTCGCGGGCGGGGGCCGGTGTGCCGCTGCTACGGCGCGCCCTGGCCTGCCGGGTCTGTTCGTTCCGTTTGTGCTGCTTCTGCGGGAGGAGGCGCCTGCAGCTCGGGGGCGATGCCGAAGCAGAGCCAATCCGTGATCTGCCGCGCCATGGCCTCCTGGCCGGGCTTGGCCGACCCGGGCGGGCTGGCGAGCCACTGTTCGCCGGCATTCCGGACCAGGCCGATCGCGGCGTTGGGCCAGTAGCCGATCACGGCTTCCTTGTCCTGGCCGCCGCCCAGATGGCTGCGCATCGGCCGGGCAATCATGTCGCTGATGGCGGCGAAGAAGTGGCTCAAGGCTCCCGCCGTGGACATGGACGGGCCGGCCGTTTCGGCCTCGCCGGAAGCATGGCGCGTCACGAACGTGTAGACATTCGGGCTGGTCTCGGCCATTTGCAGGTACGCGGACACCATGGCGAACAGGCCTTCGCGGGGCGTCTGGGCGCTCTGGGCCGCCTCCTGGATGCGCCGCTGCATCTGGCTCAGGACCACCTCGCCCACGGCCTGCTGGAGTCCGGCTTTGTCGCCGAAATAGCGGTAGAACACGGACTTCGACGTTCCCGCGGCTGCGGCAATGTCCTCCATGGATGCGTCGCTGCCGAGGGCATGCACCGCCTTCCGGGCGGACTTGATCAGCTCCCGCCGCCGTTCCTCGCGGTGGGACTGCCAGCGGGAAGCGCGGCCGTCGACGGCGGCCTGCCCGGCGGGCACGGCGGCTTTGGGGATGTTCACGATACCCAGCGTATCAGGTACGCTGGGTATCGGTAATCGCTTTGATCGAAGGAGACAGCCCATGTCCGTCAACGGACAGTCAGTGCCCCGCCCCCAGCCAGCCGCCGCACCCGCCGCCGGGAAGACACAGCACGCCGGCGCGGGCCCGGCGCAACTCCGCAAGGCCGTGGTCGTGGGTGGCAACCGCATCCCGTTCGCCCGGACCGGAGGCGCGTACACGAAGTCCTCCAACCAGGACATGCTCACGGCCGCCCTGGATGGCCTGATCGCCCGCTTCGGCCTGCAGGACGAGCGGATCGGGGAAGTCGCGGCGGGGGCGGTCCTCAAGCACTCCCGGGATTTCAACCTCACCCGGGAAGCGGTGCTCGGCTCGGCCCTCTCCGCCGAGACCCCGGCGTATGACCTCCAGCAGGCCTGCGCCACCGGCCTGGAAACGGTGCTTGGCCTGGCGAACAAGATCAAGCTGGGCCAGATCGATTCCGCGATCGCCGGCGGCGTCGACTCTGCCTCTGACGCCCCCATCGCCGTCAGCGAGGGACTCCGCGAGGTGCTCCTTGACCTCAACCGCGCCAGGACGATGTCCCGGAAACTGCAGGTCCTCAGCCGGCTCCGTCCCAAGGATCTGGCTCCCGATGCACCGAACACGGGGGAGCCGCGCACCGGCCTGTCGATGGGCGAGCACCAGGCGCTGACCACGGCGCAGTGGAAGATCACCCGCGAGGCCCAGGACGAGCTGGCCTTCAACAGCCACCGGAACCTGGCCGCGGCCTACGACGCCGGCTTCTTCGATGACCTCCTGACCCCCTACCGGGGACTGAGCCGCGACTCCAACCTGCGCGCCGACACGAGCCCGGAGAAACTGGCCACCCTCAAGCCCGTTTTCGGCAAGAACCTGGGCGCCGAGGCGACCATGACGGCCGGCAATTCCACCCCGCTGACAGATGGCGCCTCCACCGTTCTGCTGGCGTCCGAGGAATGGGCCGACGCCCACGACCTCCCCAAGCTCGCCGCGGTGATCGACGGCGAGGCTGCCGCCGTCGACTTTGTCCACGGCAAAGACGGGCTGCTCATGGCCCCGGCCTTCGCGGTGCCCCGGCTCCTCGCACGCCACAATCTCAGCCTCGCGGACATCGATTTCTTTGAGATCCACGAGGCTTTCGCCGGCACGGTGCTGAGCACCCTCGCTGCGTGGGAGGACGACGAATTCGGCCGCACCCGCCTGGGCCTGGACGGCGCCTTCGGCAGCATCGACCGGGCCAAGTTGAACGTCAATGGCTCCTCGCTGGCCGCCGGACACCCGTTTGCGGCCACGGGTGGCAGGATCGTGGCCTCGCTGGCGAAAATGCTGCACGAAAAGGGCGACGTCAACGGGCGTCCGGCCCGCGGCCTCGTGTCCATTTGCGCCGCCGGCGGCCAGGGCGTCGTCGCAATCCTCGAAGCACTCTAGGGAGAACCGGATGAGCGACAAGTACACCCGGCTGGTCAGCCACGGACTCGGCAAAGACCTCGCCAAGCGTCTCGGCCTCCCGCAGCCAGTGGTCCTCCGGCGGCACGAGCCCGGCCGCCGCCTCATCGACGGACCGGTCCTGGTCCAGGGATCAACCGGCGGCGCCGACGAGCTCGCCGCCACCCTGCTGGACTGGAACCTCGATGTCCGTCGCCACGCGATACCCAAGGAGAAGCTCGGCGCCATCATCCTGGTGCTGGACGAGCTGGCCCACCCCGGCGACTTTGAGAAACCGGTCCTCACCGCCRCCGCGTCGCTGCGTGACCTCGCCCCGAACGCCCGCATCATCACCGTGTCCCGCACGGCGGGCTCGGCCACGGAACCGGCAACGGCGGCTGCCAGGCAGGGCGTGGACGGTCTCCTGCGGTCTTTGGCGAAGGAACTCCGTGCCGGCGCCACCGGCAACGGCATCCTGCTCGCCGACGGCGCCCGGACCACGAGCCCGGCAACACTGGGGGCTGTAAGGTTCTTCCTCTCGGGCCGCTCGGCGTTCGTGGACGGGCAGTTCCTGACCGTCAGCTCCGGCGCCGGCCAGCTGCCCGACGACGTCGAGAAGCCGCTGGCCGGCAAGGTGGCCGTCGTGACCGGCGCCGCGCGCGGCATTGGGGCCGCGATTGCCCGCACCCTCTACCGCGACGGCGCCACACTCATCCTCGTCGACATTCCGGCTGCGGGAGAGCATCTGGCGGCAGTGGCCAACGAGGTCCATGGGACGGCCCTGCAGCTGGACATCAGCCGCGACGACGCCGGCCAGCGGATCATCGGCCACGCCGCGGCACGGCACGGCCGGCTGGACATCATGATCCACAACGCAGGGATCACCCGGGACAAGCTCCTGGCCAACATGGACGCTGGCCGCTGGAACTCCGTGCTCGCCGTCAACATCGCCGCGCAGCTGCGGATCAATGAGGCCCTCCTGGCCTCGGAGCACTTCCAGGACTCGCCCCGGATCGTGTCCGTGGCCTCCACCAGCGGGATCGCCGGAAACCGCGGCCAGACCAACTATGCCGCGTCCAAGGCCGGCGTGATCGGCATGGTCCGCGCCACGGCGTCTCTCATCGGCGAGCGCGGCGGCTCCATCAACGCCGTGGCTCCGGGGTTCATTGAAACCGAGATGACGGCCAGGATCCCGTTCGCCACTCGCGAAGTGGCGCGCCGGCTCAACTCCCTGCAGCAGGGCGGCCGGCCGGGCGACGTCGCCGAGGCCATCGCGTTCCTGGCCAGCGACGCCGCGGGCGGGATTTCCGGGGAGGTGCTGCGCGTCTGCGGGCAGAACCTGGTCGGCGCATGAACGGTTTCCAGACCGTCATCCTGGGCGAGATGCCCGCCCTGTCCAAGCTCTACGTGAACGCGGCCGCCGCCGCGGCACGGCGCCGGGTCCTGGGCACCCACGGCGGCACCGAACTGCCCGCCTACATCCACGAGGTCCGTGGCATGCGGGCCGACGTCGCCAATCTGACGGCGTATCAGCACCTGATCGGCGAGACCGCGAGCGATATCCTGCCTGCGGGCTTCATTCATGCCCTGGCCTTTCCGCTGGCCATGAGCGTGATGAACCGGGACGATTTCCCGCTGCCCCTGCTGGGCATGATCCACCTGACGAACAGGGTGGTGCAGTCCGGGCCGGTCCTGTTCACGGAGGCCCTGGACATCCGGACCCGCGTGGAGAACCTGCGGGGGCACCGCGCCGGTACGCAGCTCGATGTCGTCGCGGAGGTGCGCGCCGCCGGGCAGGAAGAGGTCCTCTGGCGCGGGGTTTCAACCTACCTGGCCAAGGGGGTGTTCCTCCCGGGGATCGACAAGGCCTCGGTGGCCGTGCCGCCGCCGGCATTCTCGGTGCCGGATCCCACGGCCCTGTGGCAGCTGGGCGTCGATACCGGGCGTGCCTACGCGGCTGTCTCCGGAGACTTCAACCCCATCCACCTGAGCGTCCTGACCGCCAAGGCCCTCGGGCAGCGGCGGTCCCTTGCCCACGGCATGTACCTCGCGTCGCGGGCACTGGCCGACGTCGGTGCCGTCAAAGGCGACGCGTTCAGCTGGGAGGTGGCCTTCGAGGCGCCCGTGTTCCTGCCCGCCCGGGTGGCGCTGGACATCAGCACCGTCCAGACCGAGGGCGGCGGCTGGCGGCGTTCGGACTACGTGGCGTGGAACCCGCTGTCCGGTCGCCGGCACTTCAGCGGATCGGTCGCCGCGCTGGACTAACCGGTACTGCCATAGCCGGGCAGGACAGACAGTCCGACGGCGGCATCCGCTGTGGGGTTACCCCGGCGGGAGCCGCCGTCGTTGTGCCTGCCGGTTGCCTAGGTTGCGGACGGGGTTTCGGACGGGTCCGCCGGTTGCTCTTCCGGCCGGCCGGGCTTCGCCACCCGCAGCATGCGGTGCATGCTCAAGAGAATGGATTCCACCGCGCTGGGGGCGTCGTGGGTGTGCGGCACCGAGCCAAGCCTGGCGGTGAGCTCGTTGATCGCCGCGTCGGCGGTGCGGGCCAGCTCGGCCTGGCGATCCGGGTTGTCCTCCTCCGTGGCTCGCAGCACGTCGCCGACGGCGGACATGGCGTCACCGAGGGGTGCCGCGTATTCGTCCGGAATCACGAACGGGGTGTCCTCGGCCCAGATGACGTCGGAGAGCACCTGGGTGACGTCCTGGACGTGGAATGTGAGCCGCTCCAGGTCCCGCAGGTTGCGGTAGTCGAGGGTGATGTCGCGCGGATGCAGCCGGCGGCGGGGATTGGCCCGGCGGCTGGCGTCAGCTTTCTCGACGGCGAGCCGCACTGAGCGGGCGTGCGCCGCGAGCGCTTCCGAGCGGCGGGACCAGTCAACATGCTCCGGCGGCCAGCTCTCCTTGAGCGCCTTGCCCATGTCCCAGAGCTGCTGGGCGAGCGCCTGGCGCAATTCCACGATGCTCAGGGCCGCGGCCCGGAAATGCAGCGGCGGGAAGACCAACAGATTCACGACGATGCCCACCGTGACGCCGACCGCCATCTGGAAAAGGTACCCGAACGAGAACGAGTCCGGGTTGTGGCCGCCCACCAGCAGTACCAGCAGGGCCGCCGTCGGGATCCAGTCCCGGCCCGAACCGATCTTGGGCAGGCCGGCGAGGATAACGCCCAGTCCCATGACCACCGCGACCGTCCACGGCGACGGCGAGCCGAGGCTGAAAAGCATGAACGCCAGTCCCACCCCGATCGCCAGACCGACCAGCGCCTGCAGGCCCTGGCGCATGGAACCGGCAACGTTCTCGTACATGGCCACCAGGGCGCCGAGCGGGGCGTAGTAGGGGTAGTCAGCGGCGGAGCCCGGCATGAAGGGCGCGATCGCGAAAGCAATGCCCGCTGCCAGCGCCGCCTTCAGAGCCAGCTGGAGCCGCGGCCACACGAGCGCCGCCGCGACGCCGCTGGCCGCGCCATGGGCCCGTATGCGCAGCCAGGAGGGCGGCTTGTCTGTTGTCTTTTCTGGAGTGACCATCCCGGCTCACCCTAGGGCCGCGTGGTTGCTGCTACAAATGGACGAACCTGCTGCGGCGCCGCAGGAGCCTGCAGGCGGCCGGTCAGGACGCGGCGCGGGCGGCCCGCCGCACTGCCGCGGACAACCGCTGGGCCCGGCCGCTGGTCCGGCCTTCTTCGCTGCGGCGCGGCACGTACCCGAATCCGAGCCCGTAACCGGGATCCGCGAAGCCGAGGGCCGCGTTGGCGCCCTCGTGTCCGAAGGCCAGGTGGCTGCCGAAGTTCCGCCCCGGCTGGGGTTTCATGAACACGACGGCAAAGGCGTTGTCCTGCCCGGAGCACCGGTCCAGTCCCCACACCTGCTCAGCGGCCATGAGTTCGATGGTGGCCGGGCTCAGGAACGCGGGACCGCCGTCCACCCCGGTCGTGGCGGCGGCGTAGAGTCTGGCCAGTCCGTCGGCCGAGCCCACGCCGCCGGCGCTGCTCATTCCCGCGGCACGGACGACGCGGTGGTTGGGCAGTTCCATGATGGTGCTGACCGGCGCGTTGCTGTTCAGGCCGTCGAGGCTGAGCGGGTCCAGCCACGGCTGGGCCGGGTCAGGGTCGTAGAGCACCTCGCGGTACCGCGGTTCCTGGTCCTCGGGCAGGCCCAGGAAGAAGTCGATGCCCCGCGGGCGGCGGATACGCTCGTCGTAGAGCCGCTGGAGCGGCACTCCGGCGGTGCGGCGGCAGAGTTCCTCCATGAGGATCCCGATGGTCAGGGCGTGATAGCCGAAAGCCGTGCCCGGCCGCCACAGCGGCGCTGAGGCCGCGAGACAGCGGGCCGCCTCGGGTTCGGTGAAGTCGGCCAGGGCGAACCCGCCGGCGACGCCGGGCAGCCCGGCCTGGTGGGACAGCGCCTGCCGGACGGTGAGCAGGTCCTTGCCGTGGACGCCGAACTCCGGCCAATAGGACGCGACGGTCCGGTCCAGATCGAGAAGGTTGTCCTGGACGAGCACGGCGATGACCATGGCGGCGGCGCCCTTGGAACACGAGTACGTGCCCGTGATGTCGCCGGCAGCGAACCCCGGGCCGCCGCGGAGGTCCACCACCTTCGTTCCCAACCGGTAGACGGCCAATTGCGCGCTGTAGTCCTGGTCCTCGGAAAGGAAGGAGTCGAAGAGCTCACGCACCTCGGCGAACTCCCGGGTGGCAAAGCCGGCCGAGAGGGACTGCGCTGCGTGTTCCATGGACCCCATATTCATGACCAACACCCTAACGGCCGTCCCGGGCGCCGGCGGCTTCAGGCTGCGCCGTGTCCCGGGGCAACCTCTTCGCCGGCCCGGACCGGTCCCGGGGGTGTGCCGTCGCCGAACGGCCGGCCGCCGAGTTCTTCGCGGCCGTGCCCGGTGAGCCAGCTGCCCAGTTCCGGCCCGCGCGGGACGATTCCGGTGGGGTTGATGTCCTCATGCACGATGTAGTAGTGCTGCTTGATCTGCACAAAGTCGGTGGTGTCGCCGAAGCCGGGGGTCTGGAAGAGGTCCCGTGCATAGGCCCACAGCACCGGCATTTCGCTGAGCTTTTGCCGGTTGCACTTGAAGTGCCCGTGGTAGACGGCGTCGAAGCGGGCCAGTGTGGTGAAGAGCCGGACGTCGGCCTCCGTGATCGTGTCGCCGACCAGGTACCGCTGGCCCGCCAGGCGTTCCTCGAGCCAGTCCAGGGCCGTCCAGAGCCGATCGTAGGCGGCGTTGTAGGCCTCCTGGGAACCGGCAAAGCCGCAGCGGTAGACGCCGTTGTTCACCTCGGTGAAGACACGCTTGTTGACGGCGTCTATTTCTTCCCTCAGGTGCTCCGGGTACAGCTCCGGCGCGCCGGCGCGGTGGTACTGGGTCCACTCCGTGGAAAAGTCGAGCGTGATCTGGGGGAAATTGTTGGTGACTACCTGCCCGCTGGGGACGTCCACGATCGCCGGGACGGTGATCCCGCGGGGGTAGTCGGGGAAGCGGCGGAAGTAGGCGTCCTGGATGCGTTCGATTCCGAGGACGGGATCCCTGCCGTCCGGGTCGAGGTCGAAGGTCCAGGACCGGGCGTCGTGGGTGGGGCCGGGCTGGCCGAGCGAGATGACCGCCTCCAGGCCGAGGAGCCGGCGCACGATCACCGTGCGGTTGGCCCAGGGGCAGGCGCGCGCTGCGATGAGGCGGTAGCGGCCAGGTTCCACGGGCCAGCCGGGTTCGCCGTGGGCGCCCGTGGCACCGTCCCGGGTGATCCGGTCCTCAATGTAGTTGGTATCCCGGGTGAATTCCTCGCCGCCGGTCACATACGCGCCCTTGGTGCTGAATCCCGGATCGTCGGTGTGGGTACTCAGGCTCATGGTCCCAGCCTAAGGCCGGGAAGGGAACGGCCCGAACGCGGCCGTGAACACGGGCGCCATCGGCTGCCAGGCAAACCACCATGCCCCGGCCACAACCACGGCGAAGAGGGCAATCCACACCGCGGCGGGGATGGAGGTGGCCCGGGCCAGCAGATAGGCGTCCGACGTCGGGAGCCTGTCCCGGTGCCGCAAATGGACGTTGGCCAGTTTGCCGAGGTCCCTGACGGCAGCGACCAGTAGCGCCAGGCCCAGCACGATCATCACGTGGCCGTTGAATACCGGCGGCACGAACAGCACCAGGAGCGCCGAGGCCAGTACGGCGGCGGCGGTGATGAGGAGGCCCACGCCGTTGCGGAGGAACAGGAAGGATGCCAGGAGGATGAGCGTGCCCACCGACATCGCGGCCGGCCCCCAGCCGTTGAAACCGCACCAGACCATCGCCGCCCCGACGACGGCCGGCACGGGGTAGCCCCAGAACGTCGACCAGGCGGCGGAGAGGCGGCTCCTGCTGTACGTCGTGGTGGTGCCGGAGTGGTCCAGGCCCAGCCGGATGCCTCCGAGCCGCTGGCCGGTGGTAAGGGCGGCAAACGCGTGGCCGAGTTCGTGGGTCACGGTGGCGAGCAGGCCAAAGTAGCGCCAGGACAGGCGGGGCAGGGAGACGGCCACTGCCAGCAGGACCACCGCAACGAGCTCAATACTGCTCACATGCTGGCTGGGGGCGTGGGTGAATCCGGCAACGATCCGCTCCCACCATGTCAGGGCCAGGTTCGGTTCCCCCAGCAGGCCGGGCGGGGTCATGCCCTGCCCGAGGCATGCGCGATGCAGTACGCGGTCCAGGGCCTGGCCTCCAGCCGGTCCTCGGGGATCGGGGTGGCGCATACAGCGCAGATTCCGTAGGTGCCCTCGTCCATCCGCGCGAGAGCGGCATCGATCTGCAGCAGGGAAGCCCTGCTCTGTTCCAGGAGCGCGGAGGCCTGGGATAGTTCGAAGGCGATCGTTGTGCCCTCGGGGTCGTGTTCGTCGTCGACGTTGGAGTCGAGGCGGGCGGCATTGACCGAGGTGATGTCCCGGCGGAGGGCGGGCAGGAGGGCAAGCTTCCGGTCACGTTCCTCGCGCAGGAGGATCCGGAACCGTTCGACGTCAACCATAGGCTTCAAGGCTAGCGCGGCCGCTGCGGGGGCGCCTAAACGGGCCGAAGGAGCCGTCCGCGCCGGGAGCCGGCCAAGGATTCAACGAACTGGTAGATGATTCCCACATCCACGGAAAGGGCGCGGGCGGTGGGGGCAGCGTCTAGAGTGGGCGCATGGTGGACCAGACGCACCCCGAGACCCCCGCAAACCCCGAGGACCGTCCAAACCCCGATCATCCTGCAGACGCCGGCAACGCCGCGGCCCCCGGGAGTCCAGGGCAGACCGGGGACGCTGATACGGCCGACGCGCTCCTGCGCGAACTCGCCGCAGCCTATGGCGTCGACACCAGCTACTGGGGCTGGGACGGAGTGCAGCGTTCCGTGGCCGCCGGGACCCTGCAGGACGTGCTGGCGGCCCTCGGAGTCCCCGCCAACGGGCCCCAGGATCAGCAACGCTCCCTGGCCGAGTCCCGGCTGGCACCCTGGCGGCGCATCCTGCCCCCGGTCCTTGTAGTGAGGGAGGGACAGGAGTCCCGCGTCGAGGTCCACGTCCCGCACGGAAGCGAGGTCCGCGTCTGGATCGACGCCGAGGACGGAAGCAGCTATGAGGCCGCCCAGCGGGAGAACTGGGACCAGCCGGTCGACGTCGACGGCGTTCTCACGGGACGTGCCACGTTCGCCATACCCGGCGGCCTCGGTCTCGGCTGGCACACCTTGAGAGCCGACGCCGCGGGCACGGCGGCGCAGTGTCCGCTGGTTGTTACGCCAGACCGGCTCCGTGCCTCGGCCCTGCTCAAGGAACGCCGCACCTGGGGACTGACGGCCCAGCTGTACTCCGTGCGGTCCTCCCGGTCCTGGGGGATTGGCGACTTCGCCGATCTCGGGGACCTCGCCGAGGTTGCCGGGGAGCAGGGGGCCGGCTTTGTGCTGGTCAATCCGCTGCATGCCGCCGAACCAGTGCCGCCGGTCGAGGACTCCCCGTACCTGCCCACCACGCGGCGCTTTTTCAACCCGCTCTACCTGCGGGTGGAGGAAATCCCGGAATACGGTTACCTGGACGCAGCCGGCCGGGCCGAGGTGGCACGCCTGGCCGAAGGCCTGCAGGCGGCCAACCGTTCCCGGGACCTCCTGGACCGCAACGCCAGCTACGCGGCAAAGCTCGCGGCCCTGGAACGCGTGTTTGCGGTCCGCCGCGGGCCGGCCCGCACCCGCCAGTTCGCCGACTTCTGCACAGAGCAGGGGCAGGGGCTCGAGGACTTTGCGCTGTGGTCTGCGCTCGCCGAAGAGCTGCCGCCGTCGGCGCCGGCATGGGCCGGAGCGGCGGCATCCCCGGCGTCGCCCCACTGTGTCGAGCAGCGGCCGAGGCTGGCAGCCCGGATCGAATTCCACTGCTGGCTGCAGTGGCTCTGCGACCAGCAGCTCGAGGCGGCCCAGCGTTCGGCACGCCAGGCGGGGATGGGGATCGGCGTCGTCCATGACCTCGCCGTCGGGGTAAAACCCGGCGGTGCCGACGCCTGGACCCTCTCCGGCGTTCTTGCCCGGGGCGTCAGCGTTGGTGCGCCTCCGGACATGTTCAACCAGCTGGGCCAGAACTGGTCGCAGCCGCCATGGCATCCGGGCCGGCTCGCCGAATCCGGCTATGCCGCCTACCGGGACATGCTCCGTACCGTGCTGCGGCACGCCGGCGGCATCCGGGTGGACCATATCCTCGGCCTGTTCCGGTTGTGGTGGATCCCCGAGGGCGGGGGGCCGGAGAGCGGCACGTATGTGCACTACGACCACGAGGCGCTCATCGGTATCCTTGCCCTCGAGGCGCAACGGGCCGGGGCGATCGTGATTGGCGAAGACCTCGGGGTGTTCGAGCCGTGGGTCCGCGGCTACCTGGCCGAGCGGGGGATATTCGGCACGTCGATCCTCTGGTTCGAACACGACGCCGATGGCCCGATTCCGCCGGAACACTACCGCGAGCAGTGCCTGACCAGCGTCAACACCCACGATCTGCCCCCGACGGCGGGCTACCTCGCCGGTGAACACGTCACCTTGCGCGAATCGCTCGGGCTGTTGCGGCGGCCAGTGGCGGAAGAACGCGCCGAGGCCGCGGCCGAGCAGGAGGCCGTGCTGGCCCGGGTCCGGGCACGCGGCCTGCTGGCGGAAAACGGCACGGACGTCCGGACCACGGTGGAGGCGCTGTACGCCTACACGGCGCTGGCCCCGTCAGCGCTGCTGGGGGTGGCACTGGTCGACGCCGTGGGGGAGACCCGGACCCAGAACCAGCCGGGCACCAGCACCGAATACCCGAACTGGCGCATTCCGCTGGCCGCTCCCGAGGGTGTGGTGCTGATAGACGACCTGCCGGACAACGAGCGGTTCCTGTCCCTGCTGGGCACCGTCCGCGGCGCGCTGCATCCCGGAGGGTGACCGGACACGGGGGAGCCGGACCGTGGACCGGGCGCGGGCAGCTTCTTGACCTGAGCCTGGCCTGAGGCCGGGAATGCGAACAGCATTGGCCGCACCAATACCGGCCGCTAGCATGGACCGATGACGCGGATCGGCCGACTCTCCCTGGCCGGCGGATGGGCGCTGGCGATGCTGCTGGCGGGGTGCACGTCGGTGCAGCCCCTCCAGGCCGGCCCGCCTTCGCAGCCCCCATCTGCCGAGTCCCCACCGGCCGGGTCCCTGCCTGCCGGGCCGGCGGGGACCGAATCGCCGCCCACGTCCCCCGGCCAGGACACGCCCGCCGCGACCCCACCACCATCCCCGTATTTCGCGCAGCCGGCCCCGCACCCCGCTCCGGGCGGACAGGCCAGCGGCGGAATCGCGCACATTGTGGTCATCGTCCAGGAGAACAAGGCGGCCTCGCAGATCATGGGCGCCAGCGAAGCGGGCTACTTCAACAAGCTTGCAGCGGAATTCTCCGTGGCCGCCAACTACCGGGCCATCACCCACCCGAGCCTGCCCAACTATCTCGCCCTCACGAGCGGAACCAGCGCGGGGATCACCAGCGACTGCAAGCCGGACTCGTGCACCGCCGATGTGCGCTCGATCGCCGATGAGATCACCCAATCCGGACGGACCTGGAAAATGTACGCCGAGGGCATGCCCGCGCCCTGCGCCGCGCATGACTCCCGCCGGTATGCGGTGAAGCATAATCCGTTCATGTATTACCCTGCCGTGACGGACGACGTGGCCTCCTGCTCGGACCATGTTGTTCCGTATGACCGGCTGGGGCAGGACCTGCAGTCGCCGTCGACCCTGCCGGACTACTCTTTCATCAGCCCGGACATGTGCAACGACACCCACGACTGCTCCATCGGCACCGGAGACGACTGGCTCGCCCGCGAAGTGCCCAGGATCCTGGGATCCCCGGCCTTCACGACGCAGAACTCCCTGCTGGTGATCACGTGGGATGAAGGCAGCAAAGACGACAACCGGGTGGCTACGGTTTTTGCCGGCCCGGCAGCGCGGAAGCACTTCACATCCAATGCCGCCTACTCGCACTATTCCTTGCTGCACACCATCGAGGACGTGTGGGGGCTGAGCCCCCTGACCGATGATGTCCGCAATGCGCCGCTCATGGGTGAATTGCTGAACCACTAGCGGTCAGCCTATTCCCGGCCAATACACAGGAACCACTGCCCATAATGGACCCGAAGCTCCGGTCAACCGCTATTTGACCGGAGCTTCGCCACATCCGCCTGCACCGCCGGCGGTGTCCGCCCGGGTGAAGCTAGGGCGTGGCCTCGACGAGGAAGACCAGGGTCTCGGGCAGTACGCCGTCGTAGGCCATCGCCTCGCCCATTACGTCATTCTGCATCGCGGCCATGAGGGCATCCACGTCAGGGACATCCATCATCACTGCGACTTGCGTCGGGTTCTCGGGGTTGACGAACGTACGAATATTGGTGATCCCCAGTGGGCCGAACACCTCTTCGCGCTTCGGCGAGGCAAGCCAATGATCCTTGTCCTTGACATCGTGGTGGCCGATTATGGTTGGCATGGCGGTCCTCTCGCAGGGGGCCAGCGGTCCGCCGGCCCACTGCTCCGAAAGTTACTCGCCGCCGCATGCCCGGGCAAGTCATTTTTCCAGCCTCATACCGCGCGTCTGTGTGCCTCCCGGAGGGCCGCCGCCCTGAACTGGGCGGCCGCCCGTCCCCAGCGCCCGGTTCCCGTGACAATCTCCCCCGATAGGGGCCTTTGGGCACACGCCCGGCGCGTGCGGGAGTTCCTAAAATGAAGCATGGCCGCCGACGCGATCGAGGTGGAACGCAAGTACAGCCCTTCGGAATCCGACGCCCTCCCGCCACTGGCATCAATCCCAGGGGTAGATCGCGCCGGGCAGCCCGTCAACGAAATGCTGGACGCCGTCTACTTTGATACCAAAGCACTGGCATTGGCCAGGCAACGGATCACCCTGTGCCGGCGGTCAGGCGGTCCGGATGCAGGATGGCATCTCAAACTGCCGGTCGCCGTGGGGGAGCGCCGGGCGATACGGGAGCCGCTTGGCGGCGATCAGGATGCCGTGCCGGAAAATTTGCGGCAGCTGGTGCTCGTCCACACCCGCTGCCACGCGCTGATGCCGGTTGCACACATCCGGACCAGCCGGAGGGTCACGCCGTTGTACGCCGCCGACGGCGCAATCCTTGCCAACTTCAGTGACGACCGTGTCGAGGCCCAATCCCTGCTAACCCGCGCGGGACCGTCGCGGTGGCGGGAATGGGAACTGGAACTCGCCGGCGGCCCCCGTCGGCTGCTGCAGGACGCCGACGCTCTGTGCGCCGCAGAGGGAGTCACCATCGCCACCCACCCGTCCAAGCTCGCCCGGGCGCTCGGACCGGACTATCCGGAGAATCCGGGCACGGTTCCGAAACCGAGCCCGAGCGGGCCGGCCTCGGACGTCATGCTCTCGTACGTATCCCAACAGATACGCGCCGTGAAGCTGCATGATCCTCGCGTCCGGGTCAATGCGCCCGATGCCGTGCATCAATTCCGGGTGGCCGCCCGCCGGCTGCGGTCGGCACTGGCAACCTTTCGAACGCTCACAGATACGACGTCGGCCAGGTTCCTTAGCGGCGAGCTCCAGTGGCTCGCCGGCAACGTGGGCCAGGCCCGGGACGCCGAGGTCATCCGTGCCCGGCTGACGCAAATGATCAGTGCCGAACCTCCGGAGCTGTTAATCGGGCCAGTCGCGCAGCAGATCCAGGAGCACCTCGGCACTGTCCAGCAACAGGGCCTTGCCGCCGGACTGGCGGCGCTGGACAGCACCCGCTACTTCCGCCTCCTCGATGCCCTCGATGCCTTCCTTGCGGTACCTCCGCTGAGCGGCGGGGCAGGCAATGATGCGCCGGGGACGGTTGGCCGGCTCGTCTCCGCGGAACGAAAACGCCTCAAGGCGGCGGTCCGGTCCCTTGACGGCGGCACAGGCGGGACACCGCAGGATGCCGCATTGCATGAAGTTCGGAAGGCTGCCAAGCGGCTGCGCTATGCCGCAGAGGCGGCTACCCCCATTTTCGGCACTCAAGCAACGAACGTTGCCCGGGCCGCGGAGGGCATCCAGGAGATCCTCGGAGACTTCCAGGACAGCGTCGTCACCCGGGAAACCCTACTGGTGCTGGCGGGGCAGGCCGCGGATGCCCCCGGCAGCGGATTTACCTTCGGGCGCCTGCACGCCCTCGAGCAGCAGCGCGGCAACGAAGCCCGCATGCGGTTCTACGATGCGTGGCAACAGTCCAGGCCGAAACCCCTGCGCTGGGCCTAGCCACCGCGTCCGAACGCCGGGAGAACCCCTATGATCGAACCCCGCAACGCAATGCCGGCCATCTGGTCGGACGGACTGGGCCGCGCCAGCATCCGCTCCGTGCAGGTCCTCGCCGTGTCCGCCCTCGCGTGGGCAATCATCTGGGCCGCCAGCCGCATCCCGCTCGTCATCATCCCCGTCCTCATCGCCGTTATCCTGGCCGCAGCGATCTCCCCGCTGGTCCGCTGGCTCACCGGGCACGCCTGGCCGCGCGCCCTCGCGGTGGTTGCCTCGTTCGTGGCCATTCTCGCCGTTTTCGGCAGCGTCATCGCCGGCATCGTCATTCTGGTCTCCAACCAGTGGGGCGAGCTCACGGCCCGGGCCGCTGCGGGGGTCGAGCAACTGCACTCATTCCTGAACCACGGACCTGTCCCTGTCAGCGACCAACAGATCACCGCCGTCATGGACTCGGTGCGGGAGTTCTTCACCTCGAGCACGTTCAGTGCAGAAGCCCTCACCGGTGCCCGCACCGCGGTGGAAATCTTCACCGGCGCGGTGCTGATGGCCGTCACCCTGTTCTTCTTCCTCAAGGACGGTCCCGAAATCCGGGCCTTTCTCATTGGCATGCTGCCGGCCGACCACCGCGCCAGGGCACGGCTGGCGGCGGATCGCAGTACCGTCGTCCTGGGCGGGTATGTCCGCGGCACGGCCATGGTGGCCGCGGTTGACGGTCTCGTCGTCGGGATCACCCTCGCCATCATGGGAGTGCCGCTGGCCCTGCCGCTGGGAGTGTTCATCTTCATCGGCGGATTCATCCCGATCGTCGGTGCTACCGTCGCAGGAACCCTGGCCATTGTCGTCGCGCTGGTCTCCAACGGGCTGGTCCAGGCGCTCATTGTTGTGGCCGTGGTCATCGGCGTGAACCAGCTCGAACACCACTTCCTGCAGCCGGTCCTGATGGGCAGGGTCCTCAGCATCCACGGCCTGGCGATACTGCTCGTCCTGGCGGCGGGCACCATACTGGCCGGCATTGTCGGCGCGCTGCTGGCCGTGCCGATCACCGCCGTCACGTGGACGGTCGTGAAGACATGGACCGGCAAGGACCCGCTGCCCGGACTTGAGCCGCCCGGGCCGGAGCTGGCCGGACCTGAGCTGGCCGGACTTGAGCCGCCCGGGCCAGAGCTGCCCGGACCGGAGCCGCGGTAGGCCCGCCGTTCCGGACGCTGCCTGAAGCTGACCGCGGCAACGGGGGCCCGGCACTACAATTGACCGGTTCCCAGGACTTGCTCCTGCCCGGCACACGCCCGGCCACCAACAGAAAGATCCGATGCAGACCACTTCTGACCACGCCGTCCCGGCGCAAGTTGACCTGAAGCAGGCCGACCGCCCGGACCACAAGCCCCTGGTCCGCTGGCTACTGGCCAACCAGGTCGCACCCGCCGGCCCCGAAGCCGAGGAAGATCACAAGCCCAACGCCTGGTGGAAAGTCATGTGCCTGACCGGCGTCGACTATTTCTCCACCCTGTCCTACCTTCCCGGTATCGCCGCCCTGGCCGCCGGTGCCCTCTCGCCGCTGGCAACCCTGCTCATTGTGGCCCTGACCCTGCTGGGCATGCTGCCCATGTACCGCCGGGTCGCGCAGGAGAGCCCGCACGGGCAGGGCTCGGTTGCCATGCTGGAGAAGCTGCTCCCGTTCTGGCGCGGCAAGTTCTTCGTCCTGCTGCTGCTCGGGTTCGTTGCGACCTCGTGGATTATCACCATCACCCTCTCCGGAGCCGACGCGACGGTGCACCTGCTCGAGAACCCGATCGTGCCTGCGGGATTGAAAGGCAGTGCCGTGATCATCACGGTGATCCTGCTGCTGATCCTGGGTGGGGTGTTCCTGCTCGGCTTCAACGAGGCCGTCGGCGTCGCCATTCCGCTTGTGGCCGTCTACCTGCTCCTGAACGCCGCCGTCGTCGCCGCAGGATTCGCCCATGTTCTCTCCGAACCGTCCCTGATCGCCGGCTGGACCGACCGGCTGCTCGCCAGCGCCGGCGGCGGCCCCATGGACCTGATCGGGCCCGCCGTCATCGCCTTCCCCCTGCTGGTCCTGGGCCTGTCCGGGTTCGAGACCGGCGTCTCGATGATGCCTCTGATCAAGGCCACCGGCGACAGCCCCGAGCAGGTCATGGCGTCCCGGGTCAGGAACACCCGCAAGCTGCTCACCACGGCGGCGGCCATCATGAGCGTCTATCTGATGTCCACGAGCTTCCTCACCACGGTCATGATCCCGGCCAAGGAGTTCGAGGAGGGCGGGCAGGCCAACGGCCGCGCCCTGGCGTTCCTCGCCCACGACCTGTTCGGCGCCGGGTTCGGCACGGTTTACGACATTTCCAGCGCCCTGATCCTTTGGTTCGCCGGGGCCTCCGCCATGGCCGGGCTCATCAACATCGTGCCCCGGTACCTGCCGGCCTACGGCATGGCGCCGGAATGGGGCCGGGCCGTCCGCCCGGTCGTCATCGTCTACACCGTGCTGAGCGTCGGCATCACCATCGCCTTCAACGCCGACGTCAACGCCCAGGCAGGTGCCTACGCCACCGGCATCCTGGCCATGATGGTCTCCGGAGCCGTCGCCGTGACCGTCTCCGCGATCCGCCGGCACAGCCGCGCCGGAACCATCGGCTTCGGTGCGCTGACCCTGGTCCTGCTGTACGCGCTGGGCGCCAATGTCATCGAAAAGCCCGACGGCATCGCGATCTCGGCGTTCTTCATCGCCGGCATCATCGTCGTCTCGCTCATCTCCCGGGTCCAGCGCACCACCGAACTGCGGCTGGAAACCATCGAGTTCGACGCGGCAGCCCGGCAGTTCATCACCGATTCGATTGCCTTCGACGGGCAACTGAACGTCATCGCCAACAAACGCCAGGCCGGTGACAAGGCTGAGTACGCGGACAAAGAGTACGAACAGCGCGGGCTGAACCCCGTCCCGGGCCCGGCGGATGTCATCTTCCTGGAAGTGGAAATCTCCGATCCTTCGGCGTTCAGCCACACGCTGCGGGTCGAAGGCGTCGAAGTGGACGGCTACCGGGTCCTGCGGGTGAAGTCCCCGGCCGTGCCGAACGCGATCGCGGCCGTCCTGCTGGCCATGCGCGACTCGACCGGCACGAAGCCCCAGTGCTACTTCGAGTGGTCCGAGGGCAGCCCCGTCGGCCACCTCATGCGGTACCTGTTCCTAGGCGAGGGCGACACCGCGCCGCTGGTGCGCGAAATCCTCCGCGAGACCGAACCCGACCAGGCACTCCGGCCCGCCATCCACGTGGGCTAGGCAGAGCGCACTCTGACCACAACGAACAGCCCGCCGGGATTTGAGCAGTTCAGGTTCCGGCGGGGCTGTTCGCGCGTGGCCGGGATCCGCGCCGTCGCCTTCGGTCAGCACGCAGGCCCGTCTCGGGTGCGTCGGGTCCACCCCAGGGTCGACGGCGGCCGGCAGCCCGGCCGTCCCCGGGCCTCAGACGTTGGCTGATTTCCCCCAAGGGCCGATCTGGTCCAGGGTGTATCCGTCCGGGTATGCCACGACGTTCATCCTTCCCGGCACAAATATGGGCTCGGTCGGCAAGGGACGCAGCCTGGCCTTGAGGGAGCGGAACCGCAGCACCGCGTTGAACGGTACGCGCAGCACTGCCGGGGCAGGTTTCAGGCCCAGGGCAACAGCGACCTGGGGTTTGTCCATCATCAGCGCCAGGATGGTCGGGGTGAACCGGCGAAGCAGGGCGGGGATACGGCTGGCGAAGGCCGCGACGGTCGCATTGAACAGCATCGAGCCCTCGGGGCTCGGGCCCATGTTCCGGTCCTCGTATTCGTCCAGGAACCGTTCCGCCTCCGCGAAGGTGGCCGGGATGCCCTCGAGCCCCATCTGCCGGCCCAGTTCGGCGTAGAAATCCGTGGCGGCCCGCTTCTCCAACTCCGTCAGCCGGCGCCAGCCGTGACGTTCGGTCCAGCGCAGCGGCAGGACAAGCAAGGTCATGAGGACGTAGACGAAGTCGTCCGGGGTGCCGGGCACCCCGTTGTGGACCCGGCGGAGCAGTTTGATCATGGCCTGGCTGCGTTCGTGCTCGAACCCGTTGGCGATGATCTCGTGAAGGACGATGCCGGTGTCGTAGGAGCGCTTCATCGGCCGGGATTTCATCTCTCCGGTCGCCGCCAGGGTCCTCGCTGTGGAGGGGATGGCGAAGTTGCGGTAATAGGCGACGAAGAAGCCCGAATGGATTTCAGTCTTGAAATCGAAGAGGACCATGTTCCGGTAGATCCCGTACATGTCCGTACCGCTCGGGCGTGTTCGGCGGGTCGGGTGCGTGAGGAGTTGCATGGCGGCTTTCTGTAGCTGTCGCGGGCTATGCCGGGGCGGGGGAGTTATGGAGCTTTGCTTCAACGGAGAGCAGGTAGCTGCGCTCCTCCGCGGTCAGGAAGGTCGCCGAAGTGCCCGCAGCGAGTTCAGCGTCCCGGATTTCGACAACCATCCGGTGCAGCCTGTCCTGTACCGGTGCCTGGGGGTCGGCCTCAAGGGTCCGGTCAAGCGACGTGCTCTTCAGCGCCTTGGACCAGATGGCCTCGACGCGTGCGAGGGTTTCGGTGTTCCGGCGGTGCAGGTTTTTGCGGGCAGCCCTGCCGGCAACCGCCGGGATCGTGAGCCCGGCGCCGGCCAGGACGGTCGCAACCAGTTCCAGCTGATGGTACGGGAAGCCAGGCCTGACCAGTACGGCCAGGAATGTCAGGTGCCGGGCCAACAGGGACAGACACATCTCGGCCATCACCAGGAAGCCCATGATGCAGCCGGCGCCCAGCATGGAGAAACCGGCGCGGAACGGGCGGCTCATCCGCGGGACGTAGCGGAAGCAGATCACGGCAATTTCCGCGCTCATCGAACAGATGAAGAGGGTGAGCATCAGTGAGAACAGGAGGGCCGGGAAACGGTCCTCGTAGATGCCCCAGGCGGGGGTCGTGACGGTGGGTCCTGTGAGGAGGAAGAACGCGGTCTGCAGGCTCAGCGTGAGCGTCAAAGGCAGTGTGCGGGTCCACCAGGAACGGCGGCCGCCGGCTTCCGGGGCGATGGCGGCGTATGCGGCGAGGCGCAGATACCAGAGCGAGATAATCATCAGGGAGTTCAGGACCAGTTTGACCAGGTTCATGCCGCCCAGGGCCGTATCGACGGGGACGTAGACAATCGGGGACATGAGCAAAGAGCCCACGCCTCCGTACACGGCACAGGAGAACACCAGGTCGCTCCGGCTGCGAAGCAGGGCGGGAATGCGGGCCCCGGCCAACAGGAACAGTGCCGCGGCCATGAGGAACTGCATCATCCGAAGACCGCCCCGAAGTTGCCCGGCTCCGCGTCCGGCTGCTGGTAGGAGCGGCGGATGCGGGAGGCAAGCCGGTCGGCAAGGAGTTCGGCCGTTACCTCGAGCTCGTCGGCGAAGTCGGTGCGTTTCAGGGCCGAGACGACGCGCTCCGGGTCGAGGTCCGGGAAGAAGACCTGGGCGTAGTCGTGCGAGAGGACTTCCTGCTCGTGGCGGAGGATCATGTGGGCGAACTCGTGCAGGACGATCTGCTGGCGGTGCACCTCTGACGCCGACTTGGCGTGGAGGATGAGGTCCAGGCCGTCCAGGCCGAACCACAGGCCACAGACCTTGTCGGTGGGGGTGTTGTCGATCGGCTTGATGACAATTGGACGCCCGCTCGCGGTCTCCAGGTGGCTCTGGATGGAACGCATGGAGACCGGCTCCTGCAGCCGCAGGCCTTCTTCCGCAGTCCGGGCCCGCACTCGGGCGACGCTGTAGTCCATGGCGCTAATCCTTGGGATGGTCCGATAGGGGGCCGGAGTCCCTCCGACTCCAAGGAGGAGCGTATCAGCCCTGTTCAGAGGCCTTTCCGGCGCCCGGCGTGTCGGAAGAAGTGACGTTCGCCTCCGCCAGCTGCTCGTCGATAAGGTCCCGGATCTGAAGGAGCGTCTCGGGTGACAGGCCGCCGAGTTGCCGGGCGGCGAAATTGCGGACCTTGTTGGCCCGCATGCTGGCCAGGAGGTCGAGCTGGGCTTCGACTTTCCGGGGCAGTTCGTCCTGGTCGTGCAGCAGGTAGTCGCGGTTCACGCCGAAAAACTTTGCGAGGTTCTGCAGGAGCTCGGTCTTCTTCACCTCGGGCCCGGACCCGGTGCGCATGTAGTGCCAGCGGGCGCGGGAGATCGGGGTGCCGGCCGTCTTCATGGCGGCGCTGACCTCGTTGAAGGTGATCTTCTTCCCGGCCGCTTCCGAGGAATCAAGGAGAAGGTTCAGCTTCCTTGCGAGTGCCGCGCCCGGCCCGGAATCGACTGATGCGTCATTCATGACAGGGCTCCTTTGCTGCGGTCGAAGGGTGGATCCAGAAGACAATATCATCCGATTGGACATGTCCAATAATTTTGCATTACCCTCTGAAAACAGAATTGGACATGTCTATTTCTGCACCGGAGGGGTACCGGTCCACGCCTCCGGTACCCCTCCATCGTGGAGGCACGCAGCCTAAGGGTTGCCCGTCAGGGGAGCCGCGCTCCGGCTGACGCCACGACGGCCGCATTCCTGCAGGAGCTTTTGGGGGGCCGGCAGGGATGCGGTCTTTTGGTTGGCCCGGCCGCGCCGGCTCAACACCCTTGTTCCGCAAGCACACAGCGGCTCAGCGGGTCGTTAGTCCTTGGACTTCCGGCCTCGGGCCCGTCGAGCTGCCCAAACCACGAAGACGACGATGAACGCGACAGGCAAAAGCACCAGCGGGTTCCAGCCTTTAACTGACATTTGTCATCCCTCGATCCGCTTGCAAGTCTCTTGCGCAGACTCTACGCCGGCGGCCACGGGGCGAGAACTCTGTGCGGCCATTCCCTGGCGGGCACGTCCGGTGGGCTCCGGGCCGGGGCAGCGGGTATTGGTATTCAGCGGCAGCGGGGGCGAAGCTGCAGCCCGTCGGCGGGGAAGCAGAAAAAAACCCCTGGAATCCTTGGATTCCAGGGGTTTTCCCTTGTGCGCGGAGGGGGACTTGAACCCCCACCCCCTTTCGAGGACTAGCACCTCAAGCTAGCGCGTCTGCCATTCCGCCACCCGCGCAGGTGGTAATTCCGAGTTCGTTTCGCCTTTCAGCGTTTTGYTTTTCTCGGAAGCAGCGAGAAAGACTCTAGCACGACTTTTCCGGAAACAAATAATCGGGGTCCGCGGGGGTGGTGTGGGTAGGCTGAAGCAAGCAATTGAGCCACCCGCCACGAGGAGCCGCTATGACTGACAACCGGACCGAAACCAGGCCAGAGGATGAGGTCGTCAGGATCTGCCAGGAGCTGATCCGGATCGACACGTCCAACTACGGCGACGGCTCCGGCCCCGGTGAACGCGCGGCCGCCGAATACACCGCCGGGCTCATGGCCGAAGTCGGGCTGGACGCCGAAATTTTCGAAGCAGCCCCCGGCCGCGCCAGCGTGGTCACCCGGCTGGCGGGGGAGGACCCCTCCGCCAGCGCCCTGGTGGTCCACGGCCATCTGGACGTCGTCCCGGCCCTGCGCGAACAGTGGTCGGTTGACCCCTTCGGCGCCGAACTGAAGGACGGCCTGATCTGGGGACGCGGCGCCGTGGACATGAAGGACATGGACGCCATGATCCTGTCCGTGCTGCGCAACTTCGCCCGCACGGGACGCAAACCCAAGCGCGACCTCATCTTCGCGTTCTTCGCCGACGAGGAAGCCGGCGGCACCTACGGCGCCCGCTACGCCGTCGAGAAGCGGCCCGAACTCTTTGAGGGCGCCACGGAGGCGATCTCCGAAGTCGGCGGCTTCTCCGCCACCATCGGCGGCCAGCGCACCTATCTGCTCCAGACGGCGGAAAAGGGCCTCTCCTGGCTCCGCCTGGTGGCCCACGGCCGCGCGGGCCACGGCTCCCAGATCAACACCGACAACGCCGTGACCAGGCTTGCCGGCGCGGTATCCCGGATTGGTGCCTACAACTGGCCGATCGAGCTCACGCCGACCACGCGGCAGTTCCTCGACGGCGTCACCGAACTCACCGGGGTCGAATTCGATCCCGACGATCCGGAGAAGATCCTCAAGGAACTCGGCACGGTGGCCCGCTTTGTCGGCGCCACACTGCAGAACACCACCAACCCCACCCTGCTCAAAGGCGGCTACAAGCACAACGTCATTCCGGAATCGGCAGAGGCCCTCATCGACTGCCGGACCCTGCCCGGGCAGGAACAGCAGGTGCTGGAAATCGTGCGCGAACTCGCCGGCACCGGAGTGGACATCAGCTACGTGCACAACGATGTCTCGCTGGAGGTGCCGTTCGCCGGCAACCTCGTCGATTCGATGATCGACGCCCTGCATTCCGAGGATCCGGGCGCCAAGGTGCTGCCGTACACGCTCTCCGGCGGGACCGACAACAAGTCCCTGAGCCGGCTCGGCATCACCGGCTATGGCTTCGCCCCGTTGATGCTGCCGGACGAGCTCGACTTCACCGGCATGTTCCACGGCGTCGACGAACGGGTCCCGGCGGATTCCCTGAAATTCGGCGCACGGGTGCTGGACACCCTGCTCACCAACTACTGAGCGGACACCGCCTGCCATGACGCCCGAGGACATCCTGAGTGGCCCGCTGCTGGAACGGATCCGCGGCCGCGCCGCCGGCTACGACCGCGACAACGCCTTCTTCCACGAGGACCTCGCGGATCTCACGGCGGCCGGCTACCTGAAAATTTTCGTCCCGGTGATCGACGGTGGACTCGGACTCGGCCTTGCGGAAGCGGCGCAGCTGCAACGCCGGCTGGCGACCGCGGCGCCGGCCACGGCGCTGGCCGTCAACATGCACCTGGTGTGGACCGGCGTCGCCCACGTCCTTGCCGCCCGGGGTGACTCCTCGCTGGATTTCATCCTCCAGGAGGCGGCACAGGGTGAGGTCTTCGCCTTCGGCAATTCGGAGGCAGGCAACGACTCCGTGCTGTTCGATTCCCGCACGGAGGCCGTCCCGCTGCACGACGGCGGCTACAGCTTCACGGGCCGCAAGATCTTCACCAGCCTGTCACCGGCGTGGACCCGACTGGGCATCTTCGGGAAGGACGCCAATGCCGCGGACGGCGCCGGGGAACTGGTCCACGGGTTCATCACCCGGGAAACCCCCGGCTACGAGATTTTGCCCGACTGGGACACGCTCGGCATGCGGGCCAGCCAGTCCAACACGACCCTCCTGGAGGGCGCCGTCGTCCCGGCCGAACGGATTTTCCGGAAACTGCCGGTGGGCCCGAACGCCGACCCACTGATCTTCGCGATCTTCGCCTGCTTCGAGACCCTCCTCGCCGCGGTGTACACCGGAATCGGCGAACGGGCCCTCACGCTCGGGGTGGAAGCGGTGCAGCGCCGGACATCGTTCAAGAACGGCGGCCGCAGCTACGCCCAGGACCCGGACATCCGCTGGAAGGTGGCGGAGGCGGCGATGGCCATGGATGCGCTCTATCCGCAGCTGTCCTCCGTGGCGGCCGACGTCGACGCCCTCGCGGACCACGGCAGCCAATGGTTCCCCCAGCTCGTGGGGCTCAAGGTCCGGGCCACGGAGACGGCGCGCACCGTGGTGGACCTCGCCATCCGGGTATCCGGCGGCTCCAGCTACTTCCGCGGCTCCGAGCTGGAGCGGCTGTACCGGGACGTGCTCGCCGGCATGTTCCACCCATCAGATGACGAGTCGGCGCACAATACCGTGGCGAACGCCTGGCTGGGCCCGCTGGAGACACCCTAGAGGGCCCAGGACTCCCCGTGGCGTTCGCTGCTGCCGGTCCCGGCCGGTGCGCGGCCGGGATCCGTGTGCGGCCTAGACGGTGCGCTGGACCTGGATGACTTTCCGGCGCAGCCAGAAACGCCGCCCGCCGCCCACGTAGAGGCGGCTGCGTTCCAGTTCCCATTTGCCGTACTCGGAATGCTCCACGAGCCGGCGGCGGGCCTCGGGGAGCGAATCCTCAGGACCGACCGTCAGAACGAGGTACTCGTACTGCTTGACATAGTCCCGTTCCCGCCGGACCGAGCTGCTCAGAAAATGTTCTTTCATTGCTCTCCATTTTCGTCTTTTTCCGACTAACGTGAAGTCATGAGCATCGATCCGCGTGTCGCGCTTCAGTCCCTGACCTCTGCACTGGAAGAACACCTGGCGGCGGCCTCCGCCCGCAGAAGTGACGGGGATCCCGCGGTCGAGGCGGCGTTCTTCGCCGTTGCCGATGCCTTTGAAGTCTACGACGACGCCCTGTATGAGGCGTATGGGGAAGTGACGCCGCTCGAAGTGATCGACGGCGACGAAGACGGCGACGAAGACGATGTCGACGACGAAGAGGACCTCGAGATCCTCGAGAATTCGGAGAATTAGGGGGACCTGCGGATCTCCGCGGCCTCAGCCGGGGTCGGACACGTCTTCGAGCGCCTGCGCGATCTCCGGCGGCAGCGGCGCGAGCGCCGAATCCAGGATCTCCTTGAGCTGAACCGGTGTCCGGGGGCCGACGACGGCGGTTGCCACCCCCTGTTGGGACAACAGCCAGCTCAGCGACACATCCAGGGCAGTCCGGCCCAGCCCCTTCGCCGCCATGGCGACGGCTTCCACCACGCTGGACGCCGGTCCCTCGAGATAGGGTTCCACGTACGTCGCCAACCGCTGGTTGGCGGCCCGGGAATCAGCCGGGATGTGGCCGCGGTATTTGCCGCTCAGGACGCCGCGTCCCATCGGAGCCCAGGCCATCAGGCCCAGCCCCGCGTCCTCGATGGCCGGAATGAGCTCAATCTCCGCGTTGCGCTGCAGGAGCGAGTATTCGGACTGGTTGGCCACGAGGGGGAAGCCCGCGATTGCGGCGGCCTTTGCCGTCTGCCAGCCGTTGAAATTGGAGACACCGGCGTAACGCGCCCGGCCGGACCGCACCGCGTGGTCCAGCGCTGACAGGGTTTCCTCCAGCGGAACATTCGGATCCCAGGCGTGCGCGAACCAGAGATCCACGTAATCGGTTCCCATCCGGGCCAGGCTCGCGTCCAGCCCGGAGAGCATGCCGTTGCGGGACGTGTCGACGCTGCGGCGACCGTCCGCCGTCGTCAGTCCGGCCTTCGTGGAGATCACGACTTCGGAGCGCGCCACGACGTCGCCCAGTATTCCGCCGAGCATCGCCTCGGCCTGCCCGTCGGCGTAGGACGCCGCCGTATCGATCAGGGTTCCGCCGGCATCGACGAAGGAGCGCACCAGGGCGGCGGCATCCTGTTCCTCGGTTTCCCTGGCCCAGGACATGGTGCCGAGGGATAGGGCGGACACGCGCAACCCACTGTTGCCGACATAACGCTGCTGCATGTCAGCTAGCTTACGGGGTCGGGCTGCTTCGTAACGTAGGGTCTATAAACGTGAACTGGATACAAGCGGCTCTGTTGGGCCTGGTACAGGGGCTGACCGAGTTCCTCCCGATTTCCTCGAGCGCCCATCTGCGGATTGTCGGCGCCTTCCTCCCGGAAGCGTCCGATCCCGGCGCCGCCTTCACGGCCATCACGCAGCTGGGCACCGAGACCGCGGTGATCGTCTATTTCTGGCGCGACATCCTGCGGATCATCCGTGCCTGGGCCGGTTCGCTGACCGGCAAAGTGTCCCGGCAGGACCCGGATGCGCGCATGGGCTGGCTGGTGATCCTGGGCAGCATCCCGATCATCGTCCTGGGCCTGCTGTTCCAGGACCAGATCGAATCGGTACTCCGAAGCCTGTGGGGCGTCGCGACCATGCTGATTATCTTCGGCATGGTCCTCGCGGTAGCCGACACCATCGGCCGGCAGGACCGTGAACTGACGCAGCTGACCTACAAACATGGGCTCTATTACGGACTGGCGCAGGCCCTGGCCCTTTTCCCCGGCGTGTCCCGCTCCGGCGGGACGATCAGCGCCGGGCTCCTGATGGGTTACACCCGTGAGGCGGCAGCCCGCTACTCCTTCCTGCTGGCAATCCCTGCCGTTTTCGGCAGCGGCCTGTACCAGCTGTACAAGGTGGTCTCCAAGGAAGGCATCACCGGCCCGTACGGTCTCCCGGAAACTGCCCTGGCCACCGCGATCGCCTTCATTGTGGGTTACGTCATCATTGGCTGGTTCCTGAAATACGTCTCCACCCGCGGCTACCGGCTCTTCGTCTGGTACCGGATCATCCTGGGAATGTCCCTGTTCCTGCTGCTCGGTTTCAATGTCATCAGTGCCTAGCACTAGGCTTGGTCTGTGAAATCCTGGACCTCCCGCCCTGTTGCCCAGCTCCCCGGCAGCATGCCCGCCCTGAGCCTCTTCGATACCGCCAAGGGCGGAATTGTGACCCTGGAGGCCACAGGTGAGCAGTCCATGTATGTCTGCGGCATCACCCCCTATGACGCCACGCACATGGGTCACGCGGCCAGCTATGTCGCCTTCGACCTCCTCAACCGCGCGTGGCGGGACGGCGGCCAGCACGTCGCCTACGTCCAGAACGTGACCGACGTCGACGATCCCCTCCTGGAGCGCGCCACGGCCACAGGCGTCGACTGGCGCGACCTCGCCGCGAGCCAAATCGAGCTCTTCCAGACCGACATGGAGGCCCTGAACGTCCTCGCCCCGGACCACTACATCGGTGCCGTCGAGGCCGTTCCCCTGATCGTTCCCGCCATCGAGCGCCTGCTGCGCAACGGACTCGCGTACCGCGTCCCCGGCACCGGCGGCGAGCCCGACGGCGACGTCTACTACGACGTCGAAGCCGCCGGGAAGCACTCGACGGACGACGTCGACGCCTGGACCCTGGGATCCATTTCCGGACTCTCCGACGCCGAAATGCTGGAACTCTTCGCCGAACGCGGCGGCGACCCTGGCCGGGCCGGGAAGCGCCAGGCGCTGGATCCGCTGCTCTGGCGGGTTGCCCGCGAGGGCGAGCCCAGCTGGCCCGGTGGCGAGCTGGGGGAGGGCCGGCCCGGCTGGCACGTCGAATGCACCGTGATCGCCCAGGAGTACCTGCCCAAGCCGTTTACCGTTCAGGGCGGCGGCTCGGACCTTATTTTCCCGCACCACGAAATGGGCGCCGGCCACGCGTACTCGCTGGCGGGCGTGCCGCTGGCCCGCCACTTCGCGCACGCGGGCATGGTGGGCCTCGACGGGGAGAAGATGAGCAAGTCCAAGGGCAATCTTGTCCTGGTTTCCAGGCTCCGGGCTGACGGGGAAGAACCTGCCGCGATCCGCCTCGCGATCCTGGCCCACCACTACCGCACGGACTGGTCCTGGACCGCCGCCGGATTCGCCGAGGCCAAAGACCGGCTCCGCACCTGGCGCGAGGCCCTCGCCGTGGCGCCGGAAGGCTCCGCCGCGGCCCTGCTTGGCAGGCTGCGGACCGAACTGGCCAACGACCTGAACGCGCCCGGCGCACTCGCCGCCGTCGACGCCTGGGCCAAGGCCGCCCTGGCAGCCCCGGGGGAGGCCTCGGCCACGGACGCCGCGCTGGTGAGCGACGCCGTCAACGCCCTGCTCGGCGTCGAACTCTAACCGGTTTTCGGTCGGCCCGGAGGAAGATCCCAAAACCCAGCGGCCGTCTCCACGGTGGCTGCGTCGGCCGGTCAGGACGAAGCGGCTTCGATGATCTTCTCGTCGCCCTCGTTCACGGCTTTGACGACGGCGTCGTAGTCACCACTGTCGACAGCCTTGCTGACCTTCTTGGTGGCCTTGCTGATCGCCTTGTCGACGCGGTCGAGGTAGAGGTCATCGACGATGGCAACGATCGCCGAGGAGCCCGGCGGCAGAAACTCCTCCGCGTTGACGCCGATGGACTTCTCCTCGTGCCGCTTCCTGATGGCACCCACACCGGCGCCGATCCCGGCCCCGATCACGCCGGACAGCAGCAGTGGCGGAGCGAACAGTCCGACCACCAGCCCGCCGACTGCGCCGGCCTTGGTGCCCCCGGCGACCAGTCCGCCGCCGTGCTCCTTGACCTCGGTCTTGCCCGAGGAGTCACGCGACAGGACGACGGCAGCCGCGACGGCCGCGTCGTCCAAGCCCTTGATCGCCTTGAAATCCTCTGCCGCCGAGCCCTCGTCGGCGTACGACGACACGAACAAGATGTAGTTGTGATCTGTCATGGTGTGCCCTCCACTCGGTGTTGGCCGGCGTCGCGGCCAGGTCCAACTCTCGCCGCGACAGGCGGCCGCCGGCAGGGTCATAAGACTCTGGTCCGGGGGAAGACCCCCATAGGGGAAGTGCGCGGGAAAGGTGGGAGGGGGAAGGGGGAGGGAAACGCGGGACGCGGGCTAGGGCTTGTCCTTGCCCCGGCGCTTGAGGTAGCGCTCAAATTCGCGGGCTATCGATTCACCGCTGGCCTCTGGAAGGTCGGCGGTGTCCTTGGCCTCCTCCAGCTGGCGCACATACGCCGCAATTTCCGGATCCTCTGTAGCGAGCTCGTCCACGCCGCGTTCCCACGCGTCGGCCTCCTCCACGAGTTCCGTGGTGTCCAGCGGGACCTGGAGCAGCTCTTCGACCCGGTGCAGCAGGGCCAGCTGCGCCTTCGGCGACGGGGCCTGGGCTACATAGTGCGGCACGGCCGCCCAGAGCGACACGGTCGGGAGCCCGGCCAGCAGGGCCACCTCGCCGAGCACGCCCACAATCCCTACCGGGCCCTCGTACTGCGAGGCCTCCAGGTCCATCCGCTCACGCAGGGCGGCGTCGTCCGTGGAGGTGCTGACCGGAATGGGCCGGCTGTGCGGCACGTCAGCCAGCAGCGCACCGACCAGGATGACGTAGTCGACATGCAGCGCCTCGGCATGTACCAGCAGTTCGGCGGTGTAGGCACGCCACTTGTAGGACGGCTCGGTGCCCTGGACGAAGATGGCGTCCACATTCGAGTCGGGGACGCTGGCCTTGAAGATCCGCGTGGACGGCCACTTGATCTTCCGCTCACCGGCCGCTGTCCGCCGGATCGTGGGCCGGGTGAACTGGAAGTCGTAGTACTCGTCGGCGTCGATCGCCCCGACCTTCTTGCCGCCCCAGAGCTTGTTCAGGTAGCGCAGGGCATCGCTGGCGGCCTCTCCGGCGTCGTTCCAGCCTTCGAAGGCCGCGAGCATGACGGTGATRCGCCGGCCCTCGGGGACTGGCTGCAGCAGCCGCTCCGGCTCGGAGACGGCGCCTGGTTCGGTGGGGTCTGCCTCGAAGCTGTTCATGCCATCACCCTACGTCCAAGAACCCGCCGCGCGCAGGCAATCGCGCGCCAAGGAACCGCAATTTCCGCCCGAAATCCCAGGGTCAGGCGCGCGGAATTCGCCGTAGGCGTAGCGCGGGCGCCCGGCCGCGGGCTTCCCCGTAGACTGGAAGGCATGCGATCCTCAGCTTCCCGGCCCCTCCTTAAAGCAGCGCTCTGGGACATGGATGGCACCATTGTCGACACCGAGCCCTACTGGATCGCAGCCGAACACGCACTCGTCGAAGCCCACGGCGGACAATGGTCCCACGAACAGGCCATGCAGCTCGTGGGACAGTCCCTGATGTTTTCCGCGGGAATCCTGCAGGAAGCCGGCGTGGCCCTGGAACGGCGCGAGATCATCGACACCCTCACGGGCCACGTGATCAGCCAGGTCCGGAGCTCCATTCCCTGGCGGCCCGGGGCCCGCGAACTGCTCGACGAACTCTACAACGCCGGCGTCCGTTGCGCCCTGGTCACCATGTCCGAGGCCCCGCTGGCCCGGGAGATCGTTGCGAGCCTGCCCGCGCCCTACTTCGAGTTCCTCGTCACGGGAGACACTGTGACCCAGGGCAAGCCGCACCCGGAGGCTTACCTCACGGCCGTTGAGCTACTGCAGCAGCAGGATCCCGAGCTCGGCCTGCACCACTGCGTGGCCCTGGAAGATTCCGTGCCGGGTGTCGCCGCCGCCGTGGCCTCCGGCGTCGTCACGGTCGCCATCCCGCACATCCTGCCCCTCCCGCACGATCCCCGCCGCGCCACCTGGAACACCCTGGAGGGCAGGACAGTCACTGACCTGGAGGAGCTCGTGGCCCTGCGGCACGCCTTCCCGGACGCTACCTTCGGCGCCGCCGCGGACCCAACCGGCCACTTAAGCACGGTCTCGACTACGGTCTCGACCACACTCTCGACCGCGGGCCACGCCCGTGGCTGACACCGGCAGCCAGGGGCAACCCGGCAAGACTCCCGCTAACCGCCGGGAAGGGATCCCGCTGGGCCGGATCGCCGGCATTCCGGTATTTCTGGCGTATTCCTGGTTCATCATCGCGGCCTTCACGGTGATCGCCTACGGGCCGGTCCTGCAGAGCAACAATCCGCGCCTCGGCGTCACCGCTTTCTTCGTCGCCTTCGCCTACGCGCTGCTGCTCCTGATTTCCGTGCTGGCCCATGAACTCGCGCACGCGCTGACCGCGAAGCTGTTCCACTGGCCCACGGAGAAAATTGTCCTCAACCTCTGGGGCGGCCACACCCAGTTCCAGAGCTTCACGGCCTCACCCGGCCGCTCCGTCCTGGTGGCGATGGCCGGCCCGGCCGCGAACTTCGTCCTTGCCGGCGCAGGCTGGCTCCCGCTTGCCTACGGCAACCTGAACGGCGTGGCCGACATCCTGGCCAACATCTTCGTCTGGGCCAACCTGCTGATCGGCATCTTCAACGTCCTTCCCGGCCTTCCTCTGGACGGCGGCCGGCTGGTCGAATCCGCCGTGTGGAAAGCCACCGGCAGCCAGGAGAAGGGCACAATTGCGGCAGGCTGGGCGGGCCGGATCATCGTGATCGCCCTCGCCCTGTGGTTCATAGTCCTGCCGCTGGTCAGCGGCGCACGTCCGGATATTTCCTTCACCCTCATCACCGCCCTGGTGGGCAGCTTCCTGTGGATGGGGGCGTCGGCCGCGATCCAGCAGGCCCGCCTGCGGGGCCGGCTGCACCTCGTCGACGCCGCGGCCCTCGCCGAACCCGCCCTCGGCCTTCCGGAAACCGCGACGGTCGCGGACCTCCTGGACCGGGCGCCGGCAGGAAAGCCCGCCGTGGTGCTGTGCGACCGGGACGGCCGTCCCGTGGCCATCGTCGACGCCGGCGCCGCAGCCAGTGTGCCTGCCGGACTGGCCGCAGCGACCGCCCTGACCGCGGTCTCCTACCCCCTTGGCGCGGGCGCCTATGTCCCGGAATGGTCCAAGGGCCAGGAGCTCGTCCAGTACCTGGCCCAGCTCGAAGGCCAGGAGTACGCGGTGGTGAACCGCGAGGGCGCCGTCACCGGGCTGCTGCGCCAGTCCGCCGTCGTCCGGGCCATAACGGGCAAGTACCGGAACGAACGCCAGAACCAGGGGCAGAACCGGTAGAGTTACTGGGCGGTCGTGAATTTCCGGCCCCCACGCGCAAAGACCGGTGCCCGCCGGCATGTCCGCGGCCACACAGCTTTACAGGAGCGAGGAACATCTTCATGAGCAGCGACACCGCCGCAGGCACTAACACTGCCAACACCACCGCCGCCGCAGGCACCGACACTCCCGCCGCCGGGGGCAGCACTGCCGCCAGCGCTAATGGTGCCACCGGCGCCGCGCGCCGCCGCGGACCCTTCCGCGAAGGCGAACGCGTCCAGCTCACGGACGAGCGCGGCCGCATGAACACGATCACCCTCGAAGTCGGCGGGGCCTTCCACACCCACCGGGGCTTCCTGAACCATGACGAGATCATCGGCAAGCCCGACGGCTCAGTGGTGGTCAACAACGTCGGACAGCAGTACCAGACGCTGCGTCCGCTGCTCTCGGACTTCGTGCTCTCGATGCCCCGCGGCGCGGCCGTCGTCTACCCCAAGGACGCCGGCCAGATCGTGACCATGGCGGACATCTTCCCGGGCGCACGCGTCGTCGAAGCCGGTGTCGGCTCGGGCGCCCTGTCCATCTCCCTGCTGCGCGCGGTGGGGGACAACGGCTACCTGCATTCCTTCGAACGCCGCCAGGAGTTCGCGGACATCGCCCGCGGCAACGTCGAGACCATCTTCGGCGGACCGCACCCGGCCTGGAAGATCTCCCTTGGCGACTTCCAGGAGGAAGTGGTGCGCACCGAGGAACCCGGCTCCGTGGACCGCGTGGTCCTGGACATGCTCGCGCCGTGGGAATGCCTCGACGCCGTCGCCACCGTCCTGGCCCCCGGCGGCGTGTGGATCAATTATGTCGCGACTGTGACGCAGCTTTCGCGGACAGCCGAAGCCATCCGCGCGGACGGACGCTTCACCGAACCCGACGCGTGGGAATCCATGGTCCGCGGCTGGCATCTCGAAGGCCTGGCCGTCCGCCCGGACCACCGCATGGTCGCCCACACGGGTTTCCTGCTGGTAACCCGCCGCCTCGCCGACGGCGTCACGGGCATTTCGGTAAAGCGCCGCCCCTCCAAGACCGACTTTAACGAAGAAGACGTCAACGCCTGGACCCCGGGCGCTGTGGGCGAGCGTGCGGTCTCGGACAAAAAGCTGCGCCGCGCCGCCCGCGACGCAATCGCCGGAACGAACGTCGTCGACGCCCCGGAGATAACGAACTAGGCAGCATATTTCGGATGTCTCCAGCGGCACCCGCCTTCTTAGGGCTATGGTCTTAACAGAAGAGCAGGAAGGGGCTGATGCACGATGGAGACTCCGAATACTGACCCGGGCCGCACACCGGCCGGGGACGCAGCGGATGCTGCCGCCCGCATGGATGCGGCCCGCGCCGCAGCCGGCGAGGGTGACCGGTATGCCGCCAATGAACTGTCCGTCGCCGAGCGGCAGGTCAACATCCTCCGGGACAAGCTCCGCCACATTGACCGCCAGCTCGCCGCCGCGACGCAGAACAACTCCAAACTGGTCAGCATGCTGGAAACGGCCAAGGCCGAGATCCTTCGGCTGAAAAACGCCCTCGACCAGGAGGGACAGCCGCCGTACAGCTTCGGCACCATCCTCCAGCTCAACCCCAAACGGCAGCCGACGGCCGGGAACAGCGGCCAGGCGGCCACGGAGGAATCCGTGGATATCTTCAACGCCGGCCGCAAGATGCGGGTTGGGATCAGCCCGCTGGTCAACATCAGCCAGCTCGCCGTCGGGCAGGAAGTCCTGCTCAACGAGGCCCTGATGGTGGTCGCCGGACTCGGCTACGAGCGGGCCGGGGACCTCGTCACGCTCAAGGAAATGCTGGGGCCTGACCGTGCGCTGGTGGTGGGCCGCGCCGACGAGGAGCGGGTCATCCGGCTCTCCGGTGCCCTGCTCGCCCAGCGGCTCCGGGTCGGCGACGCGCTCTCGATTGATTCCCGGACCGGGTACGCGCTGGAAAAGATCCCGCGCTCGGAAGTGGAGAACCTCGTGCTCGAGGAAGTCCCGGACATCACCTACCAGGACATCGGCGGACTGGGGCCGCAGATCGAACAGATCCGCGACGCCGTCGAACTGCCCTTCCTGCACCCGGACCTGTACCGGGAGCACGGGCTGAAGGCGCCCAAGGGCATCCTGCTGTACGGCCCGCCCGGCTGCGGCAAGACCCTGATCGCCAAGGCCGTGGCCAACTCGCTGGCCGCCCGGGCCGCCGAGCGCGCCGGCAAGACGGACATGAAGAGCTACTTCCTGAACATCAAGGGACCCGAGCTGCTCGATAAGTACGTCGGCGAGACCGAACGCCACATCCGCCTGATCTTCGCGCGCGCCCGGGAAAAGGCGTCCGAGGGCAGCCCGGTGGTGGTGTTCTTCGACGAAATGGACTCGCTGTTCCGCACCCGTGGCACCGGCATTTCCTCCGACGTCGAAACCACCATCGTCCCGCAGCTCCTCAGCGAGATCGACGGCGTCGAACGGCTGGACAACGTGATCGTGATCGGCGCCTCGAACCGGGAAGACATGATCGATCCGGCGATCCTGCGCCCGGGCCGCCTGGACGTGAAGGTGAAGATCCAGCGCCCCGACGCCGAGGCCGCGGCCGACATCTTCAACAAGTACATCACCACGGACCTGCCGTTCCACGAGTCCGACCTCGGCGAGCACAACGGCGACGTGCAGGCGACCGTGGACGCCATGGTCCAACGCACCGTCGAGGCGATGTACTCCACGGAGAAGTCCAACGAATACCTCGAGGTCACCTACGCCAACGGCGACACCGAAATGCTCTACTTCAAGGACTTCAACTCCGGCGCCGTGGTGCAGAACGTCGTGGACCGGGCCAAGAAGTACGCCATCAAGGACCTGTTGACCATCGGCCAGAAGGGCCTGCGGATCGACCACCTGCTCCGGGCGGTCGTGGACGAGTTCCGTGAACACGAGGACATGCCCAACACCACCAACCCGGACGATTGGGCACGCATCTCCGGCAAGAAGGGCGAGCGCATCACGTACATCCGCACCATCGTCCAGGGCAAGGCCGGCCAGGAGCCCGGGAAGTCCATCGAGACGATGCCCAGCACAGGCCAGTACCTGTGACGGCTGTTGTCCCCGGCAAGCCCGCCGACACCGCGGGCGGGCTGCCGGTCGGCGGGGCGATGCGGGTCATGGGATCGGAGACCGAATACGGCATCCACGCGCCCTCGGCCCCGGGAGCCAACGCCACGATGATGTCAGCCCGGGTCATTCAGGCGTACGCGCAGGTGACCCGGCAGCGGGCCGCCGGCGGCGCCGAGACCCGGTGGGACTACACGGACGAGGAACCGCTGCACGACGCCCGCGGCTGGACCTTGGAGCGCAGCAGCGCGGACCCGGAACAACTCACCGACCAGCCTCCCGTCCTCGACGCCGAGGCGATCGCCCTCGCCTACGGGCGGCAGGAACTCGAGGCCGACGGCGAGGACGAGTCCGGCACGCTGCTGATGAACATGGTGCTGGGCAACGGCGCACGGTTGTACGTGGACCACGCCCACCCGGAGTATTCCAGCCCCGAGGTGACCAACCCCCGCGCCGCCGTCACGTGGGACGCCGCCGGCGACCTCGTGGCACTGGCCGCGGTCCGGCGCCTCGCTGCGGATCCCGAACTGCCGCCCATCAACCTGTACAAGAACAACACGGACAACAAGTCGGTCTCCTACGGCTCGCACGAGAACTACCTGATGCCCCGCTCGGTGCCGTTCGGCGAAATCGTGCGCGGCCTCACGCCGTTTTTCGTCACCCGGCAGATCATGTGCGGTGCCGGACGGGTGGGCCTCGGGCAGGACAGCGCCCGGGCCGGCTACCAGATCAGCCAGCGCGCTGACTTCTTCGAAACCGAAGTGGGCCTGGAAACCACCATCCGCCGCCCCATCATCAACACCCGGGACGAGCCCCACGCCACCGCGGACAAATACCGCAGGCTGCACGTCATCATCGGCGACGCCAACCTCAGCCAGGCCTCCAACTTCCTCAAGTTCGGCACCACCGCGATGGTCCTGAGCCTGATCGAGGCCGGGCTGGCGCCGCGGATCGAAGTCCATGAGCCCGTCGCCGCGCTGCAGGCCGTCAGCCACGACACCTCGCTCACCGGGTTGCTGCGCCTGGGCGACGGCCGGCGGATCAGCGCCCTGGACCTCCAGTGGATCTATTTCGAGGCCGCCTCCAAGCACGCGCAGGACACCGGCGTCGCGGACGCCGTGGACGGTGACGGCCACACCCACGAGGTCCTGGAGCGGTGGTCCGCCACGCTGAGCGAACTCGGCGGTGACCGGGCGGCGGCCGCATCGTCAGTCGAGTGGCTCGCCAAACTGTCCCTGCTCGAGGGCTACCGCCAGCGTGACGGCCTGGGCTGGGACAACGCACGGCTGGGCCTCGTGGATCTGCAGTGGGCCGACATCCGCCCCGAAAAAGGGCTCTACTACCGGCTGCTGGCGCGCGACCGGATGCACCGAATCGTCGACGACGCCGCGATTGCCCGTGCCGTGACCGAACCGCCGTCGGACACGCGGGCGTACTTCCGCGGGCGCYGCGTCAGCAGGTTCGGTGCAGACCTCGCGGGGGCCAGCTGGGACTCGGTGATCTTCGATGTCCCCGGCCGCGGCAGGCTCCAGCGGGTCCCTACCCGCGAGCCGCTGCGCGGGACCGAAGCCCTCACCGGCGGCCTGTTTGCCCGGCACCGGGAGGCCGGGACGTTCCTGGCGGAACTGCTCGGGCTCAGCCCCGGTTCCTGAAAACAAAGCCCCCCGCGGGCGCCCCGGGCGTGGCACTATTGCTACAGGATGTCCCTTAGGAGAAAAGGGACGGACATGAAGGAGAAAACAATGGCAGGCCAGGAGCAGCAGCAGCCGCAGTCGCGGGACACCGAGGTTGACGAGGACGTCCCCGCCGCGCCGCCGGCCCCGGCGGACGCCCAGGCGTCGGCAGCCACCCAGGGCGTCGATGATCTCCTCGATGAGATCGACGGCGTGCTGGAGTCCAACGCCGAGGAATTCGTGCGCGCATTCGTCCAAAAGGGCGGCCAGTAGGAGCGCCGCCGGCCGCCGGATGAGGGCGGCGGGAGGGGCTAAGGGCCGGAAGAGTCGTTGATCCACCACGTTGAGGGAGAGCGTTAGTGCAGGAAACAACAGCCAACCGAGTAGCAGCCAACGCGACGTCCTCATTCACCGAGCATCTGCAGCGCGAACGGCCCGATTTGATGCCCTTCGGCCAAGTGCCTTTCAACCAGTTGCCTGCCGGCGGGCACGCCGGCCAGCCGGGAGCACCGCTGCAGGCCCCGCACGGGACGACGATTGTGGCGATGACCTATGCCGGGGGAGTGCTGATGGCCGGGGACCGCCGCGCCACCATGGGCAACGTGATCGCGAGCCGGCACATCGAGAAGGTCTTTCCCGCCGACCAGTATTCAGTGCTGGGCATTGCCGGGACCGCCGGCATCGCCCTGGACATCACCAGGCTGTTCCAGGTTGAACTTGAACACTACGAGAAGATCGAGGGCACGCTCCTGAGCCTGGACGGCAAGGCGAACCGGCTCGGCGCCATGGTCCGCGGCAACCTGCCCATGGCCATGCAGGGCCTCGCCGTCGTGCCCCTGTTCGCAGGATTCGACCGGCCCGCAGGTTTCGGCCGGCTCTTCTCCTACGACGTCACGGGCGGCCGCTACGAGGAACAGGAGCACCACGCGGTGGGATCAGGCTCGATGTTCGCCCGCGGCGCGCTGAAGAAACTCTGGCGTCCCGGCCTCTCGGAGCAGGACGCCGTGGCGGTCGCCGTCGAGGCCCTGTACGACGCCGCCGACGACGACTCCGCCACGGGCGGCCCGGACCCCGTCCGGCAGCTATGGCCGGTGGTGTACATCGTGAACCGGACAGGTGCCTTCCGGGTACCGGACCGCGACCTTGCCGCCGTGGCCGGCCGCGTCATCGAATCCCGCACTGTCGCCCAGCGGGAGGCCTGAGATGACCCAGCAGTTCTATGTATCTCCCGAACAACTGATGAAGGACCGTGCGGACTTCGCACGGAAGGGCATCGCCCGTGGACGTTCGGTGGTGGTCATCAGTTGCCGGGACGGGATTGCCCTCGTGGCGGAGAACGCGTCCCCGTCCCTGCACAAGATCGGCGAGATCTACGACAAAATCGCGTTCGCGGCCGTCGGGAAGTACAACGAGTTTGAGAGCCTGCGGCAAGCCGGGGTGCGGTATGCCGATGTCCGGGGCTATTCCTACGACCGCGAGGACGTCACGGCCCGCGGCCTCGCCAGCGTTTACGCACAGAGCCTCGGCGCGGTGTTTACGGCCGAACAGAAACCCTTCGAGGTCGAACTGGCCGTGGCCGAAGTCGGTCAGGCCCAGGAGGCGGACCATCTGTACCGGCTGACCTTTGACGGGTCCATCGCCGACGAGCACGGCTTTATTGTGATGGGCGGCCAGGCGGACAAGGTCTCCGAGGCTGTCGCGGCGGGCTGGCAGGGCGAACTCGACTTCGCGGGCGCCATCCGGCTGGCCCTCGCCGGGCTCGTGGCGGACAAGGAAACCACCACCCTGCCCGTATCCGCACTGGAAGTTGCGGTACTGGACCGGGGATCGGAAAGCGGCCGCGGCACCCGCCGGGCGTTCCGCCGGCTTGAGGACCCGGACATCGTGGCATTGCTGGCTGAGGAGAAGTGAGATGGACAAGCGCATATTCGGCATCGAAACCGAATTCGGAATTTCATATTCAAGCCCGGAGTCCCGGCCGCTGGCACCGGAGGAAGTAGCCCGCTACCTCTTCCGCAAGGTGGTCAGCTGGGGACGGTCCTCCAACGTCTTCCTGACCAACGGCTCGCGCCTTTACCTGGACGTCGGGTCGCACCCGGAATACGCCACCGCCGAGTGCGACGACCTCGCCCAGCTGATCGCCCATGACCGTGCCGGGGAACTGATCCTCTGCGACCTCGTGGACGAAGCCCAGGAACGGCTGGCGGCGGAGGGATTCAACGGCACCGTATACCTGTTCAAGAACAACACGGATTCGGCCGGGAACTCCTACGGCAGCCACGAAAACTACCTCATCCCGCGGCGCGGGGAATTTTCCCGGCTCGCGGAAATCCTCATCCCGTTCCTCGTGACCCGCCAGCTGATCGCCGGGGCCGGCAAGATCCTCAAGACCCCGCACGGGGCGACCTTCGCGTTCTCCCAGCGGGCCGACCACATCTGGGAAGGCGTCTCCTCCGCCACCACCCGCTCCAGGCCCATCATCAACACCCGGGACGAGCCGCACGCGGACGCCGAGTTCTACCGGCGCCTGCACGTGATCGTGGGCGACTCCAACATGTCCGAAACGACGGCGCTGCTCAAAATCGGCACGGTGGACCTGATCCTGCGGATGATCGAGGCCGGGGTGATCATGCGCGACATGCGGATGGAGAACCCGATCCGCAGCATCCGGGAAATCTCCCACGACCTCAGCGGCCGGGCACTGGTCCGGCTCGCCAACGGCCGGCAGCTCACGGCCCTGGAAATCCAGCGCGAATACCTGGGCAAGGTGACCGCGTTCGTGGCCGAACACGGCGCGCACAACCCCCACGTGCCGCTGATCCTGGACCTCTGGGAGCGCACGCTGGACGCCATCGAAAGCGGCGACACGAGCACGATCGATACCGAAGTGGACTGGGCCATCAAGAAAAAGCTCATGGACAACTACCGGGAACGGCACGGGCTGGGCCTTGACGCTCCCAGGATTGCGCAGCTGGACCTGACCTACCACGACATTTCCCGTGGCCGCGGGCTCTTCTACCTGCTCCAGGCCCGCGGGGCCGTGCGCCGGGTGGTGGACGACACCGCGGTCAAGGACGCGGTGGATGCCCCGCCGCAAACCACGCGCGCCAAACTCCGCGGCGACTTCGTCCGGCGCGCCCAGGAACTCGGCCGCGACTACACCGTGGACTGGGTCCATCTGAAGCTGAACGACCGCGCCCACCAGACCATCCTGTGCAAGGATCCCTTCCGGAGCGTGGACGACCGGGTGGATGCGCTGCTGGACTCGATGGGCTGATACCCAGCTTCGCACGTTATTCTGGGGTAGGGCCGCCCTGCGGCCGCCGCTTTCTTTGCCACGGGAAACCGAACGGCACTGAGTCCACCCTGCCTCGACGAAAGTTTCCAATTGCGCCGACTACTAGCAATTCTTCTTCCCGGACTGCTGCTGCTGACCGCCTGCGGCGGCAACGAAGCGCCTCCGGCTCCGGAACCCACCAGCCAGTCCGCCGGTGAGACCGCCAAGCTGGACTCGGTCAAATTGACTGAGAACGGTGACAAGAAGGCTCCCGGTGTCGACTTCACCAAGCCGCTCGACGTCAAGGAACCCACTGTCAAGGTGGTCACCGAGGGCAGTGGCGACCGGGTCAAGGCCAACCAGATCGCCGACATTTCGATTGTGGCGTTCAACGGCAAGGACGGCTCCACCCTCGAGGACACGTTCCCGAACGATCCCGAGCCGCTGGAACTGAACGACGAGCTCAAGGGCAGCAGCCCCGTCATCTACAACGCGTTCGTGGGCGCCAAGATCGGCTCGCACCTCGCCCTCGCCGTTCCCGGCCAGGCCGCAGCCGAGGGTGCCGAGGCCAAGCCGACGCAGCTCCTGATCGTCAAGGTGCTCTCAGCCAAGGACGCACCGCCGGTCCTGGACAAGCCCGAAGGCGACGCCGTCACCCCGCCGGCCGGACTGCCGACCGTCAAGGAATCGCCGACATTTCGATTGTGGCGGGGCAGTGGCGACCGGGTCAAGGCCAACCAGATCGCCGACATTTCGATTGTGGCGTTCAACGGCAAGGACGGCTCCACCCTCGAGGACACGTTCCCGAACGATCCCGAGCCGCTGGAACTGAACGACGAGCTCAAGGGC